>CAZKVW010000065.1:0-8188 GCA_964556285.1 uncultured Muribaculaceae bacterium
ACTCTGAATGGCGAACATGACACGTAGTCAAGCCCAATGCGGTTGAAGAAATCAATCGACGCCGGGTCGCCGCCATGCTCACCGCAAATGCCGCACTTGAGATCAGGCCTCTTGCTGCGCCCAGCCACGACCGCGCCCTGCACAAGCTTGCCGACCGCCTTGACATCGATGGTCTGGAACGGGTCGGCATCCAGGATCTTGTTGCCAAGGTAGTCGCCCATAAACGTGCCCACGTCATCGCGTGAGAAACCGAACGTCATCTGCGTCAAGTCGTTGGTGCCGAACGAGAAGAACTCTGCGGTGCGGGCCATCCTGTCCGCAGTGAGCGCCGCGCGAGGAATCTCAATCATGGTGCCGAAATGATATTCCACGTGCACTTTGAGCCTCTGCTCAACCTCCACGCGCACCTTCTCGCAATGGACTTTCTGGAACTCCAGCTCCCTGGCCGAGACCGTCACGGGAATCATGATCTCCGGCTGCGGATCCAGGCCCTCGATAATCAGCTCAGAAGCAGCAGTGAATATGGCCCTGTACTGGGTCTCCGCAATGAGCGGGTAAGTCACATGCAGGCGCACTCCCCGGTGTCCCATCATGGGGTTGACCTCATGGAGGTTCTCGCCCCTCTTGTCAATCTCTTCCACCGAGACATGCAGCTCACGCGCCAGCTCCTCACGCTTCTCCTCGCTCTTGGGGACAAACTCGTGGAGAGGCGGATCCAGCAGACGGAACACGACCGGCTTGCCGTTCATAATCCTGAGCGTGCTCTTGACCGAAGCCTTGATAAACGGCTCCAGCTCGTCCAGCGCGGCCTTGCGCTCCTCATCAGTATTGCACATGATCATCTTGCGGAGCTTGGAGAGAGGCAGCTCGCTGTTCTTGCCGTAGAACATGTGCTCTATGCGGAACAGCCCTATGCCCTCCGCCCCAAAGGACAAGGCCTTCTGGGCATCCTCAGGCGTATCGGCGTTGGTGCGTATGCCCAGACGGCGATACTTGTCAACGATACTCATAAACCTCAGGAACAGAGGGTTCTCGCTCGCGTCCATGGTGTCAATGCGGCTGCCGTAGACATAGCCCTTGCTGCCGTTGAGAGAGAGCCAGTCGCCCTCCTTGAACACCCTGTCGCAGCCGTCGAACGTCACCGTCTTGGCCTCGGGGTCAATCTTCATCGACTCGCAGCCCACGATGCAGCATTTGCCCCAGCCTCGGGCTACGAGAGCCGCATGCGATGTCATGCCGCCACGCGTCGTAAGGATGCCGGCCGCAGCGCGCATGCCCTCAATGTCCTCGGGAGAGGTCTCTTCGCGAATCAGTATGGTGTTGAGTCCCTTGGCATTTGCCGCCATGGCCTCTGCCGGCGTGAAGACTATCGTGCCCACCGATCCGCCCGGAGAAGCGGGAAGCCCCTTGGCGATGACCTTGGCGCTCTTCTCCGAGGCCGGGTCGAGGATAGGATGCAGTATTTCATCCAGCTGTGAGGGCGACACCCTCATCACGGCCGTCTTCTCATCTATCATGCCCTCGTCCAGCATATCCATCGCCATCTGCAGCGCGGCAATGCCCGTGCGCTTGCCTATGCGGCACTGGAGCATGTACAGATGCCCCTCCTGGATGGTGAACTCGATGTCCTGCATGTCATGGAAATGATTTTCCAGCAAGACACGTATGCCGTCCAGCTCCTTGTAGACCTCCGGCATGGCGGTCTCCAGGGAGACGAGATCCTTGTTGTGCTCCGTCTTGGTGGCCTCATTGAGAGGGTTAGGGGTACGTATGCCTGCCACCACATCCTCGCCCTGAGCGTTGATGAGCCACTCGCCGTAGAACTTGTTGTCACCGGTGGCCGGGTTGCGGGAGAAAGCCACGCCTGTCGCGGAGGTGTCGCCCATGTTGCCGAACACCATGGACTGCACATTGACGGCAGTGCCCCAGTCATCAGGTATCTTCTCTATCTTGCGGTACGCGATGGCGCGCTTGCCGTTCCAGGACTTGAACACGCCGCCAATCGAGCCCCAGAGCTGCGCCTCGGCAGTATCGGGAAACTCCACGCCAAGCACTTCCTTGACCTTGTCCTTGAAGCGGACGCACAGCTCCTTGAGCTCATCAGCCGTAATCTCGGTGTCGCTTTTGTAGCCCTTGGACTCCTTGAGCTCGCCCATCATGCGGTCAAGCTGTTGGCGTATGCCCTGCCCGTCCTCCGGCTCAATGCCCTCGGCTTTTTCCATCACCACATCGCTGTACATCATTATGAGACGGCGGTAGGCATCATAGACAAAACGCGGGTTGCCGGTAGCCTCTATCATTCCGGGAATGGTGGCGGAGCAGAGACCGATGTTGAGTATGGTGTCCATCATGCCGGGCATGGAGCTTCTCGCACCGGACCGGCAGCTCACGAGCAGAGGGCTCTTGGGGTCGCCGAACTTCTTGCCCATCAGAGCCTCTGTAGCTTTGAGAGCCTCGGCGACATCTTTCTTGAGATCGTCAGTATAGCCTCCGCCAAGCTGGTAGTATTCGGCGCAGCATTCTGTGGTGATAGTAAATCCTGCGGGCACAGGCAGCCCCAGACGGCTCATTTCCGCAAGGTTGGCCCCTTTTCCTCCAAGGAGCTCACGCATAGTCCCGTCGCCTTCGGCAGTCTTGCCTCCGAAGCGATAGACTCTCTTTTTTGATTCGTACATATCTCTTGAACTGTTAGTGTTTCTTAGCAAGTGACTGGTCTTCCGCGTGTTCGCCCTTGGTAAAGAACTTCCACTGGAAGAGTATAAGGTAGAATGCGCCCACTGTCACACAGCTGTCGGCAAAATTGAACACCGGGTCGAAAAATGTGATGTGGTGTCCGCCTATATATGTGTCTATCAAGGGGAAATAAAACATGTCCACCACCTTGCCCTGCATAAACGGGAGGTGCGGCTCAAAGACAAGCCCGTAAAACAGGCAGTCAATGATGTTGCCCATGGCCCCCGCCGCAATCAGCGTCAGCCCCACCGGCACGCCCGCCGGGACGGAATCTCCCCGTTTGAGGAGTTTGGACACCCACCACCATATAGCGGCGAAAAGGCATATCCGGAACGTGGTCAGCACGTATTTGCCAGCCACTCCCCCGAAAGACATGCCGAACGCCATCCCGTCATTCTCAATAAAGAGGATGCGGAACCAGCTGCCAAGCACGTTGAACTGCTCGCCTATCTGCATGTTGGTCTTGACCAGGACTTTGATGACCTGGTCAATCACCACCAGCACAATACCGAGGATTATAAGTTTCTTGCCCGCAGAGACCCGCATTCCCTCCTAGTTCTTGCCCTGCTTGGCGAGCATTTCCTTGGCCTCCACTGTCAAGGTGGCATGAGGGACCAGGCGCAGCCTCTCCTTGGGTATGAGTTTGCCTGTCACACGGCAGATGCCGTAGGTCTTGTTCTCGATACGAACCAGCGCGGCCTCCAAGTTCTGGATAAACTTGTACTGCCTGTTGGCGAGCTGGCTCGCCTCTTCCTTGGTCAGCTGGCTTGCGCCGTCATCCTCCACCGTCTTGAATGACGGGGAGGTGTCTTGGATATCGTTGCTGTCATTCTGCATAACTATGCGGCGGAGCTTGTTGTACTCCGAGCGGGCCTTGTCGAGCATCTGCTCGATGATTGCGCGGAACTCCTCGAGCTCCTCATCGCTGTAGCGCACTTTAGGTTCTTCTGACATAGCTTTAAGATTTCTTGGTAACGTTTATCTTGACTGTGCCGCCGTCCCATTCCACCTCCGCAGCCTCTGCGGGGGCTTGTGAAAGGTCCTTAAGCCCAATTGAGAGCGAGAGCGTCTGCGAGGCGAGATACTGCCCGTTGCCGTCCAGCGCGGCGGCTATCTGCTCCTTGTCCTCTCCGGAGGCATATATCACGACACCGACCTTGTCCGTGACATCAAAGCCGCTGTCCTTGCGGATGTTCTGGATGCGGTTGACCAGCTCCCTGGCCACTCCCTCGGCCTTAAGCTCGGGAGTGAGCGCGATGTCAAGGGCAATGGTCAGCTGCCCCTCGGTGGCGACAAGCCATCCCGGCATGTCCTCGGATGATATCTGGTAATCCTCCTGCGAGAGCTCCACCGCCCCGGACGGCAAATGCAGGACGTACGTCCCCTCCGACTCTATCCGGGCGATATCCTGCTGTCCGAGCGAGCCAAACGCGGCGGCTATCTCTTTCATGCGGGGGCCGTATTTCTTGCCCAAAGTCTTAAAGTTGGGCTTGATCCTCTTGGTGATGATGCCGGTGGTGTCCGAGATGAACTCCGCCTCCTTGACATTGACTTCGGCGAGTATCAGGCTCTTGACCTGCTCCAGCTGTCCCCTGATGGCCTCGTTGAGCACCGGAATGACCAGCTTGGAGAGAGGCTGGCGCACCTTGAGACCCACCTTGCGCCGCAGGGCGAGCACCATTGAGCAGGCTCTCTGGGCAAGCTCCATACGCTCTTCCAGCGCACTGTCCACCAGCGGGCTGTCAGCCTCCGGCATCAGCGTGAAATGCACTGACTCCTCCCCGTCCGGCACGAGGTCGAGATACAGCCTGTCCATGTAGAACGGCGCGATAGGAGCCGCCAGAATGGCCGTCTTGACAAGGACTTCGTGGAGAGTCTGGTATGCGGCGAGCTTGTCACGTGTCAACCCCCCGAGCCAGAAACGTTTGCGGTTGAGGCGCACGTACCAGTTGCTCAAGTGGTCACAGACAAAGTCCTGTATCAGCCGGCCGGCAAGCGTCACATCGTAGTCCTCGTATGCCGCCCTGACCTTGATAATGAGAGTGTTGAGCAGGGAAATGATCCAGCGGTCAATCTCCGGCCTCTCCCCGTATGGAACGGCCTCGGCGCTGGCGTCAAACCCGTCCACATTGGCATACAGGGCAAAGAATGAATAGGTGTTGTACAGGGTGCCGAAAAACTTGCGCCTGACCTCGTCCACTCCCGCCTCGTCAAAGCGGAGGTTGTCCCAGGGCTGGGCGTTTGTCAGCATGTACCAGCGCAGGGGGTCGGGGCCGTATTTGTCGAGCTCCTCAAACGGGTCCACAGCATTTCCGAGACGCTTGCTCATCTTGTTGCCGTCCTTGTCAAGGACAAGCCCGTTGGAAATGACACGGCGGAATGCTGGCGTGCCGCTGACCATGGTATGTATCGCATGCAGGGTGTAGAACCACCCGCGAGTCTGGTCAACCCCCTCCGCGATAAAGTCAGCCGTGCGCCCGAATCTCGGGGAGCCGAGGTTGCGCAGCCCCTCCTGGGCATACGGCATCGCCCCCGAGTCAAACCACACGTCGATGAGGTCCGGCTCGCGGGTCATCACCCTCCCCGTGTCAGACACGAGCTTGATGGCGTCCACGTAGGGGCGGTGGAGGTCTATCTTGTCATAATTGTCCTTGGACATGTCGGAGGGGTCAAACCCGGCCGCTTTGAGAGGGTTTTCCTGCATCACTCCTGCGGCTACCGACTTCTCTATCTCGTCGTACAGCTCCCGCAGGGTGCCTATGCATTTCTCCTCCTTGGCGTCCTCCGTGCGCCATATAGGCAGCGGGGTGCCCCAGTAGCGGCTGCGGGAGAGATTCCAGTCCTGGACATTCTCAAGCCACTGCCCGAACCTGCCCGTGCCGGTGGACTCGGGCTTCCAAGTGATGGTGCGGTTGAGCGCGACCATCTCGTCCTTGACCGCGCTGGTCTTGATAAACCACGCGTCCAGGGGGAAATAGAGCACCGGCTTGTCTGTGCGCCAGCTGTGAGGGTAGCTGTGCGTCTGCTTCTGTATGCTGAACGCCCTGCCGTCAGACTTGAGCATGACGCACAAGTCCACATCCAGCGTGGGCGCGTCCGCAGGGAGGCTGTCATCAAAAGCGTTCTTGACATAGCGGCCCGCGAACTCCTTGTAAGAGGGATTCACGCTGCTGCGCACATACTCGGGGTCGAGATCCTCAATGGCGTAGTACTTGCCCGTCATGTCCACGGTGGCCTGGCTCTTGCCGTTACGGTCCACGACCATAATCGGGGGGACTCCGGCTGCGGCTGCGACCCTCTTGTCGTCAGCCCCGTAGGTCGGAGCGATGTGCACCACGCCCGTGCCCTCATCCGTAGTCACGTAGTCTCCCGGAATGACCCGGAACGCCCCGTCCCCGCAGGGCTTCATCCACGGGATGAGCTGGATATAGCGTATCCCCACAAGCTCCGTCCCTGACATCTCGCCGGGCAGGACTTCAAACGCAGCCCGCTTGGAGTCAAACCATTTGCTGACCAGATCCTTGGCGAGAATGTACACACCCTCCTTGCCAGTGTACTTGTTGACTCCCCTTACCCGCACATAGCGGATCTTGGGGCCGACGCACAAGGCGGTATTGGCAGACAGAGTCCAAGGGGTGGTAGTCCATGCGAGGAAGTACAGCGGCAGCCCCGGCTCAAAGAGAGACTCCGAACGCCTGTCCCTGACCACCTCAAACTGGCAGGTCACGGTCGTGTCGGTGACATCCTTGTAGCATCCCGGCTGGTTGAGCTCATGCGTGCTCAGGCCAGTCCCGTCGGACGGGGAATAGGGCTGGATTGAAAATCCCTTGTACAGCAGGCCCTTGTCGTATATGCGGCGCAGCAGCCACCACAGGGTCTCTATGTAGCGGTTGTCGTATGTGATATAGGCATTGTCAGTGTCCACCCAGTAGCCTATGCGCTCTGTCATTTCCACCCATTCACGGGTGTATTTCATCACCTCGGCGCGGCAAGTGCGGTTGTACTCCTCGACCGAAATCTTGACTCCGATGTCCTCCTTGCGGATGCCGAGCTTCTTCTCCACGCCCAGCTCAACCGGCAGCCCGTGGGTGTCCCAGCCTGCGCGGCGCTCGACCTTGTATCCGGTCTGCGTCTTGTACCTGCACACGGCATCCTTGATGGAGCGGGCCATGACATGATGGATGCCCGGCTTGCCGTTGGCGGAAGGGGGACCCTCAAAGAAGACGAACTCGGGCGCGCCGTCCCTCAGCTCAAGGGACTTGCGGAAAGCCCCTATCCTGCGCCACCTCTCCAGCGTCTCCGCCCCGACGGCGACAAGGTCCAAGCCTCTGTACTCTTTGAATGTCATCAGAAAATCCCTATTTTTGCAGACCGCAAAGATAGCAAATTGTCCTGTTTTTACCAATTATGGACATACTTGACATCATATTGGCAGCCTGCTTGGCTTTTGCCATGGTGCGGGGCTTTGCAAAGGGTTTCATCTCGCAGGCTTTCGGGCTCGTCGGGCTGGTCGCCGGAGTGTGGCTCGCGTTCCATTTCTCGGAGATCGTGTGCAGCGCCATAGCCGAGCGGGTGCAGGGCATCCCTGACTCCGCGCTGCACATCATAGGCTTTGTCGTCGTCCTCGTGGCGGTGATATTGCTGATGGCGCTGCTTGGCAAGCTGCTCAAAGGGCTGTTCAAGCTCGCCAGCCTGGGCTGGGCCGACCGGCTGCTGGGGACGGCATTCGGCCTGTGCACGGCTGTGCTCGTGGCCGGCATTGTCATCATCCTCGCAGACAGCGTCAACGCGCATTTCCCTTTCATCAGCGAGGACAGGCTGTCGGGATCCAAGCTCTACGCTCCGCTCAGGGACATCTCATATACGATATTCCCCTACCTCAAGGCTCTACTTTTCAAGCAGTGACATGGCGACAATCATCCTGATAGAGACATCCACAGCCCTCTGCTCGGCAGCGGTCGAACGTGACGGCAAGACACTCGCAATCGCACAGAGCGACGCGCCGCGCATGCATGCTTCAATGACAGCCCCATACGTGCAAGAAGTCCTCGAACGTTGCGGGCTGCGTGTGCAGGACTGTGACGCGGTGTGCGTCAGCATGGGGCCCGGCTCATATACCGGGCTCAGGGTGGGGTCTTCGACGGCAAAGGGGCTGTGCTTCGGCGCGGGCATCCCGCTCCTGGCCTTGGGCACTCTCGACATCCTCGCTGCGCAGGCAAGTATTGATGGCCTCGTGCCGCAGGGCTGCAAATACATCATCCCCATGATAGACGCACGGCGGATGGAGGTCTATACCGCGACTTTCTCGGCGGACGGAAGCCGCCTGACGCAGACCCGCGCGCTCGTCGTCACCCCCGACAGCTTCTCCGGGGAGCTGGCCCAGGGGCCGGCGCTGTTCATCGGGGACGGCGCGGGCAAATGCCGCAGCGTGATTGGCGGACGGGAGGAATCAGAC
>CAZKVW010000065.1:8288-10804 GCA_964556285.1 uncultured Muribaculaceae bacterium
GCAATGCGGGCGGGGCGCTGGCAACATTCGTCCAATGCTGCCCCAGGGCCGACGCCATGGCAGCCCTCGCCGAGGAAGAATACCGCCAGCGGAGATTCCGGGACACAGCCTACTTCGAGCCTTTCTATCTCAAGGAGTTCACCGCTACGGTGAGCGCCCGCAAGCTGTTCTGAATTATTTGCCCAGCCCCCTCGCTATCAGAGCCTCCAAGCCCTTGCTGTCAGAGATGCTCCCTCCGGTCAGCTCCCCGTCGCATATCAGGTAAGACAGCGGCAGCGAACTCACATTCCACGTGGCGAGGTACGGCGAGGAGAGGCCGCGCGTGTCACACACATTGATCCACGGCAGCTCCTGCGCCTTGACCACGCTCGCCCAAGAGGACTTGTCAGCGTCAAGAGCCACGGCATATATCTCAAAGCCTTTGCTGTGATACTTGGCGTACACGGGCTTGAGCACGTCCTGATTGAGCAGCTTCTGGTCAGCGTCGGATGAAGTCCAGAAATGCAGGAGCACCACCTTGGCGTCCACCTCTGACAGGGACGCCTTGCGCCCTTGCATGTCGCCCAGGCTGATCTCGGGATAGCCGCTTGGCTGCGCTGATTTGAGGCTCTCCTCCAGAGAGAGCAGCTTCTCGCGCCGCGCAGTCTCCCTCTCAAGAGCCTTTACATATTTGGACTCGGGATATACTGTCTCCAGAGAGTCAGCAAGCGCACGGAACCTGATGGCGTCGGTGCTGGTGTTGAAAACCGGGAACCCGTCCGAGACGGTCTGGAAACACACCGGCACAGAGGTGATGGAATACGGATGCCGTATGATGAAAGTCAGGGCTTTGCGGTAGTATTGGAGGTACAGGGAGGACAGCTCCCTGTTGACTGTGCTGTCGGCCTCTGTGCCGTCAGCCTTGGCAACCGCCTTTGACACGTCATCGAGGAACGAGGCATAGCTCTTCTCCACCTCCGCAAGCAGGACGCTCTCCTCCGAGCCTTTGACCGTATAACGCCCGAGCGTGTCGGTCTCGATGCTGATCTTGTCGCCGGGCAAGGCGACTGCGCTGGCTATCTTGACATCATCCTTGTACAGGTAGACAAACTCCGGCTGGCCTTTCTGAGCCGCCACCTTGCACACAAGCCGCCCGCCAGCGTCCGCAGTAAGGGTGTCAAGAACTTTGTAAGTGTTGACATCCAAAAGCTTGACCACGACCGGCCTCCCAGCATAGTCCGCCACACGGCACTCTATCTTGGCAGTCCTGGAGCACGACAGGGCCGAGAGCGACAGAGCCGCCGCCAGCACCCGGCCAAGACTCTTCAAGACGCTGGACCGCCCCATGGCGTTTATGCTAAAGCTCCTCATATCTGGCAAATATTGAACGCGAGAGAGACTCCTGCTCCTCAGGGGACACCGTCACCTTGTGCCGGAAATCCATGTCAGCCTCGCTCTGGAGCGGGATGAGGTGAATGTGGGTGTGCGGCACCTCCATTCCGAGCACGGCCACGCCGACCCGCTTGCAGGGGACTGCCGCCTTGAGGGCAATAGCCACCTTGCGGGCGAATGCCCACAGGCCGCTGTACGTGTCCTCGTCCAGATGGAAGATGTAGTCATCCTCAACATTCCTCGGGATGACGAGAGTATGCCCCTTTGCCACGGGATTGATGTCCAGGAACGCGTAGAAGTCCTTGTCCTCCGCCACCTTGTACGAGGGTATCTCGCCGGCGGCTATCTTGCTGAAGAGAGTGGCCATGGTATTTTATATGGAAATGTCCAGTATCTTGAACTTGAGCAGCCCGGACGGGACCGCAGCATCCACCGTCTCCCCCTTGGAATGCCCCATGAGAGCCTTGGCGATAGGCGTGGTGACCGCGAGCTTGCCCTGAGAGAAGTCCGCTTCGGCTTCCCCGACTATGGTGAACTGCATCACCGCCTTGTTGCCAAGGTTCTCCACCTTGACCTTGGACAGGATGCCGACTTTGTCCGAGCTGATCTGAGAGCCGTCAATCACCTTGGCATTCGCGACCTGGTCCTTGAGCTTGGCGATCCTGACTTCAAGCAGCCCCTGCGCCTCCCTTGCCGCCTCGTATTCGGCGTTCTCGGAGAGGTCGCCCTTTTCTCTGGCCTCCGCAATCTGCGCGGAAATTACAGGTCTCTGCGCCAGAGCGTCCTCGAGGTCCTTGCGGAGCGAGGCCAGCCCTTCGGCGGTAACATAATGAATCTGTGCCATACTCTATTCTTTGAATGACTACATAAAAATCAAAAAAATATCCTCCCCCCCCCAATCTCCCTTATGGAAGCCTGCGCCCCCTCGTTTTGCCGACAAGCATCAGCACAAAACACCGTGTCAGCGCAAGCGCCGGCACAGCTCAATGTGACCCTCCAAGGCCGATGACGCACACGTCCGCGCCAAACCGCCTCCGCAGGCCCTTACAAGCAAAAGAGAAGTCCTGCCGCAAACGGCAGAACCCTCACTGCTGTCCACAAATATATTGTTATTTTGGCTAAAAAACAACCCCGATGCAACCGCT
>CAZKVW010000066.1:0-4245 GCA_964556285.1 uncultured Muribaculaceae bacterium
GCCTCCACCACGTTCATCACATAGTCGCCGGTCTTCTCGGACTCGCCGATGAGGTCGTTGAAGATGGTGCCGTTGTCATAGCTGTAGACATGGGCATCCACGCTCTCGATATTCTCCTGCTTGAGCTCGTCCCTGAGGCTGTTGATGCGGGTCTCGATGCTCTCCGACACCGATATGTCCTGATCCTCTTTGAGTCCGGACAGGACGCGGTTCATCTGGGTGAGGGCTTCGCTGACCAGTGAGAACATCCGCCTCACGGCACTGTCCTGCTCCTGCGTGAACGCAATCTTGTTGTCATGCTTGCGCCGCATGGTGCGGGCCATGTTGAAGAAGCTGTCGCTTACCGACTCCAGCTCGCTGATCTCTCGGAGCATCGCCCGGATCTTCTCCTTGGTCTCATCGGAGAGGTGCGCGTCGCTCACCTGCCCCAGGTAGCGGCCTATCTCGTTCTCCATCTTGTCGCTGCGGTCCTCGTATTTCTCTATCCGGTCAAACAGCTGGGGGAAATGCTCGTCATCGGCCCCGAAGGCCTCCTCCACCAGCGACATCATCCTGCTCATCTTCTCCCCGAAGACTATTACCTCTTTTTGCGCTTGCAGGACGGAAATTTCCGGGGTCTTCATGATGCCTCCGCCGATGTACTGCAAGCGGAACTCGTCATCCTCCTCGCTCTTGCGCGGGCGGATGAGCTTGCACACAAGTTTCTCTATCTGGGGGATGAAATTAATCAGTATTGCGGTGTTGATGACATTGAATCCCGTGTGGAAAGCCGCCAGCGCGACAGTCAGCCGTCCGGGGTCAATGCTGTCCGCATTGGGGTCAACCCCTACGATGCGGCACACCAGGCGCACGAAAGGATAGAATATGGCCAGCACCCACAGCACTCCGAAGACATTGAACACCAGATGCGCAAGTGCGGCCCGGCGAGCCTGCGTGTTGGCGCTCAAGGCCGCGAGGTTGGCTGTCACGGTGGTGCCGATGTTCTCGCCCATCACAAGTGCGATGCCCTGGTAGATGGTGATGGCCCCTGTGGAGCACAGCACCATGGTGATGGCCATCAGCGCCGCAGACGACTGGGCAATGCATGTCAGCACCGACCCTATCAGCAGGAACACGAGGATGGTCAGGTAGCTGCCCGAGTCGAACGAGGTGAAGAAATTCATCACAGCGGCATTGTGCGCCAAATCCATTTCGCGTCCGGTCTGGTTGAGCATCCCCAGGGCGAACAGCAGGAACGACAGCCCGAAGAGGAAGTCGCCGACATAACGGTGCTTGCCTATCTGTATGATAATGATGGCGACAAGGAACGCCGGCCATACGATGTAGAACACATTGAATGAGAACCCGGCCGCCATGATCCACGCGCTGAGGGTGGTGCCGATGTTGGCTCCCATGATGACCGATATGGCCTGGCTGAGGGTGAGCAGCGCGGCATTGACAAAAGACACCGTCATTACGGTGGTAGCTGCGGAGGACTGCACCGCCATTGTGACGATGGCCCCGGTGATGACCCCGGAGAATCGGTTGGTGGTCATCGCACCCAGCATGTGCCTGAGTTGGGGGCCTGCCATCTTTTGCAGGGCCTCGCTCATGACCTTCATGCCGTAAATCAGCAGGGCTATCGAGCCCAGAAGTTTTAATGCAATTAGCGTAGGAGCAGGAAAATGGTTAACGCGCAAATTTAATCCGCTTTTTTGGTCTTTGAAAGACCCTCGCTAAAAAATCCGCAATCTTCCGTGACGGCCTGAATCCTGTGACAGCCAGGGATGAAGAGACTGCGGGCGCACGTGCAGGGCTTGCGCGTGGCGGAGAAAATGCATAAATTGGCGGCCGGATATGGCTTCAAAGAGAGGAAAAATACTCGTCGTTGACGACAACGCCGGGATACGTCAGGCGCTCAAGATCCTGCTGCCGCTGCAATTCGCCGAGGTGGAGGCAATCCCCTCGCCGGTGACGCTGGCCAGCACGCTGGAGCGTTTCCGGCCGGAGGTCGTGCTGCTGGACATGAATTTCAACACATCGGTCAACAGCGGCAATGAGGGCCTCTACTGGACTCAGGAGATCAAGCGGATGATGCCGGAAGTGGAAGTGGTGCTGTTCACCGCATACGCCGATATCGCCCTTGCTGTGGAGGGGATGAAGCGGGGAGCGTTTGACTTTGTCGTGAAGCCTTGGGACAACGCCAAGCTGATGGCCACGCTGGCTGCCGCCCGGGACAAGGCGCAGAGGGCTGAGGAGGCGGATTATTCGGCCTCCGGCCTCAGAATGACAGGCGAAGAATCCATGTTCTGGGGCTCAACCCCTGCCATGGCCTCCATTCGCAGGCTTGTAGAGAAAGTCGCGCCGACTGACGCCACCGTCCTCATCACTGGCGAGAACGGCACTGGCAAGGATGTGCTGGCGCGTGAGATTCACGCGATGAGTCCCCGCAGCGGCAAGCCGATGGTGTCGGTGGATGCTGGGGCCATAACGGAGACGCTATTTGAGAGCGAGCTGTTCGGTCATGTCAAGGGCGCGTTCACAGACGCGCGAGCCGATCATGCGGGCATGTTTGAGCAAGCCGACGGGGGCACTCTCTTTCTGGATGAGATAGGCAATATCCCTCTCCATCTGCAGGCCAAGCTGCTGAGGGCTATACAGAGCCGCAGCGTGACGCGTGTGGGCGGCTCCCGTGCCGTGAGCGTGGACATCCGCTTGATTTGCGCCACCAATATGGATTTGGCGCTGCTGGTCAGCCGCGGGCAGTTTCGCGAAGACCTTTACTACAGGATCAACACCGTACATGTCTCCCTGCCTCCCCTGCGTGAGCGCCGGGAGGATATTGTCCCGCTCTCTGAGATGTTCGTCAGGCGTTTCGCCGAGAAGTACCACAGGCAGGTGACCGGCATCAGCGGGGAGGCGGCAAGGCTGCTGCGGGAGGCCTGGTGGGGCGGCAATATCCGGGAGCTCCAGAATTGCATCGAGAAAGCGGTGATCCTCTCGGAAGGAGATGTCATCTCGCCCAAGGACATTCAGGCTGACGCCTCTATGGCCATCGGCGCGAACGCATCTCCCGCCGGAATGGGCGCCTCTAATGTTATTCTGAGCGGAGCGAAGAATCTCTCCTCCAACGAGGAAGCCCTTGTCCGCGACGCGATGAATCGCTGCAGCGGCAACATCTCGGCGGCGGCCAAGATGCTGGGCGTAAGCCGTCCGACCCTATATTCTAAACTTAAAAAATATGGAATATAGATTCTTCGCTCCGCTCAGAATGACAATTTTCGTTCAGAATGACAATTTGTTAATATGCCCGTCTGGCTCGTCATAATTATTGCATTGGCGGCGGCTGTCATAGCTTGGGTCGCGGCCTCCATCTGCACCCGCCGCAAGGACATAGACAAGGTGGCCTACATGATGGATGCGCTGGAGGACGGCGAGCTCAACTTCCGTTTCCGGGACAAGAGCAGGTTTAACCGGACGCTCAACCGTATCCGGACTATCTTCGAGAAGCAGCGTCAGGCGCATGAGCAGGATTCATGGACCAAACTTATCCGCGTGCTCACGCATGAGATCATGAATACGGTGTCGCCGATTGCCTCTCTTTCTGACGCCCTGTCCAAGTCAATGGACGAGAGCGGACGCAGCGAGCTGGATGTCAAGGCCGGGCTCGACACCATTAGCGACTCCTCCAAGAATCTTATCAAGTTCGTGGAGACGTACAGGCAGCTCTCCGGCGTGGCCCGGCCTTACAGGCACGCCATAGAGGTCCGTGAGCTGGCGGACAAGGTGATATCGCTTGACAGCGAGCTGCTTGCCTCCGCCGGGGCCGTCTGCGCCTATAGCTCCAAGGAGCCTGACCTGATGATTTACGCCGACGAGGGGCAGATCTCGCAAATCCTCATCAATCTCATCAAGAACGCCGTTCAGGCCGGCGCAAGGAGGATAGACATTGCCGCAAGGACGGGTGATGATGATGAGGTGGTCATCAGCGTGGCCAATGACGGGGCTCCCATCCCAGTGGCCGCCCGCGAGCAGATATTCGTGCCGTTCTACACCACCAAGGAGGAGGGCTCCGGCATCGGGCTCTCGCTGGCCCGCCAGATTATGACCGCCCACGGCGGCAGCCTCAATCTCGTCCGCTCCGACCCCGCCCTGACCGTCTTTGAGCTGGTATTCAGATAATTTTTGCCGCCTGGGTCTTTGGCCAGAGTCTTGAAAGCGGCTGCAAAGTCCTCCATGGTGATACTTAACATTCCGGCCGGAGCC
>CAZKVW010000066.1:4345-8397 GCA_964556285.1 uncultured Muribaculaceae bacterium
GGACGAATCGACATTCATCTGTTTCACCGGGCTGATGTCCCGCGAGGATCTGGAAAAACTTATCGCGGACGCGGGCAAGGAGCGCTGACTTTTGCTTTAATTTGCTATCTTTAGCGACAGGATTGTATTGCCTTGCGAAACTTGAAACCTTTGAAAAGACTAGTCTTGACCGCCTGCTCCCTGATGGTGTGCGCTCTGGGCGCGAGGGCTCAGGTGACGGCAGTGCCCATGGACCAGCTCGAAGCCCAGAGGATGTCCTCCCTCCGGATATCGGTAGCGGATTCCCTCTCGGACGAGCCGATAGCTTTCGCCTCTGTCTATCTCAAGGCGAAGAAAGACACGGTCATCACCAATTTCACCCTCACCGACACCTCTGGGGTCGCCACGATAAAGGATATCCCCAGAGGGGAATACAGCGTCACGGTGGAGTTTATGGGATACAAGCCGCAGTCGGTGCGGCATTTCTTCAGAAAGGCCGCGGAGGATCTCGGCACGATAAGGCTGCAGCCCGACTATGAGGCCATTGCGGCTGCAAGGGTGCAGGCATCGGGCAATCCGCTTACCATTCAGGGGGATACCCTTATCTACAACGCCGCCGCGTTCAAGGCCGGCAGCAACGACATGCTCGGGGACTTGCTCAAGAAGATGCCGGGGATAGAGGTCGGAAGCGACGGGAGGGTCAAAGTCAACGGCGCCGATGTCAGCAAGATAACGGTCAACGGGCGGACATTCTTCTTCGATGACCCGTCCGTGGCCGTCAAGAACCTCCCGGCCAGCATTGTTGACAAGGTCAAGGTGACTGACAACAAGTCTGAGGAGTCGAAGTTCACAGGCATCGAGGACAACGCCAAGGACAAGGTGATGGATGTAGCCCTAAAGAAAGAATACGAGGACGGCTGGTTCGGGAACGCCCGCCTGAGCGGCGGGGCGGAATTCAGCGACGAAGATGACGGAGGGCTCGGAGGCGCTGACAAGCTCCTCTACAAGGGCAACGCGCTCCTCTCCGGCTACAACACCAAGGACCAGCTGACGCTTATAGCCAACGCTTATAATGTCCCCGATGAGGGTGGTACCGTGTTCATCGCAGGCCTCGATGGCGGTGACGATGACAGCGGCCTGGATTTCTCCCCGATAGATTCGCCCGGAATCAACACTTTGCGCCAAGGGGCCGCCAACCTCAACACGTCCAGGATCAAGGGATTCGCCATCACGGCCGCAGCCACAGCCACCGACAGCAAGAACGATTCGAGGTCAAGAGTCTCGCGTACCACTTTCCAAAGCGCGGGGGACGACATGCTGACGGGGTCATATTCAAGGAGGAACACCGAAAACAGGGTCTATGGAGCCAATTTGCAGATCAGGAAAACGGACGTGTCCAAGTTCAGCGTCAGCTTTGAGCCGTCAATAAAGTTTGTCCGCTCGACCGTCCTCTCTCAGGGAGAGTCTTCGACTTCGACAGCGGCCGAGGCCTTGAACAGTTCGGCAACCAACTCATATTCAAAAGGGGACAATTTCTCCACGGCGGGGACTCTCTCCCTTGGGGTGAAAGGGCTCGGCAAGGAGAGGCGATCGCTGACTTTCTCCGGGCGCTATTCTTTCCGCACAAATGACTCCAAGAGGAAGGAATATTCTCTCGCGGAGTATTCTGCCGCAGGGACTTCCAGCCTTAAGGACATTCTCTATGACATCGACGGGGACAGCTGGTCGGCGAGCGGCAGCCTGAACTATGTGGAGCCTCTCTCCAAGGGCGTTTCCCTGCAGCTGGGCGGCACGTCGCTATTCTCAGGGAGCAATACCGACAAGAACGCCTGCACCCCTTCAGGCCCGTCCTCCGGATTTGTTCCCACGGTCTCGGACTCCAAGGCCTATTCCATATACAACGAATACTATTCTGCGGTCTCTGACAATGACTATCAGCGGCATACCGCCAGCGCCCTGCTGCAGTACAAGCCGGGAAAATTCAACTTCCAGACAGGAATGCAGGTGTTTGCCGTCAAGAATGAGACACATTCAAAAAGCCTTGGCGTCGAGACGGACACCGGAAAAGGCGAATGGCTCTGGAACTGGGCGCCATCGCTCTCGATACGATACAATGGCGCCGGGAAGATGGCGATGCTCCTCTGCAATGGCTACTCCCAGCGGCCCGGCAACTCGCTCATGAGCCCGGTGCCGGACATCTCTGACCCCACCAGGATTTCTCTGGGCAACATCTATCTCAAGCCGTCATTCAGGCAGACGGCCATGGCCTACTTCAGCGCCTCAAACGCGCAGAGGCAGAGTTCCATGTTCATCTCCGGAAGTCTTTCATCTGTCTCCAGAGGCGTCGTCACCGCCAGCTGGTTTGATGACGCGGGGGTCATGTACTCTATTCCGGTCAACTCCAAGAGCCCTTCATTCAGTCTGGCTCTCGTGAGCAACTGTTCAACGCCGCTTGACAAGGACAAGAGATTCAGGCTGTCCCCTAATGTCGATTTTTCAATCACACGTTCAATCAGTTACCAGAGCAGGGGAGTCCTCCCGGGGCTTGATGTGGACACTTTCGCCTACGATGCGTTCATGGCCTCTTTCTGGGGGGCGGGCAGCTCCGGAGACATCTTCTATGAGGGCAACAGCGGCTTTGACAGGAGCAAGACCACGGTGTACAGCGTCACTCCGTCCCTGACACTTGTGTACCGCTACGAGGATTTCTCGGCTTGGGCGAAGGTCTCAGCCGAGAACCAGCGGGCAAGGTATTCCCTCAACCCGGATGCGGATGTCAACACATGGGACAACTCTGCTGCGCTCACGCTCGAATACACGACCAGGCATGCTTTTGAGCTCAAGACTGCGCTGGAATATGATTTCTACCACGGCTATTCCAGCGGATATGGCGACCCCGAACTCAAGTGGAACATCTCGGTTTCGAAGAATGTCGGCCCGTTCAACCTGTTTGCCAGTGTCTTGGACATCCTCGACCAGACCAGGCTTCTCCGCCACAGCGTCAGCGCCAATTACGCCGAGGACAGGTACAGCAACCTCATTGGCCGCCATTTCCAGCTGGGACTGAAGTACAATTTCGGGAAGATGAGCGCCGCCCGGAACCAGAATGCCATGATGGCCGTCATGAACGCCTCAATGTGACGTGCGGAAGTCATCCTTGCCGTCGTGTAAAGCGGGCGGGAGTGTAAAGGCCGGAGTGTAAAGAGTGTAAAGCCTCTTTACACTCTTTTTTCTTGTTCTCAATGGCGTATTTGTCAGTATATCAATCGCTTATCTATCTTGGCACGGTCGTGGCAAGCTCCTCTGGCGAGCAATATAATATGGCAACAGGCATGAGACACATACATTTTTTCATAAGCTTTTTGACTGCTGGGGCTCTTGGGCTGGGCGCGGTTTCCGCCCAAGAGCCGGGCGGCACGGACGACGCAGACATCGCTGGCGGGGATGTGATGACCCTGCGGGACTGCATGGCATACGCCATCTCCAACTCCACCAAGCTGCGCATTTGCCAGGCAGCTGCCGGAGACGTCCGGATAGAGCGGCGTGACGCGATCCTTGCGGCCTTTACTCCCACTGTCAGCGGCACGACATACGCCTACTACAACTTCGGCCGCAGCATAGACCCCCAGACCAACACCTATTTCAAGACCACCTCTTTTCACAACAGCTATGGAGTCAGCGCGGGCTTCGATCTCTTTGACGGGTTCAAGGCCGTCAACAACATCAAGATTTCCAGGACGGGCCTCCTGATTGCGGACTCTCAAGAGAAGCAGGCGGAGGCGGACATCTGTCTGGCGGTCATGGAAGCTTATTACAACGTCGTGTATTACAAGCGTCTGGCTGATATCTGCGAGGAGCAGGTCTCAACGGCGGAGCTGTCGCTGAAGAAAGCTCAAAGGCAGGAGGAACTCGGGCAGAAAGGCCATGCGGACGTAGTGCAGATGGCGGCCGACCTGGCCGACAGGGAGTATGACCTCATCAACGTCCGCAACCGGTACAATGACCAGAAGATGACCCTCTCTGACCTGATGTTCTGGCCGCTGGACAAGGAATTGCGGATTGACACGGACATC
>CAZKVW010000066.1:8497-10413 GCA_964556285.1 uncultured Muribaculaceae bacterium
TCTATAGTCCAATTCGCCCTCGCCAACAACCCTGGCGTGCGCCAGGCCGAATGGGCAAGCCTCAACGCAAGACGGGAGCTCAACACCGCCCGGTGGCAGCTTCTCCCGACGCTCAGCCTCTATGCTGGCTGGAATACGACTTTCTACACCTACCAAGGCTCCGAGACCGAGCCTTTCCGCAGCCAGTTCAATCACAACGGCGGCGAATACGTTGAGGCCGCGCTTTCCATCCCTATATTCAACCGTTTTCAGCAGCATTCCGTGATAGCCAAGAAGAGGAATGCCTTTGAGAGAGCCTCGGCCGAACGCGACCAGAAGCTGCGGGACGTGGAGTCGGAGGTGCGCCGGGCCATTCAGGACTGTGACGGGACGCGGACGGCCTGGCTGCAGGCTCTCCGCAAGTCGGAGGTGCAGGAAGAAGCCTACAACCTCAATCTCAAGAAGTTGGAGCAGGGGCTAATCTCGCCGCTGGAGTTCCAGACTGCGAGCGGCAACTTTCTCAAGGCGCAGGCGGACGAGATGAACTCCCTCTTCCAGTATCTCATCAAACAGGCCGTCGTCAAATATTACAGCGGAATTGAATACATTGATCAATAACAGATTCTTCGGTCGCCTACGGCTCTCCTTCGACAGACTCAGGACAGGCTCTCAGAGAAGAAAACAACAAAAACAATGGACAAGATATTAGAAAAAAAGACCGGATGGAGACTGGCATTCACCAAAAAGGCCCTGCCATACTGGGGCGGGGCGCTGCTTCTGGTTTTCATCATTTACCTTATTGCCCGCCCCCACGACAAGACTCTGCGGGTGGACAGGGACGCCATTTCCGTAGGCACGGCAGCCCTCGGCGAGTTCAATGACTACATTCGCATAGGCGGGCAGGTGCAGCCTATGACGACCATCCAGATCAGCCCCCAGGAGGGCGGCGTGGTGGAAAAGATTATCGTTGAAGAAGGGTCTATAGTCAAGGCCGGAGACCCCATACTGATACTTTCCAATGACAACCTCGACCTCCAGATACTCAACTCCGAGGCCGAGCTTGCTGAAAAGGAGAATATCCAGCGCAACACCCAGATCTCGATGGAGCAGCAGAAGTTGGAGGTGAGGCAGAATGAGCTTGACTACGGGATGCAGACGGACAGGCTCCGCCGCGCTTACGAGCAGCAGAAAGCCCTGTACGAAGACCGGCTCATCGCCAAGGAGGATTACCTCAAGGCCAAGGAGGACTACGAGCTGGCCGTCAGGAAGTATGAGCTGGTCAAGGAGCGTGCCGTGCAGGACAGCCTCTACAGGGGGGCGCAGATAGACAGGATGGAGGAGAGCCTTGAGAACATGCGCCTCAACATGCAGATGATCCGCCGCCGCAAGGACAACCTTGTGGTGAAAGCCCCCATTGACGGCGAGCTGGGACTTCTGGATGTGACGCTCGGGCAGAGCATTGCGGCCGGCACCAAGATAGGGCAGATCAATTCCGTAGGGACATACAAGATTGAGGCGAGGATTGACGAGCATTACATCGACAGGGTAGTGACAGGCCTCGGAGCCACTTTTGAGAGGCAGGGCGAGACCTACAGCGCATCCATCCGCAAGGTCTATCCCGAGGTGCGGGACGGCAAGTTCCAGGCGGACTTCAAGTTCGACGGCCAGCAGCCGGAGAACATCCGCACGGGACAGACGTATTATCTCAACTTGCAGCTCGGGCAGCCCGAAGAGGCCATTATCATCCCGCGCGGCACATTCTATCAGAAGACTGGAGGGAAATGGATATATGTCCTGACTCCTGACGGGGGCAAGGCGGTCAAGCGGGAGATCCGCATCGGCAGACAGAACCCCCAGTATTACGAGGTGCTGGAGGGTCTTGAGCCCGGCGAAAAGGTCGTCACCTCATCCTACGACACCTATGGAGACAGCGATGT
>CAZKVW010000067.1:0-10246 GCA_964556285.1 uncultured Muribaculaceae bacterium
TGACGGGGGCGCTGCCCCCGTAACGTCCCCCGCGGCTCCTTGCTCCCGCATTTTGTCTTCGCCAAAATGCCCGCACCGCCGGGCGCTCTGAGGAGCGCCATCGCTACGCTCCAGTGACGGGGGCGCTGCCCCCGTAACGTCCCCCGCGGCTCCTTGCTCCCGCATTTTGTCTTCGCCAAAATGCCCGCACCGCCGGGCGCTCTGAGGAGCGCCATCGCTACGCTCCAGTGACGGGGGCGGCCTAGCCCCCCCCCTCTTAGTTCGACATTATGCCGAGCATCTTGCTGCGGGCGATGAGGCAGTTGCCTATGGACGCCGCCTTGCGGCCGAGCGTGGAGAAACGGATGGTCGTGTCGCGGCTAACCCGGTTGAGGGAGTACTTGTTGACAGCGGTCTTGATGGGCAGCATCAGGTAGTCGTTGCCCACGATGAGCCGCCCTCCGATGACCACCAGCCCGGGGTTGAAAAGGTTGATCAGTCCGGCGATGCCCCTGCCCAGCGTGTGACCTATCTCCCCAAGGCATTCTATCGCGAGCATATCCTCTTCCTCAATGGCCTTGAGAATATCCTGGAGCTCGATTTTTTCACCCCTGTTGTATTTCTTGCTCAGGACCGACTTCTTGCCGGCGGCGAGCTGCTGGCGGATGTTCTCCGCGAGTGCGCTGCCTGAAGCCCCTGTCTCGAGGCAGCCTATCTTGCCGCAGCGGCATATCTTGCCGTTCTCCAGGAGGGGGAAGTGCCCGAACTCGCCGCTGAACCCCGACTGCCCGTAGTAGAGCTTGCCGCCGAGTATCATGCCCATGCCAAGCCCCCAGCTGATATTGATGGCGAGCATGTTCTGCTGCCGCGGCTCATCGCTTTCTCCCACGAGGTACTCGGCGTAGGTCATGGCGCGGGAGTCATTCTCTATGGACACGGGGACTTTGAACTCACGCTCGAAAATCGTGTTGAGCGGCAGGGCGTCACTCATCATGTAAGTCATGGAGTACCCCTCCTCGGGGTTGACGCGCCCTGTCAGGCTCACGCCGATAGCCAGTATCTTGTCCCAACTGACTCCAGCCTCCGCGACCGTCTCCCTGACCTTGTTGCAGATGGCCTTGAATGACTCGGCCTTGGCTTCCAGCACGAATTCTATGTCCTGGATGAACGCGACCAGGTCGCCCTTGAAGTCAGTGATCGCGACATGGAAATGGTGACGCGCCACGTCGATGCCCACAAAAAATCCGGCATTCTCGTTGAGCCCGAAGATGCTGGGCCTGCGTCCGCCGGAAGTCCCTTGCTTGCCGAGGTCCTGCATCCATCCGTCCTCAATCAGCTCGGAGATGATCTTGGTCACCGTGGGCACGCTGGAGTTGATTTCACGGGAGAGGTCTGATATTGAGAAACTGCCGTGCAGTATGCACAGCCTAAGGATTTCTCTTTTCGTGGCGGCGTTCTTGCTGTCCGCGTCCGCAAGGAAGTTTTTGCTCATTTCTGACAGGGAGGGCGTTTGGCTTGTCCCTCACAAAGATATTTATTATTTTAAAAACACGCTATCTTTTCTCAAAAACATTTTAAAAGTTTTTCTTTTTCAAAACATCGCCCAGTTTGCTATATTTGTCATTTGCAATGATTACCCCAGAGGGATGATGAACTTCAAGGACATTCTGCTCAAGATTCCGCTTCCGAAGTTGGGAGTGCGCTCCAAGATTATCGCCAGCCTGTGCTCTATCTGTGTCATCTTGCTTGCCTCCGGCATTATCTCGGTGATGGAGTACCGCAACATGAGCAGCTACGTCTCCTCGCTTATCGCAGACAATGTGCGGAGCGTCAACGCGGCGCAGAAGCTCTCGGAGGAGGCCAACGCCTACAATCTCGGCATCCTTGCCGCCATAGGGGAGGACTCCGGAGGCAAGCTGCCTGATTTCGACAAGGAGGGGTTCCTGTCCCGCTGCGACAGCCTGCGCTCGTCCCTCGCGGGCATCGGCGCCGTGCCCCTGACCGATTCCGTGCTCTACGCCTATTCGGCATACATGCTGGCATCACTGGAGCTGCCGGAAGTGATGGAGTCCGATTTCACTGACACGCGCAGCTGGTATTTCGGCCGTCTGCAGCCAATCTACCTGCGGCTCAACACATTCATTGACAGGATGAGCTCGGCCATCTACGGGGACCTGAGGGCCAACTCGCTGCGCTTCGACAGGGGATTCTACCGGAGCATTATCCCCGGAATCATTGCAGTGGCGGTCGGCATCATGCTGGCGCTGCTGCTCTTGTATTTTATACTCGTGTACTATGTCAACCCCCTGTACCGCATGCTTGCCGGCTTGCGCAACTACCGGGCGTACAACCACAAGTATACCTGCACCTTTGACGGGGATGACCAGCTTGCGGAGCTCAATGACGGGATTACCGAACTCGTGGGCGAGAACCTCCAGCTGCGCAAGCGCATAAGCAATCTCAAGAACCGGGTCTGAAAGTCCGCTGCCCATGAATGTCAAGGCGATATCACGCAACGTAGGCTATGCGCTCCTGGTGAGCGCCTTGTTTATGTTCCTGTCGGTGCTCGTGTCCATGGCGAACGGCAACGACAGTGCGCTCTCGGCTCTCAGCATCAGCTTTGTGATCACATTCGTGGTGGGCGCTTTCCCGTTTATTTTTGTCCGCAGGACGACAGCTATCACCCTCAAGGACGGCTATATGATTATCACCCTGTCTTGGCTGCTGTCCTTTGTGTTCGGCATGCTGCCATACGCGATGTGGGGCGGCCCGTTCTCTCTTGTCAACGCATGGTTCGAGAGTGTCTCCGGATTTACCACCACGGGGTCAACCATACTGGACAACGTGGAGGCTCTGCCCAAGAGCCTGCTTTTCTGGCGTGCCTCCACTCATTTCATAGGCGGCCTCGGGGTTGTCGTGTTCCTGCTGCTGATCATACCGGATGACACGCAGATGAGGATGCGGCTGTCCAACATGGAGCTGTCCTCCATGATACGGGAGGGCTACAGCCAGAGGGCCAACAAGTCGGTGTACATATTCGCCGTGGTGTATATCGCGCTCGCCGCAGGGGCTTTTGTGGCGTACCTGCTGGCCGGGATGTCCCCGTTTGACGCGATATGCCATGCGTTCAGCGTGTGCGCCACCGGAGGGTTCAGCACACGCAACGCCTCCATTGGCGCGTTCTCTTCGCGATGGGTAGAGGGCGTCACCATGGTATTCATGCTGCTGTCCTCCCTGCATTTCGGGCAGCTGTACATCTCCGTCGCCACCCGCTCGCTGCGCCCCTTGCGCAATCCAGTGGTCAAGACCTACCTGATATCCATTGCGGCCGTAGCCGTGATTGTCAGCATCATCCTCAAGGCCTCCGGCTCCGGAGTGACGCTCTGGCAGTCTCTTTTCCAGACCCTGTGCGTGACCTCCACATCCGGTTTTGCCGTGACGGACAACGCCTCATGGCCGCTGTCCGCCAATGCGGTCCTCATGCTCGCCGCCATCGTGTGCGGGTGCAGCGGATCCACCTCCGGCGGCATCAAGTGTGACCGTTTCTTGCTCATCCTCAAGTCTGTGGGACGGCAGCTCGGGAGCATATTGCATCCCTCGGCTGTCAATGAGGTCAGGCTTGGCGGGCGTCTGCTCCGCGATGAGGATGTCGCGCCGCAGCTCCTGTACGTGGAGCTGTACTTCCTCGCCCTCGCAGTCTCCGTTGTGCTCTGTCTGCTTGCCGGGACCGGCGGGGCGGATGCGGTTGCCGCGTCCATCACTTCGCTCAGCAATGTCGGGCCGGCGTTTGGAGATGTCGGCAGCATGGAGAGCTTTAACGCCGTCCCGTCGGCGGCCAAGTTCATCTATACCCTGGACATGTTCCTCGGACGTGTGGAAATCTATCCGGTGCTTGCCGTGTTCGGACTCCTTTTTGCCCGCAGGGCTGTCAAATGATGATCGGGGGCAGGGCCGGGTATTTGTACAAGCAGTTCAGGGGGCATCTCCCGATGGAGCCGACCTCCTGTCAGGACAGGCTGCTGGAGACCGTGGCGCGTTTTGTCACGGGGGACGACGCGGACATCCTTGTAGTCAACGGCTATGCCGGCACCGGCAAGACGACCGCGCTGTCCGCCGTAATCGGGACTCTGTCCAGCCTTGGGGTCAGCTGTGAGCTGATGGCCCCTACCGGCCGCGCGGCCAAGGTGCTGTCTTCGTTTGCCGGCCGTCCGGCTCATACGATACACAAGAGCATATACCGGCAGAAGTCGGTGGGGGATGACGGTTTCGGGCAGTTCACTCTCGCGCCGAACAAGTCCAAGGGTGCGCTGTTCGTTGTGGACGAGGTGTCCCTGATAGGCATTGGCGACACCGGTCGTGACAGCTCAGTGCAGTTCGGCACCGGCAACCTGCTGGAGGATCTCATCCTCTATGTGCGCTCGGGTGCGGAGTGCCGCCTGATATTGGCGGGGGATTCGGCGCAGCTGCCTCCGGTGGGTCTGGAGGCCAGCCCGGCACTGTCAAAAGAATACATGTCAGCCTTTGGGGGAGTGGTATTTGAGGAGCTGACCACCGTGGTGCGCCAGGCCAGGGAGTCAGGGATATTGCGCAACGCCACTGCGCTCCGCAATTTGATTTCCGGCATGGGGGTCGACGGGCTCACGCGTGATCTCAAGCTCGACCTCGGCGGCACGGACGATGTGGAGCGCGTCAGCGGCTCGGTGCTTGTGGAGACGCTGGGGGATGCCTACGGGCGTTTCGGCGAGGATGGGACGGTGGTGCTGTGCCGTTCCAACAAGAGGGCCATCCGCTACAATCTCGGCATCCGCTCTGTTGTGCAGTTCCGCGAGGAGAGGCTGGTCAGGGGGGACAAGCTGATGATTGTCAAGAACTGCTACCAGTTTTGCGAGCATCTTGAGGATGTGGACTACATCGCCAATGGCGACATAGCCAAGCTGGTGTCAATCGGCAATTACGAGGAGCGGTACGGGCTGAATTTTGCTGACGCCCGGCTGGAGCTGCCTGACTACGGAGGGCAGGAGTTGCGAGCCAAGGTCTGTCTGGACACTCTGGAGTCGGAGTCCGCCTCGCTGACATACGAGCAGCAGAACGCCCTTTATCAGGGCGTCAATGCGGACTACGCTCATATCACATCCAAGAAGAAGCGTTACGAGGCTGTCCGGGAGGACAAATATTACAACGCCCTGCAGCTCAAGTACGCCAATGCCATCACGACCCACAAGAGTCAGGGCGGCCAGTGGGACTGCGTGTTCATCGACAGCCCGTTCTGGCAGGAGGAGCAGACTCTGGACGACCTCAAATGGCTGTACACTGCTCTGACACGCGCTGTGCGCAAGGTCTATCTGATTAATTTTGACAACAGGTTTTTTGTATGAGAGTGACATTATCCCTGACGGCGCTGCTGTGTGCCGGCATCGGCCTCGGGGCGCAGGAGTTTAATGAGATTCCCGTCGCGTGGAAATGGCTTGACAGCCGGACTGCAGCATTTTCCTATGACGGGACATATGCCGACAGTCTCGCTTTCTGCGTGGACGCCCAGTCTCATTCGCGGCGTCCTGTCCCGCAATCCGCTGCTGTCCGCCCGCCGGCGGACTGCCTTGTCGAGGGAGCGGTCAATCCCGCATGGTCACCGGACTCAAGCCGCATAGCATATACGCGCGGCAATGACCTGTATATCTATGACGTGGAATCCGGAGCCCAGACGCGTGTCACCTCCGACGGATCGCCCTTGATACTGAACGGCTATGCCTCGTGGGTCTATTATGAGGAGATATTCGGCCGCGCCAGCCGTTACCGTGCTTTCTGGTGGTCTCCGGACTCAAAGAGGGTGGCGTTCTACCGTTTTGACGACAGTGCAGTGCCGATGTTTCCCATATATTCGCCAGCCGGACAATACGGCAGCTTGAGGGAGACCCGTTATCCCAAGGCGGGACAGCCCAACCCGTCCGTGCGCATAGGCATTGCGGATGCTGGCACGGGCGAGACTCTGTGGGCGGACTTTGACGAGGGGGAAGACCAATATTTCGGCACGCCGTTCTGGAGCGCGGACGGGTCGGCCCTGTATGTCACGCGTGAGCCGAGGGTGCAGAACACGCTCGACCTCTACGCCGTGTCCGCCTCTGACGGGTCCAAGCGCCACGTTTACCATGAGGAATATCCTACATGGCTCAACTGGATGCAGGACATGCAGTTCGGAAGGGACGGGCTGTATATGGCCCGCTCATTCGAGACCGGATGGGAACAGGTCTATTACCTTTCATACGATGGGCAGACGCTCCGCCGTCTGACGGACGGCCCCAACTGGAGAATACGCCTGCTCAGGGCGGACGAGTCCCGGGGGGAGGTGTATTTTACTGCGGAGAGGGATTCGAGGGTGCGTTCCTGCCTCTACAAGGCGGACAGCCGGGGCGTGGTGACAGCTCTTACCGACACTTCTTTGGCGGTGGGCGGAGTGTCATTCTCCCCGGACGGGCGTTATTTTGTCGCGTCTCTGTCGGGATATTCGACTCCTACCCAGATATGGCTCTGTGAGACCTCCAAAGCTGCGCAGGCGTGGAGAGCGCGGCGTGAGGCCCGTGCCGGAGCCCGCTTGGGGCGCAGGCCGTCCGGACGCTATTCCGAGGCTGCGTACAAGGTGGCTGACGCGTGTGGCGACGGCTATGACCCTGGCGCGTATGCCCTGCCGTCGGTAGTCAGCATCAAGGCCGAGGACGGCCAGGACATGTTTGCCGCTGTCGTACTGCCTGCGGGTTTTGACCCTGTGAAGAAGTATCCTGTGCATTTCGAGATATACGGCGGCCCGGACACTCCGTATGTCAGGGACAGATGGCGGAGGCCGTCGCGGGACGATGACCAGTGGTGGAGCGACAACGGGATTATACACGTGGTCGCAGATTCGCGTGTGGCTGGCCATACCGGACGCGCAGGGACGGACTTGGACTGGCGGGACCTTGTGAGCGTCCCGGTCAGGGACTTCTCGGCTTGGGCGGAGCACATGCGCTCTCTGCCCTACGTGGACGGGGACAGGATAGGGGTGGAGGGATTCTCTTTTGGCGGCACAATGACGGCGATGCTGCTGCTGACGCGTTCCGACCTCTTCCGTTACGGCATTGCCGGTGGGGGAGTGTACGACTGGATGTTGTATGACACCCATTATACGGAGAGGTTTATGGACACTCCTCAGCGCAATCCGGACGGCTACGCCCGTTCGCGCGTCCTTGGCTATGTGGGGGAGTATCCCGTGGGGGCTGATGCCGACGGCTCGGTGATGCTCCGGCTGACGCATGGCACGGGGGATGACAATGTGCATCTGCAGAGCACCTTGCAGCTTGTGGACGAGTTGCAGAGGCAGGGGAGGCAGTTTGATCTGATGCTGTATCCGGACGGGATGCACGGCTATCGCGGCGAGCAGCGGAAGCATTCCTTGGATGCCGACCATTTGTTCTGGCGCCGCTGCCTGCTCGGAGAATAGCCTGCCGGACAGTGCCTTGTGAAAAAATTTTGCAATATGGACTGCATACAGAGATTTGAACAGATTTACCACAAGGCCCCGGATGGGGTCTCATTCTGTCCGTACCGCGTCTGCCCTGTGGGAGCGCATGTGGACACCCAGCTCGGCAAGGTGACCGGCTTTGCCATTGACAAGGGCATTCATCTGGCCTACAGGCCCAAGGCGAATGGAGTCATAGAGCTGTGCTCCCTGCAATTTGACAAACGCGCCCAATGGCATGTCCGGGATGTGCCGGATGTCAAGCAGGACGACTGGGCGGACTATCTGCGCGGAGTGACCAAGGAGCTTGCCGACTTGCGGCCCCTTTCTACAGGCTTGAGCGGGGTCATCGAGGGAACGATGCCGATAGGGGGGCTGTCTTCGTCGGCCGCCGTGTGCCTGTCATTCCTCATCGCCTTGTGCAAGGTCAACGGGATCACCCTGACAGAGACTGAACTGATACGCATAGCCAAAGATGCGGAGAACAAATACGTCGGGGTCAAGTGCGGCAAGCTTGACCAGAGCTGCGAGGTCTTTTGCCGCAAGAATCACCTCCTGTATCTGGATACCCTGGATGACAGTCGTGAGCTGATTCCTGTCAACCCGGCGATGAAGCCTTGGGCGATAGCTGTCTTTTTCAGCGGGGTGGAGCGCACTTTGGCGGGTTCCGCATTCAACATGAGGGTGGACGAATGCGTCAGCGCGGCTTATGCCCTCAAGGCATTCGCCGGCCTGCCTTACGGGAAGTTTGCTGACACGCATCTGCGTGAGGTGCCCTATGAGGTGTACCTGCAGTACAAGGACAGGCTTCCCGATCCCTGGAGGCGCAGGGCCGAGCACTGGTACAGCGAGGTGGCCCGCGTGGAGAGGGCGGCCGAGGCGTGGCGCAGGGGGGATATAGAGGAGTTCGGACGCTTGAGTTTTGAGAGCGGCAGGAGTTCCATATACAATTGGGAAACCGGCTCTGATGAGCTGAAAAAGCTGTACGAGGCGCTGACACATACGGACGGCGTATATGGCGGGCGTTTCAGCGGCGCCGGCTTCAAGGGGTGCTGCATGGCGGTCATTGACCCGGCGTACGCGGAGGATATCACAAGGAGCGTGGAGGAGGAGTATCTGGCGGCGTTCCCGGCTCTCAAGGGCAAGTATGCCGCATATATCTGCTCGTCCGCTGATGGGGTCGGCAGCGGCGAAGTGACTGTATAGAGATTATTATGAAGTGCCTTATATTGGCGGCGGGATACGCCACGAGACTATATCCTTTGACAGAGAACTTCCCCAAGCCTCTGCTGCCCGTGGGCGGCAAGCCGATACTTGACTGGCTGACGGGCGACATCGCGTCCTCTGTGGGCGTTGATGAATATGTCGTAGTCTCCAACCACAAGTTCGCGGGGCATTTCCGCTCATGGGCTGTGGGGACAGGGCTGCACGTCACCGTGGCTGATGACGGGAGCATGACCAATGAGACCCGGCTGGGGGCGGTGCGGGACGTGCAGTTTGCTGTGGAAAGTCTCGGCATCGATGACGACCTGCTTGTCATAGCGGGCGACAACCTGCTGGATTTCAGTCTCGGCAAGTTTGTCGGGTATGCCATGGACAAAGGGACTTCCGCTATCATGCGCTATTATGAGCCGGACAAGGCGAGGCTGCGCAAGTGCGGCGTATTGCAGGTGGATGGTGACGGCCTGGTCACGGATATGGTGGAGAAGCCGTCAGAGCCGCGTTCGCACTGGTGCTGCCCGCCGTTCTATTTCTACACGCGCATGGATGTCAGGCGCATTCCTGACGGCATCGCCTCCGGTTGCGGCACCGACGCGCCGGGCAGCTATGTCTCATGGCTTTGCAAGCAGGCGCCGGTGCATGCGATGGAAATGCCCGGGAGGCGTTATGACATCGGTTCCGTCGAGAGCTACAGACAGGTCTGCGCCGAATATAAAGGCATCACCGCCTGACATTCAGGCGGTGATGCTTAAGAACCGGTGTGCTGTTCGTGGAGATGGGCGGACTGTTGTGCCCAAATCATTGAGTTTCAGGCCATATTCTGCGGGCTTAAAACGGGTTTTTGCCCCGTTTTCGGGTCTCTTTAGCCCCGCCCGAAAGCCGCAGGGCGTCACCCTTTTGTGTCACCGGATTTCACTTTCAGCACCGCCACATGAGCCCGCTTCTATGCCCCTCCTCTTGGCCTCCTCCGCGACGGCTCTCTCCAAGATGTCGGACCCGGAAAGCCCCATGGCTTTAAGGGCGCGAAGGCGCTCCTTTGTGGCAGCGCTTACGCTGAATGCAACCGCAACAGTCTTTGCCCCGTAGGAACCCGATGACTTGCGTCCCGCGCCTTTCCGGGCGCCGCCCCAATTCCCGTTCGCGCTTGTTTTGTCTTTCTGCATTTCTTTGTATTTTTGCACCAAACCCGCAAAGGAGGGGCCGGCTCCTCTGGCCTCCTCCGTGATTCATTCAGATTTCGATTGTAATCTTTATGAACCAAATCTTAATGACAAGCTTTACCATGACTTTTAAGATTTGCGGGTTTTTTCTTACTGCCTTTCAGGCGCTTCGGATTTTCCTTTGCCTTTCATCTTGAACGGCAATACAAAGGTGGCAATTATTTTGAAATAACTAATTAAATCAAGATTTTTTGCAAGAAAAGCCCCCGGACGCTCCCGGGGGCTTCCCGTCGTGTATGTCAGCCCTCTATCTTCGTGCCCCTGTACCTGCGGTTATAGAGCACCTGCCCGCGCTGCGCCCCGTGGAGCTTGTGGCTGATGTGCACGAATGTCGGGT
>CAZKVW010000068.1:0-4051 GCA_964556285.1 uncultured Muribaculaceae bacterium
GCAAAGTAATTTTTTGTTTCCATTTGCCCAAACGATTTGTTAACTTCGCGGGCGAAACGTTTAGAAGCTGTTTTGAAATGTTTGCCGAAGTTGTTTATGAGAGATTTTCGAGACAGTTGAAGCAGAAGAAAATGGCCGGAAAGAACCATAAAGAACGAGAGTGAATATTTCAAGGCTGCCTCCGCCAAAGACATTTTGCAGACATGAAGAAATTGAGCGTAAACGGCAGGACATTTGTCCCCTATATTCCCTATGACGAGCTGATCCGGGACATCGACGCTGTGGCGGAGCGGATTAACGCGGACTACGGCTCCGGGCAAGACATTCCGGTCATAGTGACCGTCCTCAACGGGGCCATCCTGTTTACGGCGGAGCTCATGAAGAGGCTCTCGTTTGACTGCGAGCTCATGTCCGTCAAACTCACATCCTACAGCGGCACCCGCACCACCGGACAGGTCAAGATGCCGATGGGGCTGACCGGCAGCGTCAAGGGGCGCAGGGTCATAGTGGTCGAAGACATCGTGGACACAGGCGGCACCATCGTGTTCCTGCACGACTACCTGCTGCGGGAGGGGGCTGCGGATGTCCGCATCTGCACCATGCTTCTGAAGTCCGATGTCTATGACAAGGACATCCGGATTGACTACGTGGCGCGGGAGATCCCCAACAAATTCATCCTCGGATTCGGACTCGACTATGACGAGCTGGGACGGGGCTACAAGGACATCTATGTCCTCGATGACGATGACAAGGGCAAACAGGCTATGCGATACTACATTCTATTCGGCCCTCCGGGAGCCGGCAAGGGCACCCAGGCGGGCGCATTGTCCCAGAAATACGGGCTCAGGCACATCTCCACTGGAGACTTGCTGCGCAGCGAAATGGCAGCGGGCACAGAGCTGGGCAAGAAAGCAAAGGCTCTCATCAACGCGGGGGCGTTCGTGCCGGATGAAGTGGTCAACGGCATGATCAAGTCGGCGTTCGAGAGCACGGAGGGAGTAAACGGCTTCCTGCTGGACGGCTACCCGCGCACCTTGTCACAGGCGCAGGCCCTCGATGAGATGCTCTCGCAGAGGGGCGAGGAAGTCACCGGGGCCATTTCCCTGATGATTCCTGACGCTACCGTGCATGAGCGCATCAAGCGCCGCGCCGGGATAGAGGGACGCGCCGACGACACCGACGACGCTGTCATCGACAACCGGATCAAGACATATCATGCAAGCACGGAGCCGCTGGTCAGCTACTACCGGCAGGCCGGCAAATACCATGAGATTGACGGCAGCGGCACCATAGAGGATGTGCGCGGCAAGATCATCTCCGTGATAGACTCCCTGTAGCTGTAGTCTCGGCAAGCTGCGCCTCGCCCGACACATTCACACTGCATTTTCGGAAGAGCGTGAAGTTTGCCTGGAAGCTGTTAACAGCGTCTTAATTTGCGACGGTATGCATTACGTCCAAGTCATTGTCCCGCTCAGGCTGGATTGGGAGCCGTGGTACAGCTCCCAGGAAGAGCTGCGTCTGGGCGAGCGTGTCAAGGTGCGGATGGCGGGGCGAGAATATGTCGGGGTCGTGTCCTCTGCCGGAGGCTTCCCGGACGTGGACAAGTCCCGCATTCATCCCATTCTCGGGATTGCGGACGGTCTGGAGGATGTCACGGCGGAAGAAATGCAGTACTGGAGATTTGTAGCGGACTACTACATGTGCACTGTCGGGGAGGTGTACAAGGCGATATACCCAGCCGGACGCACAGCCACGGAGGAGCGCAAGGCTCGCGCGAGCGCACAGCCAGGCGAAGAGACAGGAGGCAACCGCTGCACAGGTGCGGACGCCCTTGGGCGCAAGAGCCTGCCGCCATCCCATAAAGACGCCCTTATACGGATACTGGACGGATTTGACGAGCGCAAGACAGTGCTGCTGCGCGGCCCGGGCCGTGAGGACATCTACCGGGAGCTGGCCAGACGGCAGATGGAGACCGGACATGACGTGCTGCTTCTCCGGCCTGGAGCGGCAAGGCCCGGTTACGTGTGGCAGAGGGAGGCCGCCAAAGCCGTCAGAGGGCCAGTCCCTACGCTCATCGAGGGACACCGCAGCAACATCTTCCTACCGTTCTCCAAACTGGGGCTTGTCATCGTGGACGAGGAAGAATCCCCCTCCTACAAACAGACTGCCGCAGCTCCCCTGTACCAGGCGCGTGACGCTGCCGTGGCTCTGGCCGCGATGCGCGGGGCCGATGTCCTGCTGGGCAGCGAACTGCCGTCAACAGAGTCCCTGTACAATGCCGCCTGCGGCAAATACCTTTCCGTAGAGCTGCCTGACACAGCCTCCACCGGCGGAGCAGTCCCGGAAATCATCGACACCGCCGAAGAGAAGCGCAAGCGCGGCATGATGCCGGGGGGGCTCTCCCGCAAGATGCTCTCCGCCGTACAAGAGGCTCAGGCCTCCAAGCAGAAAGTGCTGATACTCTCGCCGTGGAGCGACCTCACCGAGACGGAATACCAGTTCCGCCAGCAAATACGTGACAACCGCTTCGTTTTCCGTTCCCTGAGGGGCAGCCGCAGCATAGGCAAAAAAAATGGCTCTGGCACACTGGATGTCAGAGCCATAGGCAAATACGGCACAATAGTGGTGATGGATGCCGACCTCCTGCTGGACAGCAAGGACTTCAGGGCCGACGAGACTGCGTTCCGAACGCTCAAAGGCATTGTCAGGGCCGCCCGAGGGCGGCTTCTCATCCAGACCCGCAACGCCTCGCACCCCGTATTCAAGGCAATTGCCGCCGGCAGTCAGGATATAAGCGGCGCCCTGCTCGCGGAACGCGCCCGCTTCGGCTACCCGCCGTTTACCCGCTTGGTGGAAATCAGGCTCAGCGACAGCAACGAGGCCCGCCTGGGCAAGATGACCGCCGAACTGTCAGCCTGCCTCGGGAGCCTGCAGTTCTTTCTGCCCAAAGACCGCAGCCTGTCAGCCCGCAAGCGGGAGATTGCAGCCAAGGTGCGTGAGTTCGAGGAGTCAAGACGCTATCGGGGGCACATTGTCATAGACGTGGATCCCGCTTGAGCGCCAAGCTAACGGATCCGGCCGGGATAGGCTTCCAAGGCTTTGCGAAGCAGTTCAGCGGCTCGTGACAGGTCTTCGCGCCGCAGCACATACGCCAGGCGCACTTGTCGGCGGCCCTCCTCAGGATTGGTGTAGAACCCGCTGCCCGGAGCCATCATCAGCGTCTCCCCGCTGTCTTCAAAGCTGCTCAGGCACCACCTGCAAAATCCGTCCACGTCATCCACAGGCAGTTCGGCCATCACATAGAACGCGCCTTGCGGCATCGGGGCATACACCCCCGGAATCTCATTGATGGCATTCACCAGCAAGTCCCGACGCGCCCTGTACTCGTCATGCACCATGTCCATGTACTCCTGCGGGGCGTCAAACGAGGCCTCGGCGACTATCTGCCCGAGCAGCGGAGGGCTCAAGCGCGCCTGGCAGAACTTCATCACCGACGAACGGATGAGCGGGTTGCGGGTGACAAGGGCGCCGATGCGGATGCCGCATTCGTTGTAACGCTTGGACACCGAATCCACCAGCACCACTTGCTGCTCTATGCCCTCCAGCTGGAGCACAGACAGGCTCGGCTCATCCGTGTAGAGGAACTCCCTGTACACCTCATCCGAGAACAGCAGCAGACGGTGTTTGAGGACGATATCGCGCAGCTGCAGCATCTCCTCCCGAGTGTAGAGCATTCCGGTGGGGTTGTTGGGGTTGCATATCAGTATCGCCCTCGTGCGCGGGGTGATCTCCCTCTCGAAATCCTCTATCGGAGGCAGCCTGAACCCGTCGTGTATCGAAGTCTTGACACTGCGCACCACCGCGCCGCAGCTGATGGCGAAAGCCATGTAGTTGGCATAAGACGGGTCTGTGACAATGATCTCATCCCCCGGGTCGAGACAGGCCATGTAGGCAAAGAGTATAGCCTCAGACCCGCCGGTGGTCACGATTATGTCGTCCGGACTCACCTGTATGCCGAAGCGGGAGTAGTACTCCGTCATCTTGACGCGCA
>CAZKVW010000068.1:4151-5366 GCA_964556285.1 uncultured Muribaculaceae bacterium
GAGCTATTGCTTGTTGTTGACTGACAATATCCCGCGCAGCAGCTCCGCGAAACGCAGCACGGCATCCTTGCCGGATACCGGTATGCTTATGGAAGCGCGGCCTGTCTGCGGATCCTCCTTGACCAAGGCATCCACAAGTTGGCGCGTGGACTCAGGGTCTTGCAGCGCGCCGAGCAGGTTGCCGACAAACGACACGCCCTGGCGGACAATCTCTTCCGCCGGAGTCCCCGCCGGCTTGGGGGCAGGCTCCACGTCATCAATGCCCTCATCCTCGCCCATGCCGAGATCCCCATCAACGCCCGTCACGCCCATGCCGAGCCCGCTCCCGGGCTCCTCCGGAGCAGCGGCGCGGCCGTCATCGTCTTCAGTGACAGTCCCATTTGCCGCAGCGCCCTCCTTGGGGCTGCGGGCCGCCTCCCGCTCCTCCGTGTCCTCCACCACCGGGGACGCCGCAGCCCTCCCCTCAGAGGTGAAGCCATCGGAGGCCACGCCCAGCTCATCCACCAGACGCTCCAACTTGTTGTCATCGAGGAACACGCTGTCCTCCCCTCCGTTGAGCACCCCGTCAAAGAGGTCCGTCTTGAACTTGAGACGGGTGAGCATATTCTCCTCAATTGTCCCGACCGACACCAGGTTGATGACCTGGACATTGCGCTTCTGGCCAATCCTGTAGACCCTGCCGATGCGTTGCTCCAGCACTGCCGGATTCCATGGGAGGTCAAGGTTGATGACATAGGAGGCGGCCTGCAGGTTAAGACCGGTTGCCCCGGTGTCCGTCGAGAGGAACACCCTTACCACCGGGTCAGTTTCAAACCTCCCGATAATCTCCTTGCGCTTGGCCGCAGGGACGCTGCCGTTGAGGTTGGAGAATGCTATTCCCCTGGCCTCCAGCTCCCCGGCAATCAATCTGGTCATCCTCTCCCATCCGCTGAATATCACCACTTTCTCATTCCCAGAGCCCAGAATGCTGTCGAGGATGTCCAGCACCTCGTCCACCTTGGTGTCGTGACGCGTCTTCTGATCCAGCACGAATGTGCTGTCGCAGGCCATCCGCATCTGGGAGAGGTATGAGAGCAGCCTGCGGCGGTCTGTCTCGCTGAGAAAGCGCATGCGCCTCCACTTGTACACTATGCGGGCGGCGAGCTCCTTGCAGCCGTTGTGGATGTCCATCTGCTCCTTGGTCATGGGGACAAGCAGATTCTGATCCATCCGCTC
>CAZKVW010000068.1:5466-9846 GCA_964556285.1 uncultured Muribaculaceae bacterium
CTCCTGGCGGAACGTGCAATCTGGGTGTTCCAGTTCTTGAGCCTCTGCACCTCATCCATGATGACCATGTCCGCCTCCATGTCCCCGAACGCCCGGACATCATTGTTGAATGTGTTGTAGGACACAATCTTGAAGAGGCCGTCCCCGGCATACAGCCCCTTGCGCACGAGAGGGCTGCCCTCTATCACCACCGCCTCCTCCCCAGTGTACGTCCTTATCTCATGCTGCCACTGGTATTTGAGGGAGGTCGGGCATATCACGAGCACGGAGGACACATAACCCTCGCGATGCAGGAGCTGCGCCGCGCCGACCGACTGTAAGGTCTTGCCGAGGCCCATCTCGTCAGCTATGATGCAGCGTCCGGCACGGGCTGCAAACTCTATGCCCTCCCTCTGATAGGCGTACGGGACCACTCCCTTGACAAACAGCTGCTCCCACCAGTTCTTGTCGCGCAGCACCTCATCCAGACGGGCATTCCGCCCCACGTCATCAATGCGCCGGCTCGCAAAGTCGAGCACATCGTCCCGGCACACGAATGCGGGGCTGGCCTCGCGGGCCTGCCTCACCGCATCCGGAATCTTCAGGACGGAGAGGCCGCTGAATCGCCCGTTCCCGTCAGTGAGCGGGGCAAATATCTCCTTGACAGCCCCCAGCTCCCATTCCCCGTAATATATCCTCGGCACAGGAGGCTGCGTATAGTCCATGTACAGCACGCTCGAAGATGGATTGGGCCTGCGGACGCGGCCTCCGCCCTGCCTCTCCACCCACAGCCGCACGGCTTCCGTGTGCTTGCATATGCCGAGCCGCGAGGTCTTGAAATCCATGCAGGAGCAGCTGTTGAGCTGATGTCCCCTGCCGTACCAGCTCACCTGGTACGACAGGCGCGACTTGGCGCTGTATACCCTGTACAGTCCGGGAGTGTGGCGCACGTCTACCTCCGAGACCGCAAAGTCCTCCGCCGCAGCCGCTTGTCTGCGCAGCTGCACCTGCCACTGTTCGAGCGTCATCCCGGAGGGCTTGACCGTGTTGGAGAGCAGCGGCTCCCGCCGACGGACTGCGACTCCCGCCGGCTTGATTCTGCTTGTATCTGGCATAATGTTATTCCCTTGTCCTATTCCACATCGTTACGCATCCGTCATTCATCGCGCAACGGCTTAATTACCGAGTCTCCATCAGACCTCAATGCCGCTTCTCCTCTGACCCAGCCGGCGCGTCCAGCTTGAATATCCGCTCCATCAGCTGCCATTTCTCTGTTGAAGGGGCGCCGGGGTCGCAGCCCTGGAACTGCGCCACATACGCCTCCCACTCCGCCTGCCTCGGGAGGCCGGCCAGACGCGCGTTGTCCCTGACAAAGTCGAAATCATCCGCCGTGTCCATAATCATAAACAGCCGCCTCCCCAGCCGGTATATCTGCATGTCGAGGATGCCCACCTCCCTGATGCCGGCCTGCACTTCGGGCCACACATGGGCGTGCGCATCCACATACTTGTCAATCATCTCCGGGTCATCCCGCAGCTCCAGCGTCTGGCAATAACGTTTCATATCTCAATCCCTCCTGAATATGTCTCTCGTATATACCTTGTCTTGCACGTCATCCAGACAGGCGTCATACCGGTTCGCGATTATCGCCTGCGACTGGGATTTAAACGCCTCCAAGTCGTTGACAACCCTGCTGCCGAAAAAGAGCGCCCCGTCATCAAGCGCCGGCTCATAGACAATCACCTCCGCGCCTTTCGCCTTGATGCGCTTCATTATGCCCTGAATGGCGGACTGGCGGAAATTGTCACTATTAGACTTCATTGTCAGCCGGTAGACCCCTATCACGCACTTTCTCTCCCGTGAGCTGTCCCACTGGCTGTTGCCGCTGTAGTAGCCCGCCTTGGAGAGCACCTGATCGGCGATGAAATCCTTTCTTGTCCTGTTTGAGTCAACGATGGCCTTTATCAGGTTGTTCGGCACGTCGCTATAGTTGGCCAGAAGCTGCTTGGTGTCCTTGGGGAGGCAATATCCGCCATATCCGAATGACGGATTGTTGTAGTAGTCCCCAATCCTCGGGTCGAGGCAGACACCACGGATGATAGACTGTGTGTCAAGGCCCTTCACCTCGGCATAAGTGTCAAGCTCATTGAAGTAGCTTACACGGAGCGCGAGATATGTATTTGCAAACAGCTTCACCGCCTCCGCTTCTGTCGAGCCCATCAGGAGCACCGGCACATCCTCCTTGAGGGCTCCCTCTTTGATGATTGCGGCAAATGTTCGGGCGGCCTCCTCCAGAACTGCGTCCCCTTGCTCATAGCCGACAATGATCCGGCTCGGATACAGATTGTCATAGAGAGCCTTGGACTCCCTGAGGAACTCAGGCGCAAAGATGATGCGTGGGGTCACCACCCTCATCGTCCCGTCAGCCTCGCGCTCCCTGTAAGAGAACTTCTCCCTGGCCGAAGCCGTATATCCCACCGGGACGGTGGACTTGATGACCATCACCGCATCGGGATTGACTTTCAGCACCAGGTCTATCACTTCCTCAACGTGCGAGGTGTCAAAGAAATTCCTCTTGCTGTCGTAGTTTGTCGGAGCGGCTATCACGACGAAATCCGCATCCCTGTATGCCGACTCCCCGTCAAGGGTGGCCGTGAGATCCAATTCCTTTATCCGCAGGTACTCCTCGATGCAGTCATCCTGGATGGGGGATATCCGCCGGTTTATCTTCTCTACCTTGTCCGGAATGACATCCACCGCAGTCACCCTGTGGCGCAGCGAGAGCAATGTCGCAATTGACAGCCCCACATATCCCGTCCCCGCCACAGCTATCTTCAAATCTTTCAGGTCTCTTTTGCCCATTCTTATCATTTACCTTTTCCATTTAACAGCCATTAAAATAACAGCTGTTACAAAAGTGGGGAATTCTGGGCATTGCGCCAAAATTCCCCATGGATTTTTCGGGAGAGCTCTCGTCGGGCGATTTTGCGCAAGAGCATGCCAATCCTTGCATTCGAGTATGACAGCGCCGGACTCAAGCGCCTCAAGAAAAGCGACTGGCGTTGGTCACGATATCAGCCCTTTATACTTGAGCCACAGGACAAAAAACTGATCATACGGAGCGAATGCGCCCGCTTTGTCTATCGTCACAAAATCCTTTTCCAAAAGACCTTTAAGAGCTGACTTGACGCTACTGGCGGAATACAACCCATGTCTTCTCACAAAACTTCCACTTGTGATATGACTGACTTTCCCGTCTTGGGCTATGGAAAGGAAGAGGGCTCTTTGACGCTCCGGCATTTGATATAGCAGAGACTCATATGTGTCAGAAGACAACCGGAGTATAAAACCGATGGCGTCATCTACCATATCGACGGAACAGCTGTTTCCCGGAAGCGTACGAGAGAAAAGCACATTCAAAACCCTGTGCATATAGCTGGTCACCCCGTCGAATCTTCTATACAGCTCGGGAACCACATCTTCATTAAGCCCCTTTCCCGCCATGTTAAATTTGTCCTTACAAAAAGAGGCATAGGTATCCAGTGGAATAGGTTGGAGGTTGATGATAGTGACGCTCTGGTAAAAAGGACGAGAAGGAGATGTAAACATCCCGTTCATGACATGCCGCTGAGAGCCGGAGAATATGAAATGCGCATTCACACTCCTCTGAATATATGTGCGAAGAGTTGCCTCCACATTAGAGTCGTCATATTTGGTAATTTGCTGAAACTCGTCAATAGCCACAAGACACGGCTTGTCCGCCGAAGCGAGGTACAAAAATATCTCGTCAACAGAAACCGCAGGGTTAGAGATATCTCCCAGTCCTACACTCCATGCAGGGAGGCCATTGATGTCAAATGAAATCTCTGACCTTAACGAAGAAACGACCTCCAGAAATTTCTCCCATACCTTCCTGCCTTTGGGCCTGAGTTCATCCACAATGGCCTTGCCAAGCATGTTGACGAAATCACTAAGATTCTTTGTGGCATAGATATCGACAACGAAAGTGTAATAGTTCTTTTTAATCTCCTCATTATCAAAAATATGCCATATCAAATCCGTCTTGCCGAGACGACGGGGCGAGATGAGGGCGATATTATTCTCATTGGTTAACAAAGAAACAATCTCCATCGTTTCCGCCTCTCTGTCACAAAAATACTCCGCTCCAGCATAGCCGTTAGTGACAAATGGATTATTCATGGCAAATACTTTTTTCACAAAGTTATTGTTTTGTCATAAAATAACAATCATAAAGCGACAAGAATCATTTCGCAAGATTCTGGAGATTTATTCCGCAACTATTTTGCCGAGCCTGACAACGATGTGTGACCTCCCATCAACGAAGAATGTCCTCCTCCCGCAGCGGCTCGTACGGGCCGTCCTTGCATTCAAGGATGACAG
>CAZKVW010000069.1:0-6096 GCA_964556285.1 uncultured Muribaculaceae bacterium
GGCGGGGATGCCATGCCGGGCTGCTCATAATATGCCGGCAGAGGCGAGGGCAACGGCTGAGGAGGCATCAGAGGAGCGACTGCCAGCCGATGTCGCGGCGGAAGAAGAGCGCCTCGCATTCTGTCTGCTCCGCAGCCGCAAGCGCCCTGTCGCGGGCGGAACGGAGGTCATAGCCTCTGGCCACCACCATCAGCACCCTGCCTCCAGCGGTCACCAGCTGCCCGTCCCTCATCGCAGTCCCCATGTGGAACACCCTCAAATCCTCGTCCTGAACAGGCAACCCGCTTATGGCAAAGCCCTTGTCGTAACTGCCCGGATAGCCTTTGGAAGCGAGCACGAAACCAATCGCGGCTTTGGGAGACCAGCGCAACGGCGGCATCGGAGTCCCGTCCGCTATGGCGGAGAACACTTCATATATGTCCGTCTCCAGTCTCGGCAGCACCACCTCGGTCTCCGGATCCCCGAACCTGCAATTGAACTCTATGACCTTGACTCCATCGGCCGTCTTCATCAGCCCGCCGTACAATGTGCCGCAGAAAGGGTGCCCCTCAGACACCATGGCCGCCGCAACAGGCCGCATGATGCCATCCAGAGCCTCCTTGTAATCTTCCGGCGTGATGAAAGGCAGAGGGGAATATGCCCCCATTCCGCCCGTATTGGGGCCTTTGTCCCCGTCGAAGGCCCTCTTGTGGTCCTGTGAAAGCTCCATGGGATAGACATCAGCCCCATGCACAAAGCACATGAAAGAGAACTCCGGCCCGGAGAGGAAGTCCTCAATGACGACCTTGCCGTGCCCGAACTTGTCGTCCAGCAGCATGTCCGCCAACGCGGCCTCGGCCTCGGTGAGGGTCTCAGCCACCACCACCCCCTTGCCGGCTGCAAGGCCGTCATATTTGAGCACGACAGGCAGGGAATGAGACCTGACATGCGCCAAAGCGGCATCGTAGTCCTCAAATGTGCGGTACGCTGCCGTGGGGATGCCATATTTGTGCATAAGAGCCTTGGCAAAGTCCTTGCTCGACTCAATCTCGGCAGCCGCACGGTCAGGCCCGTAGATGCGGAGTCCCGCCGCGCGGAACACGTCCGCTATCCCGGCAGCAAGGGCAGATTCAGGGCCGACGACCGTCAGGTCAACATCATGGGCAAGCGCGAAGTCCCTCAACTCCTCCACCGCAGTGTCGCGGATAGGGACGCATTCGGCAAGGGCAGCAATGCCGGCATTCCCGGGCGCACAATAAATCTTCCCGACCTGCCCCGAGCGGGAGAGGGCGTCCACAATGGCATGCTCCCTGCCCCCGCCGCCGATAACTAATACTTTCTTGTTCATAATGCAATCAGATTCTTCACTACACTTCGTTCCGTTCAGAATGACAGGGCAGACCGCTGTCCCGTTGTCAATGGCGGAAGTGACGGACACCGGTGAAGAGCATGGGAATCCCGTGCTTGTCAGCCTCCTCAACTGACTCCGCATCACGCACGCTGCCCCCCGGCTGCACTATGGCAGATACGCCATAGGATGCCGCCAGAGCCACGCTGTCACCGAACGGGAAGAACCCGTCAGACGCCATTACAACACCGGCGCTGGCAATGTCCATGCCCCGCTCCGCAAGCGAGGCTTTGGCCTCTTCGAGGGCAATCCGTGCCGAGCCGACCCTGTTGGTCTGCCCCGCCCCGACTCCGAGCGTTGCCCCGTCACGCGCCACCACTATCGCGTTGGACTTGACATATTTGACTATCTTCCATGCGAAACGCAGATCACGCAGCTGCCCCTCTGTCGGGGCTGCCTTGGTGACGCGCATCTCCGCGCCCGGCACCTCGCCGGAAACGTCCTGATCCTGCACCAGCAGCCCTCCGTTGACAGAGACGCACTGCTTGCGGGGCTTGTCATCCCGCGACATGTCCACTTGGAGGAGGCGCAGGTTCTTCTTGGCGCGGAGGATCTCAAGGGCCTCCTCAGAGAACGAAGGAGCCATGATGACCTCCAGGAATATCGGCTTCATCAGGGCCGCGACCTCAGCGTCAATCTCGCAGTTGGTCGCCACAATGCCGCCGAAGATGCTCACCTTGTCGGCCTCATAAGCCTTGCGCCAAGCCTCCGCCGCGTCCTTGCCGACAGCCGCCCCGCAGGGATTCATGTGCTTGACCCCGACGCAGAACGGCTCATCCCCGAACTCGCGCACGATGTTCAGAGCTGCATTTGCATCCTGGATATTGTTGTACGACAGCTCTTTGCCATTCAGCTGCACAGCCGTGGCGAGAGAGTACGGCACCCGCTCCAGAGACGCGTAGAACTTGGCCACCTGATGAGGATTCTCTCCATAACGCAGCCCCTGACGCAGGTCGTACTCCAAGAAGAGCTTCTCCGGCAGCCCTGCCTGTCCGCGCATGTATGTGGCGATGGCCATGTCGTATTCGGCTGTATGGGTGTAGGCCTTGGCCGAGAGAGCCAGACGCGTGGCAGGAGTGGTGTCTCCGCCAGTGCGTATCTCCTCCAGCACCGTGCCGTAGTCCTCCGGATGGCAGACGACAGTCACCGAGGCCCAGTTCTTGGCCGCGCTGCGCAGCATGGACGGCCCTCCTATGTCGATATGCTCCACGGCATCCTCCATGGTGACATCCGGCTTCGCAATGGTCTCCCGGAAAGGGTACAGGTTGACGCACACCAGGTCTATGTATTCTATGCCATTGTCCTGCAACTGCTTGCGGTGACTCTCCATGTCCCGTCGCGCGAGCAGCGCCCCATGCACCTTGGGATGCAGGGTCTTGACCCGCCCGTCGCAGATCTCCGGGAAGCCGGTCACATCGCTGATGTCCGTGACTTCCAGGCCGGCCTCGCGCAGCATCCGCATCGTGCCGCCCGTGGCGATTATCTCCCATCCCAGCGAACGCAGCCCTGAGGCGAACTCCGCCACGCCCGTCTTGTCACTTACAGAAAAAAGAGCCCTCTTCATCATTATAATACTGTTGTCATTTGATTGTCACACCCGGCACGTCATTCACCCGTCCTATCACGGAGGCGCGTTCCCCGGAGGCATTGAGCATCGCCACCGCCTTGTCCGCTTCCGAGGGGCCGAGAGCCATCACCAGACCTATGCCCATGTTGAAAATGTTGTACATCTCCCTATGCGGTATCCGGCCATAGCGTTCCAGCATCCGGAACACGGGAAGTATCTCCCAGCTCCCCTCCTCTATCTCCGCTCCCTGCCCGGGACGGAGAATGCGGGGAATGTTCTCGTCAAACCCGCCGCCCGTAATGTGAGCCACGCCATGCACGTCACAGGCGCGGATGACCTCAAGAGCCTGCCGCACATAGATGCGTGTCGGAGTCAGCAGCACATCCCCCAGCAGAGAGTCGCCGAAATACTCCTCCAGCGGGCTGTGCAGGTCAAGGGAGTTGTCGGACACGATCTTGCGCACGAGCGAGAAACCGTTGCTGTGCACCCCGGATGACGCCATTCCCACGAGGACATCCCCGACCGAGACCTTGCTGCCGTCGATGAGCCTAGACTTTTCCACCACTCCTGTGGTGTACCCGGCGATGTCATATTCCCCGTCCTGGTACATGCCGGGCATCTCGGCGGTCTCCCCGCCAATCAGGGCGCAGCCGGCCTGGCGGCAGCCCTCTGCGACCCCCGAGACTATAGCCTCCACCTGCGCTGGGTCATTGTGCCCCACCGCCACATAATCGAGAAAGAACAGCGGCTCGGCTCCCTGCGCGAGCACGTCGTTGACGCACATCGCCACAGCGTCGACGCCCACGGTGTCATGCCTGTCCATCGCGAACGCAATCTTGAGTTTGGTGCCAACGCCGTCGGTGCCGCTGACCAGCACGGGGTCCTTGAGACCGAGGGACGAGAGGTCAAACATTCCCCCGAAAGAGCCTATGCCTCCCATGACCCCGGGGCGGGCGGTCGAATCCGCATGCGACTTGATCCTGCGGACAGCCTCATACCCCGCTTCGAGGCTGACTCCCGCTTTGGTGTAATCTGTTGCCATATATAGTGTTGTTGCTATAAGCTGTTTTAGAATTTGCCGTCCTTGTTGGCATCCTCTATCTCCTGGTACAGAGGGGTCGGATACCTGCCTGTAAAGCAGGCCATACAGAAGCCCTCCCTGCCTCCGGCCTTGCGCAGGGCGCCAGTGGAGAGGAACGCAAGCGAATCCACTCCCAGCAGCTCCTTGACATCCCCGAGGCTCTTGTGGGCGCACAGCAGCTCGTCATAGGTGGACATGTCCACGCCATAGAAACAAGGGCTCTTGATGGGAGGGCTGGCTATGCGCAGGTGCACCTCCCGGGCGCCGGTCTGCCGGAGCATGCGCACAATCCTGCGGGATGTCGTCCCCCTGACGATGGAGTCGTCGATGAGGGCGACCCTCTTGCCGCTGACGATGGAACGCACCGCGCTCAGCTTGAGGCGGACGCCCTTTTCGCGCATGTCCTGCGAGGGCTGGATAAATGTCCTCGCCACATATTTGCTCTTGACAAGGCCCATCTCGTATGGAATGCCGCTCGCCTCCGCATAGCCCAAGGCCGCACTGAGGCTCGAATCAGGCACTCCCACCACTATGTCCACATCCGCCGGGGCCTCCCCGTACAGCAGCCGCCCGGTGGCCTTGCGGAACGAATGCACGTTGCAGCCCTCTATGTCGCTGTCCGGGCGGGAGAAATAGATGTACTCCATGGCGCACATGTTGTGCTCCGTGTCCTCGGAAAAGAATGTGGACCTCAAGCCGTGGCGGTCGATGGTGACTATCTCTCCCGGTTCGATGTCTCGGACGAATGTCGCCCCTATGATGTCGAACGCGCAGGTCTCGCTGCTCACCACATAGCCGTCCCCCAGCTTGCCGAGGGACAGGGGCCTGAGCCCGTAGCGGTCACGGCAGGCGTAGATGCGCCTCTGGGTCATTATCAGGAACGCGAACGCGCCCTCCAGCTCTTTGAGAGCCTCCTTGATAGCATAGATGCGCGGGCGCGACTGGCGGGCGGAGTCCTTTTTGATGAGATGCGCGATGACCTCGCTGTCAGAGGAGGACTGGAACAGGCTCCCACGGCTCTCAAGCGACAGCCTCAGCTCGCGGTAATTGACCAGATTGCCATTATGGGCAAGGGCAAAGTCCCCGGAACTGTGCCGGAAGAGGAAAGGCTGCACATTCTCAATGGTGTCCGCCCCGGTAGTAGAGTAACGCACGTGCCCGATAGCCATGGATCCGGGGAGGGAGGCGAGCTTGTCCTCGTCAAAGACATCGTGCACGAGGCCCTGCCCCTTGACGCGGCGCAACTCCCCCTCATCCGTTCGGGCCACTATGCCGCAGCCCTCCTGCCCCCTGTGCTGGAGGGAATGCAGGGCGTAATAGGTCAAAGTGGCAGCGTCCGGTACACCGAATATGCCGAATACCCCGCATTCCTCATGCAGGGAACGATCGTCAAAGACTGCCTTTGCCATGTCTGAAATATCTGACTGCATTGTCAAACAGAGGCTGTTCGAGATTGTCCTCTCCGATATTCTTGAACGTGCCGCGTTCATAACGCTCGCTGTGCCCCATCTTGCCGAGTATGCGCCCGTCCGGGCTGATGACTCCCTCTATGGCCCAGCAGGAGCCGTTGGGGTTGGCGGGGGACTCCATTGTCGGGGCATCGGTGAGGGGGTCGGCGTACTGGAACGCGACCTGTCCGGCGGCGAAGAGCTCACGCGCCAAGTCCTCCCCGACCACAAACTTGCCCTCCCCGTGACTGACCGCGATGGTATGAGTGTCTCCAATCTTGAATCCCGACAGCCACGGCGAATTGACCGAGGACACCCGCGTCGTGACCATCCGTGAGACATGCCTGTTGATGTCATTGCGGAACAGGGTCGGGCTGTCAACGCCGGTCTGTCCAAGCTTGCCGAACGGCAGCAGGCCGCTCTTGACGAGAGCCTGGAAGCCGTTGCATATCCCGAGTATCAGGCCTTGGCGGTCAAGCAGCCGTCCAATTGCGGACGACACCTTGGAGTTGCACAGGACGTTGGCTATAAACTTGCCGCTGCCGTCCGGCTCGTCACCTGCGGAGAATCCCCCGGCGAGCATCAGCACGTTGCAGCCGTCTATCGCGTCCGC
>CAZKVW010000069.1:6196-9453 GCA_964556285.1 uncultured Muribaculaceae bacterium
GCCTCCAGCAGACGGCTTATGCTGACCGGCTCACCGTTAAAGCGCATCATCCCGTCCTCCCCGCTTGTGACCTTGCCGAGGGGCACGATGTCCTCGCCGTGCAGCTCCGTCATGCTCTCCACCACGATGGAGCCGTAGCTCCAGTCAAAGAGCTGCTCCTCGCTGATGTTGACTTCAACTCCGAAGCTGTTGCCGAATGACATCTTGCAAAGGGCCTCCGCCACGCCTCCATACCCGACGGCGTACGCGGCCACGATGTCACCAGACGCTATGCGGCTGTGGACGAAATCCCAGTTGCGCCTAAGCGCCGCGCTGTCAGGCATGCGGCTCCCAAGCGGCCTGTGCCTGACCAGATACAGCAGGTCGCCCTCCCACTTCAGCTCCGGACTGATGACGGAGGAAGCCTTCACCGTGGTGACCCCGAACGCGACAAGGGTAGGCGGGACATTGATATGGCCGAATGTGCCGCTCATGGAGTCCTTGCCGCCTATGGACGGCAGCCCCAGCTCCGCCTGCATCCGCAGCCCGCCGAGCAGGGCGGCCATGGGCTTGCCCCAGCTGTGGGGGTCGGAGGTCATCTTCTCAAAATATTCCTGGAACGAGAACCGCATCCTCTCCCAGGACGCTCCGCATGCCACCGCCTTGGCACACGCGTCCACGACCGCATATGCGGCCCCGTGGTAGGGGCTCCACTCGGACAGCCGGGGGTTGAAGCCCCAGGCCATCACGCTGGCTGTGTCAGTGTACCCGTCGGTGGGGAGTTTCTGCACGGACACCTGGGTCTCGGTCGTCTGCGTGACCCCGCCGAACGGCAGGAGGACTGTGGACCGGCCGATAGTGGAGTCGAACATCTCGATGAGGCCTTTCTGCGAGACCACATTGTCATCGGAGAGGTCGGCCTCCAGCTTGTCCGCGAGACTGTCCCCGGGAATGTCCCGGCGGAACGGGTCGCGGTCTTCCACCGCGCTGACCCGCACCGTGGCATGGCGGCGCGCACCCGCGCTGTCTATGAACGCGCGTGAGAGGTCGGCCGCGACGGCTCCCTTGTTGTACATCCTCATGCGGGCGCTGCCTGTGACATCGGCGACATGGGTGACCTCCACATTGTCCTCGCGGCAGAAGCGCACAAAGTCATCCTCGTCAGAGGCGCTGACGACCACGGCCATGCGCTCCTGAGACTCGCTGATGGCAAGCTCCGTGGAGTTGAGCCCGCTGTACTTGACCGGGATGCGGTCGAGGTATATGTCCAGCCCGTCGGCAAGCTCCCCTATCGCCACGCTCACGCCCCCCGCACCGAAATCGTTGGCTTTCTTGATGAGGCGTGTGACCTCGGGGCGGCGCAGCAGGCGCTGGAGTTTGCGCTCCTCGGGGGCGTTGCCTTTCTGCACCTCGCTGCCACAGGTCTCCAGAGATGACTCGTCATGCTCCTTGGATGACCCCGTGGCGCCGCCTATGCCGTCGCGGCCGGTGCGTCCTCCGATCAGGAGGACGCTGTCGCCCGGCACGGGCGACTCGCGGCGGACCCTGTCCGCCGCGACGGCCCCGACGACCGCGCCTATCTCCATGCGTTTGGCCGTATAGCCCGGATGATATATCTCGCGCACATGCGTGGTCGCCAGCCCGACTTGGTTGCCGTAGCTGCTGTACCCTTGAGCCGCCTTGCGGCTGATGACCCTCTGCGGCAGCTTGCCGGGCAGAGTCTCGCTGACAGGCGCGTATATGTCTCCCGCACCCGTCACGCGCATCGCCTGATAGACATAGCTGCGCCCCGACAGCGGGTCGCGTATCGCCCCGCCCAGGCAGGTGGCCGCCCCGCCGAACGGTTCTATCTCGGTGGGATGGTTGTGGGTCTCGTTCTTGAACTGCAGCAGCCACTCCTGCGTCTTGCCGTCCACGTCCACATCCACGCGGATGCTGCAAGCGTTGTTCTCCTCGCTCTCCTCCAAGTCATCCAGCATGCCGTGCGAGCGCAGCCACCTCGCGCCTATTGTGGCGACATCCATCAGGCAGACGCTCCTGCCCTCACGCCCAAGCTCCCCACGCATGCCGAGATACATCCTGTAAGTCCCCTCCATCTCCTCCCTGACAAACGAGTCCTCAAACTCCACGCTGTCCAGCTCTGTGTTGAAAGTGGTATGTCTGCAGTGGTCGCTCCAATAGGTGTCCAGGATGCGCAGCTCGGTCTCGGACGGGTCACGCCCCTCCCCCTTGAAATAGGAGACGACCTCACGCAGGTCATCCGCGCTCATCGCCAGCCCCATCCTCTTGCAATACGGCTCCAGCTCCTCCTCCGTCAGGGCTCTCAAGCCGTCCAGCACCGGCACCGGCCTGACCTCCGCCTGTCCCGGCTCCGCCAGACGGGAGAGATCCTTGGGACGGCTCTCCACAGGATTGATATAGTAATGCCTGATCCTGTCCAGCACATCGTCAGGCACATCCCCGCCGAATATGAGCAGCCTTGAACTCCGGATTGACACCTCTGCCGACGGTTCGATGAGCCTCACGCAGTCCCTGGCCGATGCGGCCCTCTGGTCAAACTGCCCGGGCAGGTACTCCACGGCTATATACTTGCACCCCGACAGGCTGCAACTGTCAGTGACAATATCTGTGACCACTTCCCCGAACACCGTGTAGCGGCAACGCTCCAGCAGCTCCGGCGAGAATCCGAAAAGGTCATAAACATTGATTATGCGCAAGCTCTTGAGATCTGTAGAAAGGCTCTCGTTAAGCTCCGAGAGCAGGCTCTGCGCCTCCACCCTGAATCCCGGGCGCTTCTCCACGAATATGCGGTATGCTTCCATGACAGTCTATATCTGCGTGTCCAGCACCTTGCTTGTCTGCTCCCGGCGGAACTCTTCCAGCTGCTGGAGCAGGGACTCGTCGGAGAGGGCGAGTATCTCCACGGCCAGCAGGGCAGCATTCTTGGCCCCGTTGATCGCCATAGTCGCCACCGGGATTCCCGGGGGCATCTGGACGATGGACAGCAGGCTGTCCATGCCTCCGAGAGCCTTGGTCTGGACAGGGACTCCGATTACGGGCACCGTGGTCAGGCCGGCGATGACTCCGGCCACATGCGCAGCCCCGCCCGCGCCAGCTATAATCACTCCTATGCCCCTGTCCCTTGCGGTCCTGGCAAATTCGTACATCAGATCCGGGGTGCGGTGCGCACTGATGACGCGCCTCTCATACCCGACCCCGAAGCGGTCCAAAGTCTCAAAAGCGGGCGACATCACGTCCAAATCGCTTGCCGACCCCAT
>CAZKVW010000070.1:0-8934 GCA_964556285.1 uncultured Muribaculaceae bacterium
CGAATGTCTGTATTCCTACCGGATATCTCATGACTATAATGCCGCGACCTGAAGTCGCGCTCACGGCAAAAATAACTGATTGACAGCCAAAATCCAAGGCCTCTCCTTGAGGCCTGCACCGAAGCCGCACGAGTGCCGCTGCAAGGTTGGGCGGGGTTTCCAGCCTTGGCGGCTTTCCTCCTCCCTACAGACGGCGGAGGAGGTTGTTGAGGCTGACTTTGCTGTCGAGGAGGTCATGCAGCTGGGCGATGGGGACACGCTCCTGCCGCATGGTGTCGCGGTCACGCACGGTGACACAATTGTCCTGGAGCGTCTCGTTGTCCACCGTGATGCAGTACGGAGTGCCGATGGCATCCTGACGGCGGTAACGTCTGCCGATGGAGTCCTTTTCATCGTACTGGCAGTTGAAGTCGTACTTGAGGTCATCCATTATCTTCTGGGCAATCTCCGGGAGGCCATCTTTCTTGACGAGCGGCAGGACGGCCGCCTTGACCGGGGCCAAAGCTGGAGGGATGCTGAGCACTGTGCGCGTCTCTCCCCCTTCCAGAGTCTCCACCTTGAACGAATGGCTGAGCACAGCCAGCACCATTCGGTCAACGCCTATCGAGGTCTCTACCACATAAGGAGTGTAGCTCTCCCCCGTTTCAGGGTCATAGTACTGGATCTTCTTGCCGGAATATTTCTGATGGTTGCTCAAATCGAAGTCGGTGCGGCTGTGTATGCCCTCAAGCTCCTTGAATCCGAACGGAAACTGGAACTCGATATCTGTCGCCGCATTGGCATAGTGAGCCAGTTTCTCGTGGTCGTGGAATCGGTAATTCTCTGCCCCCATGCCGATATTGACATGCCACTGCATGCGCTTCTCTTTCCATTTGGCGAACCAGTCCAGCTCTGTGCCTGGCTTGATGAAAAACTGCATCTCCATCTGCTCGAACTCACGCATACGGAAGATAAACTGCCTGGCCACTATCTCATTGCGAAACGCCTTGCCTATCTGGGCAATGCCGAACGGAATCTTCATCCGCCCAGTCTTCTGGACGTTGAGGTAGTTGACAAATATGCCCTGTGCTGTCTCCGGACGCAGGTAGATAATATTGTCTCCGTCCGCCGTGCTGCCGAAAGAGGTCTTGAACATCAGGTTGAACTGCCTGACATCCGTCCAGTTGGCCGTGCCGCTGACGGGGCAGACAATGCCGCAGTCGAGGATGATCTGCTTGTACTCCTTGAGGTCATTCGCGTTCTCCGCCTTGACATAACGGGAGTGCACCTCGTCGTATTTCTTTTGCTCGCGCAGGACATTGGGGTTGGTCGCCCGGAACTGCGCCTCGTCAAACGTCTCCCCGAAACGCTTGCGCCCCTTGGCAATCTCCTTATTTATCTTGTCCTCAATCTTGGCGAGATAGTCCTCTATCAGGACATCTGCGCGGTAACGCTTCTTGGAGTCCTTGTTGTCAATCAGCGGGTCATTGAAAGCGCTGACATGACCCGAGGCCTCCCAGATGCGCGGATGCATGAATATGCAGGAGTCGATGCCGACGATGTTCTCGTTGAGCCTGGTCATCGCCCTCCACCAGTAGCTCTTGATGTTGTTCTTGAGCTCAACGCCCATCTGCCCATAGTCGTACACGGCCGCAAGCCCGTCATATATCTCGCTGGAGGGGAATATGTACCCGTACTCCTTGCAATGCGCAACCAGCACCTTGAAAAGTTCGTCTTGAGTCATATCGTTTGTCGTCAATAATCCTGCGAAGATACACATTTTGCCACAATATTAGATTCTTCGCTTCGCTCAGAATGACAGAATGACATGACTGCCGGGGCGGACATAAGCCCCCCCCCGGTGATGCAGTTAGTCATCCGCAGGAGCGATCTGGTTGTACAATACTGACAAATATTCCGTTTGAATACTATTATTATTCAAAAAAGCTATATATTTACCCATATTGATAATTAAATTTATTAACAAAGGCTAATAAAAATAACAATTTATCATCTTATGAGACCTGTATTTATTAAGAGCATTCTGCTTGCCGCAGCCCTTTCCGTCTCGTACGCGATGGAACTGGACGCCCAGCAAAGGGTGGTGACAGGGAAAGTGACCGACGTCTCAGGGGCTGCGGTCATCGGGGCCGGCGTCATAGAGTCCGGCACGATGAATGGGGCGCTGACGAATGCCGAAGGCAATTTCTCCTTGACTTTCAAACATTCTGGGAATGAAATCACCATTGACGCGCTCGGCTACCTTTCCCAGAAAGTCAATGTGACAGGCAAGAGCACTGTCTCCATCATTCTTCAGGAGGACGCCATCGGCCTGGACGCTTCCGTCGTCGTGGGTTACGGCACAGTCCGCAAGAAAGACCTGACGACAGCCGTCTCCATAGTGGAGACCAAGGACCTTGACCGCCGCCCCCTCACCTCCGTCTCGGGGGTACTCCAAGGCAAGGCGTCCGGAGTCATGGTGCTCCAGCCCAACGGCTCTCCGGGCGCAGGCATGGTAGTGCGCGTGCGCGGAGCCTCGTCCATCGCGTCATCCAACGACCCTCTCTACGTCGTGGACGGTGTGCCTGTGGGCGAGGGCGAGTACGCCATTTCGTACCTGTCTCCCAACGACATCGAGACTATGCAAGTGCTCAAGGACGCATCTTCCGCAGCCATCTACGGCTCACGTGCAGCCAATGGCGTCGTCCTCATCACCACCAAGCGCGGCAGCCAGCGGGACGGAGCCCAGATATCAGTCTCCACATTCGCCGGTATCTCCAAGGTTGCCAAGACATTCGACGTGCTCAACACACAGCAGTACATCGAACTCCAGGAGGAAATAGGCCTGATCAAGGGCCTCCCCTCGACACTCAAAGACCAGACCGACTGGTTTGACGAGACCTATTCGACAGGCGTCAACCAGAACTACCAGGTCTCCGTGTCCGATGCGGACGAGAAAGGATCCTACTACCTAGGCGGCGGATACACCAAGGAGCAGGGTGTCATCAAGACGACATCAGCCGAGCGTTTCAACTTCAAGGCCAATTTTGACAGGAAGATACGCAAGTGGGTCACCGCGTCCGCTGATGTGGCGTTCTCGCATTACACCAACAAGGGAGGCATCATTTCCGGGCAGGGCGGCAACCGCGCAGGCGTCGTAGTGTCAACCATCACCACCCCTACGTATGCCCCCATATGGGATGAGGAAAATCCTGGCCAGTACTACAACAACTTCTACGGCGCGACCATCACCTCCCCTTTGGAGAACATGGCCCGTACCGACTACAACAAGGATGTGACCGACAGGCTCTTGCTGACTGGAGGACTCAATTTCAACATCATGGACGGTCTCACGTTCAAGTCCACCGTCTCCATGGACAAGCGCTGGAGGCACAACTCCGAGTTCCTCGACCCCATCCGCACCACTTACGGCAGGGAGCAGCATGGGACTGCGTCCGACTTCCGCGACGAGGATCGCAGGATGGTCTATGACAACATCCTCAACTACAAGGTGGCTTTCGGAGCGCACGAGCTGGATCTCATGGGCGGCACCTCGGCCACCACGTCATTCTACGAGAGCCTCAGCGGCAGCCGCAGCTATTTCTCGACGGTGAACAACAACGCCATCCCCAACCTCAACGGCGGCAACAAGGGCGGCCTCAGGGGCAACGGCTACGGCAAGAGCGAATGGGCTATCATGTCCTATCTCGCGCGTGCCGCCTACAACTACGACTCCAAGTATTATCTGACTGTGAATTTCCGTGCTGACGGCTCCTCCAAGCTGGCTCCCGGACACCGTTGGGGCTACTTCCCGTCGATGTCCGCCGCATGGCGCATCTCCGGAGAGCCGTTCATGGAGGACATCACCTGGATTGACGACCTCAAGCTGCGCGCAGGCTGGGGACAGACCGGCAACCAGGCAGGCCTGAGCGAGTACGGCTATCTCCAGATGTACAACACCAACTACACCGACTGGACAGAGAGCGGCCACGCCAACGACGTGCCTACCCTCGGATCGCAGTCCAACATCAAGAACATAGACCTCACATGGGAGACAACCACGCAGAGCAATATCGGAGTTGACTGGTCACTGCTTGGCTATCGCCTCACCCTGACGGCGGACGCCTACTGGAAGTATACGCGTGACATGCTCATGTCCGTGCCTCTGCCCGATCCTTACCCGTCCATCATGCGCAACGAGGGCGAGATGTCCAACTGGGGGCTTGAGTTCGCCGCCTCTTCCAAGAACATCGACCGTGACGATTTCCAGTGGAGCACCGACTTCAACATCTCGTTCAACCGCAACAAGCTCGAGAAGCTGGATCTCCAGCAGGTCTACTACTACTCCAAGACTGCTGACATGACCAATGACTATGTCGTGAGAATGACCCCCGGACACGCGCTGTCCAAGTTCTGGGGCTATATCTCTGACGGTGTTGATCCCGAGACGGGAGACCTGATGTACAGGGATGTCAACGGTGACGGGCAGATCACTCCGAGCGACAAGACATGGATAGGCGACGCCAACCCCAAGTTTACCGCTGGCATGACCAACAACTTCTCATACAAGGGGATTAACCTGAGCATCCTCCTCACGGGCTCTTATGGCAACGACATCTTCAACGCCTCGCGCATCGAGACGGAGGGCATGTACAACGGCTACAACCAGACCACCACAGTCCTGCGCCGCTGGAGAATCCCCGGGCAGATTACCGATGTGCCCCGCGCCACTCAAAGCAACTACAACGTCCGTAACTCCACCCGCTGGATTGAGGACGGCTCATTCCTCAAGGTCAAGAACATCACCCTCTCCTATGACTTGCAGGGAGGTCTGCTCAAACGTCTGCACATCTCCAAGCTGCAGCCGTATGTGACGCTCCAGAACTTCTTCACGCTGACTGACTACTCCGGTTACGACCCTGAAGTCAGCCAATCCACATCCGCCACTTCGATGGGCATCGACTGGGGCACATATCCCAATGTCCGCACCGTAATCGGCGGAGTCAACATCAATTTCTGACGAATCTCTCAAACTGGGACACGCGGCGGGACATGCCGGCCGCGCTCCCGTCAAATAACAAGCAACAAACAAATGGAGAATATGAAAAAGATACTGATAGCGGCTCTGGCTTCGTTGGGCGTGGGCGCGATGCTGTCCTCCTGCGAGCTGGACTTGTATCCTGATACCGGCTACAACGAGGGCAACGTCACCGTGGACAACGAAGACAGCGATAACACCAATGCCATCAAGACCAAGACAGACATCGCCGGCCAGAGAACCAGCATGTACGACTGGCTCCGGGGGGATTTCCAGGACGCCAACTACAAGCACCTCACGGCGCAGGCTTGCCGCGCCGATGACGCGTACGGCGGAGGCGACAGCGGCAAGCCCACAGAGATAGAGGGCAACACATTCACTTCCGACAACGAATTCCCGAGCACATTCTGGAGCGGGTTTATGAGCGGAGTCAGCAAGGCCAACTCGGTCATCTGCAACCTGGATGCCGTCAAGGCCAACGATCCCGCCCTCTCGGAGACGGAATACAATCAGTGGATGGCGGAGGCGCTGTGCGTGAGGGCCTACATGTGGCTGCTTATGACCCAGTACTTCGGGGACATTCCCATGCTGACCGACATTCCTCCCGCTATCAACGCCGGCAACGTCGAAGAGGTCTATCCGCTGTACTACCCATCACGAGTCAATGCAGAGACTCTCAAGACGCAGCTGGAGAAAGACCTCGAATTCGCATGCAAATACGCCCCAGACCCGCAGACAGTGGAGAAGGACTTCGCGAGCAAGGGATTCGCGCAGTATCTGGTGGCAAGGATGTACTCTCTCAAGCAGTACAGGGACTGGAACAAGGTCAAGGCCGCATGCGAGGCAATAGAGGACATGGGCTACGAACTTGCCGACAAGTACGGAGACCTGTGGCAGTACGACCTCGACACCCAGACCGCCGAGCACAACAACAAGGAGTCCATATTCGAGGCCGGCAAGGACAACACGAGCAACGGCAACTGGTTCTTTATGATGTTCTGGCGCAACCATTTCAACATGAACGACTCGTTCAGCTGGATCAAGTGGTGCACCCCCACAAGGAATCTCGCCGAGGCATACGATGCGGAGGACGACACCGAGCGCAAGAATGTCTCTATCGCATGGGACTCCTGCGACTGGGAGCAGTACTATCCCAAGGAGAATTATGCGTTCATGGGCAAGATACCTACCAATGTCACGGTCATCTACCATGCCCGTCTGGCGGATGTGTACCTGCTGCATGCCGAGGCTCTCGCCAATCTTGGCGAAGCATCCGGCGCGATGGCGCTGGTCAACAAGGTGCGCACCCGCGCGGGCGTCAAGTCACTGCCTGCGGATGTGAGCGCATCCCAGGCAGCCCTCTACGTGCTCAACGAGAGGAGGCTGGAGCTGGCGTATGAGGGACACCGCTATTTCGACCTCATGCGATTCGGGGATGACTACAGCAAGCTCAAGGAAGTCCACGACGGCGGCAACATCAAGGGGTCTGCCTCCTACGACGCGTATTTCACCACAAGGATGCCTCTCACGGATGAGCGCGTGCTGATGCCTGTGCCCACATCTGTGCTTGACGACAACCCCAATGTGGAACAGAACCCTGGTTATTGATATGAACTGGCTCTTTATACCAGTCGCGGCGGCTTTGCTGGCTGCAGGATGCTCCTCGTCCCCGTCAGGGGGCGGGGGGAATCCCGACCCGATTGTGCCGCCCGTGCAATCCGACGTGGAGGCGTATGTGACATCGCAGAATCTGGCCTGCGCGTTCACTCGCGTGGAGACCAACTTCGCTTCGGTAGGCATGTCCACGAAGAAAGTCACCATCGACCCCACGGAGCAGTATCAGGAGATAGACGGGTTCGGCGCGGCCCTGACGGGAGCGTCATGCTACAATCTGATGCGCATGACGGCCGAGGACAGAGCCAAGCTGCTCAAAGAGACATTCGACCCCGTGGACGGCATGGGATTCAGTTTCCTGCGCCTGCATATCGGCGGGTCGGATTTCTCCATGGACGAGTACACCTGCTGCGACGAAGAGGGGATAGACAACTTCGCCATCCCGCAGATTGAGAGAGAGGGCATATTCCCTGTGCTCAAGGAGATACTTGCCATCAATCCCGATATCAAGCTCATGGGGTCACCATGGTCTTGCCCAAGGTGGATGAAAGTTGACCACGACACCATGCGGCCGCCGTACAACAAGTGGACGGGCGGCCGCCTCAACCCCCAGCTGTACGGGGACTACGCGCAGTATTTCGTCAAGTGGGTGCAGTCGATGGAGGCGGAGGGATTCCCCATCTACGCCATTACCATGCAGAACGAGCCTCTCAACAAGGGCAACTCTATGTCACTGTACATGCCCTGGGAAGACCAGCTGGAACTGCTCAAGCGTGTCGGGCCGGCATTTGAGGCCGCCGGGATCAAGACCAAGATACTGCTGTTCGACCACAATTACAATTACGACAACATCAGCAGCCAGGAGCACTACCCGCTCAACATATATGCCGATGAGGAAGCGTCCAGATACGCCGACGGCTCCGCGTGGCACAACTACGGCGGCAGCGTCTCCGAACTCGACTATATCAGGCGCATGGCTCCGGACAAATCCATTTATTTCACAGAAGCGTCCATCGGGCAATGGATTGCGGACGGGACATGGGACGGCGTGTTCAAGGCTTGCCTGCTCAACGACTTTGAGACCAATTTCCTCGGAGTCCTCTCACGCTGGGGTAAGGGCGTCATCATGTGGAACTACATGCTCGACAACGACCGCAAGCCCTACCGTCCCGGAGGCTGCTCGACATGCTTCGGTGCGATTGAGATCAGCAACAAGGACTACAAGTCCCTGCGTTACAGTTCACACTACTATGATGTCGCGCATTGCTCCAAGGTGGTCAAGCCGGGGGCAGTGCGGGTCAAGAGCTCCGGCTACACCGCAAGCGGGCTAGTCTATGAGGCTTTCCGCAACCCTGACGGGAGTCTTGCCGTACTCGCCCTCAACAAGAGCGGGAATGACATCACGCTCGCGTTCCAGGGGCCGGCTAAAGGATTCCGCTTCACGGTGCCCGCGCTGTCCATCGCGTCGCTGCGCTGGAACGAGCCGTCTGAATGACAGACAATTGAATGACAAAAAATATAATGCATAACGTTATGAAGAGATTGTTTTTCCTCGCGGCAGCGGCATTCGCATGGGCGGGGATTACGGGATGTCAGGAAGAAAAGACTCTCGAAACTACGGACAAGGGCCCGGTGATGGAGGTCGTGTCGGCTGACGATGTGGCCTGCTTCGGCGGCAATGTCCATTTCTCCGTGTCCATGAAAGACCCTGTCGCGCTCTCGACCCTCAAGGCGCAGGTGTTTTTTGACGATGAGATGGTGGCGGAGACCGTCATCAGAACCAAGGCTGACGGCACATACGAGGATGTCGTGCAAGTGCCTTTTGCCGCTGACGTCCCTGACGGCACGGCCAAACTCAAGCTGGTCGGCCAGAACATCAAGTTCGGAGTCACCACGATAGAGAGGGATCTCCGGGTGAGCCGCCCCACGCCGGACAAAATCTGGCTTGTCATGGATGACGGCAGCAAGCAAGAGATGACCCGCCAAAGCGGATACCTGTACTCCGTGACGGCCTCGTTCCCGCAGAAGCCCAAGGGCTACTTCCTTGTTGAAGACCTTGACGCTGACGGCACGGATGCCACTTTCGGATGGTCGTCAGGATCTGTGGCTTGGGACACCGAGTCCCTCATCCCGTTCAGCAACGCTGTCGCGGGCGAGTATGCCATCACCTTTGACCTGCTGTCATTCGAGGCCTCACCGTTCCTCACCCTCAAGTTCGGAGGAGTGGAGATGTCCCTCATGGAGGGGGCTGACTCCCGTTATTCGACTGTCCTGCCCATGAAGCAAGGAGAGGCATACGGCAT
>CAZKVW010000071.1:0-8926 GCA_964556285.1 uncultured Muribaculaceae bacterium
AGCTCCGTGCCATATCCTCTCGTTCCTTGCTAAAATAACGATTATTCCTTAATTTTGCCCCCGTTTCACAACACAATTCTTATGATTATTCTCGTCATCAACTGCGGCAGTTCCTCCATCAAGTACCAGTTGCTCGACATGAAGAGCGACGATGTCTACGACCTCCTGGCCAAGGGGCAGGTAGAGAAGATAGGCCTCCCGGAGGGGATTGTGAGCTACTTCCCTACAGGCGGCGAAAAGATAGTGCGCAACTTGCCCGTGCCCGACCATACGGCCGGCATGCACTATGTGCTTGAAGACCTGGTTTCGCCCGAAGCCGGGGTGCTACGTTCCTTTGAGGACATCGAGGCGGTCGGGCACCGCATCGTCCAAGGCGCGGACTTCTTCTCCGGGAGCGCGGTCATCGACGACGACGTGCTCTCCAAGATAGAGTACTGCTGCGAGTTCGCCCCGCTGCACAACTACGCGCATATACTCGGCATCAAGGCGGTGCAGTCGGTGCTGCCGGATGTGCCGCAGGTCGCGACATTCGACACGGCGTTCCATCAGACGATGCCGGCATACAACTACATCTACGCGCTTCCCTACAAATACTACGAGGATTACCGGGTGCGCAAGTACGGAGCGCACGGCACTTCCCACAGGTATGTCTCACGCAAGGGGGCGGAGCTGGCCGGGCTGGACATCGCCAACTCCAAGATCATCACCTGCCACATAGGCAACGGCAGCTCTATCACCGCCGTACAGGACGGCAAGTGCCTGGACACCTCCATGGGATTCACCCCGCTCGCGGGGCTCATCATGGGGACCCGCTGCGGCAGCATTGACCCGAGCGTCGTCACATACGTGATGAAAAAGGACAACCTCAGCCCCGATGAGATGACCGACCTGATGAACAAGAAGAGCGGTTTCCTTGGGCTGTCGGGAGCGTCTTCGGACGCGCGTGACCTTGACGCGCTGGCCGAGAGAGGGGACGCCAGGGCCAAGCTGGTGTTCAAGAAGCTCACGCACGACATCATCAAGACCGTGGGCGCGTATGTCGCCGAGATGAACGGAGTGGACCTCATAGTGTTCACGGCCGGCATCGGCGAGCACAACCCACGCTTGCGCAGGCGCGTCTGCGAGAATTTCTCATACCTCGGGCTGACATTCGATGGTGAGGCCAACCTTGCCGCCAAGGATGACGCGATTATCTCCGCGCCCGATTCCAAGGTCAAGGTGGCAGTCATCTGCACCAATGAGGAGCTGATGATAGCCCGTGACACGATGCGTCTGGTGCAGTCGCTGTAGGAGTGGCAAGGGAGAGGCAGAATGTCGCCGCTCTCTCTCGGGAGCTGGTATCGGACGCCCAGGCAGGGCGTTTCCGTCCAGTGTATCTGCTGATGGGGGACGAGCCGTTCTACCCGGACATGGTCTGTGACGCCATCATGCGCAACGCCGTGGACGAGGACGCAAGGGATTTTGACCAGTTCGTGTTCTTCGGGGCTGACGCGGACGCGGACAAGGTGATCACCGCGGCGCGGGGGTATTCGATGTATGGCGGGCGCGTTCTGGTCGTGGTTAAGGAAGCCCAGCAGATGAAAGACCTTGAGCAGCTGTCCCTGTACTGCGCCAACCCGCTTGACAGCACCGTGCTGGTGATACTGATGCACCGCGCCTCGGCTGACAAGCGCAAGTCCCTTTACAAGTCCGTCCAGAAAGTCGGGGTCGTGCTCGAAAGCCCCGCTGTGCGGGACTATGAGATTGTCCGTTGGATAATAGACTATTACAGCGGCATGGGGTTGCGGATTGCCCCCGAGGCCGCACAGCTGCTCGCCGAGGCGGCCGGGACTGACCTCGGAGCCATCTCAGTCGAGACCGACAAGCTTGTCAAGGCCCTGCCGGAGGGCACGGCGGACATTGCCGTCCAGGACATAGAGAAGAATGTCGGGGTGAGCCGCCAGTACAGCATATTCGAGCTGACCCGCGAGCTCTCAAGCCGCAACGCCGCCAAGGCTCTCCCCATGGCGGAGCGCATCAGCTCCTCGGCCAAGTTTGCCATGCCCATGGCTGTCAGCGCCCTGTACACGCATTTCAGCCGCATTCTCAAATACGGCGCCCTGCTCAGCGGCAATCCTCGCCCGTCCCCGGAGGACAAGGTCAGGGTGCTGGGAGTGGCCCCGTATTTCTTCCGCGAATACGACGCGGCTGTGCGCAACTGGCCTCTGCGTTCCTGCATGGGCGTGATGTCGCTGCTTGCGGAGTACGATTTCAAGGGCAAGGGCGGGGGAGTGTCGTCAGACACACCGGCTGGTGACATATTCATCGAACTCATTGCAAAAATTTTGAACCAATGACAGACTGTTTGATCCAGTGCAAGGACATCTCCAAACGTTTCGGGGACAAGGTCGCCCTCGACGGGGTGTCGGTGGATGTCCCGAGGGGAAAGATATTCGGGCTGCTGGGGCCCAACGGGGCGGGCAAGACCACGCTGATACGCATAATCACTCGCATCGCGATTCCGGACGAGGGCGAGGTGCTCTTTGACGGCAGGCCCATCACGAGGGAGGATGTCGCCCGCATCGGCTATATGCCGGAGGAGCGCGGGCTGTACCGCAAGATGAAGGTGGGTGACCAGGCTCTCTATCTTGCCGAGCTCAAGGGCATGCCGGAGCGCGAGGCCCTGTCCGAGCTAAAACGCTGGTTCGTCAAATTTGACATTCAGGACTGGTGGCGCAAGAAAGTCTCCGAACTCTCCAAGGGAATGGCCCAGAAAGTCCAGTTCATCACCACAGTGGTGCACAAGCCATCCCTGCTCATCCTTGACGAGCCGTTCTCCGGCTTCGACCCCGTCAATGCCGAGCTGATCCGTCAGGAAATCCTCCGGTTGAGGGACGAGGGCGCGACCATCATACTGTCCACCCACAACATGGAGTCCGTTGAGGAGCTTTGCGACAGCATCGCCCTCATCAACAAGTCGCATGTCGTGCTCTCGGGAGGTGTGGATGACATCCGCCGCCGCTACGGCAACAACAATGTCGAGCTGGTCTACACTGATGCTGACGGCCGGCACAGCGAGGTGCTCCCGGCCATGACTGACGGGGACTCCACGCTGGCGGCGTATCTTGCCAAGGGAGTCACGATCAACTCGTACCGCGAGCTCATGCCGCGCATGAACGACATATTCATCAGGCTTGTCAAAGGAGAGGAGGAATAGGCCATGGACACACGTACAATAGGCATCGTAATACGCCGCGAGTATCTCAACCGCGTCAAGAAAAAGTCATTTCTTGTCATCACATTTGTTGTCCCGGTGCTGTTCGCGGCTCTCTGCATCCTGCCCTCGGTGCTGATGATGTCAACCAAGGAGGCCGCCAAGACGGTCGCCGTGGTTGACAATTCGGGGATAGTCCTGCCGTATCTGGAGAATACCGAGGTCATCACTTACATTGACCGCACGGATATCGGGATTGACAAGGAGAAAGCCCTCGTCGGGACGGACTGTGACGTGGTGCTCAACATCTCTCCGATAGACTCCGTGAGCCGTTCGGTGAGCGCGGAGACATATTCCGCCAAGCCGATGGGCATGGACATGACCGAGACCATCAGCACTCGCATCAATGACGCAGTCGAGGCTTACAGGATTGGCCTGTATGGCATTGACAACCTCAGCGAGATCATGCGGAGCGTCAAGTCGGACATCCGCCTGACGACCGTGACGCTCTCTGACAGCGGCAAGGAGACCGTCACGGAGTCCGGCATTTTCATGGCAGTGTCCCTGCTGCTGGGCATTGTCATCTACATGTTCGTGACCATGTTCTCGGGCATGGTGATGTCCAGCGTCATCGAGGAGAAGTCCAGCCGTGTCGTGGAGGTGCTCATCTCTTCGGTCAAGACGATAGACCTGATGTTCGGCAAGATCATCGGTGTCGCGCTTGTAGCGCTCACCCAGTTTGTGCTCTGGATAGTGCTGGTGGCCGCCATACTCGGCGTGACTGCTCTCGTTATGGGCCCGGAGAAGCTCGGGGTGGCGATGGGCGGCGCGGATGTGACGGCGATGGCGGATCCAACGGGCGGCATGATTGATGCGGATGCGCTCGCAGCGTCCGCGCAGGGCAATATCATCGTGTCCACGCTCGCCAATATGCCAATCGTGGAAATATTGGTGTGCTTCGTGCTCTTCTTCGCGCTGGGCTACCTGCTGTACGCCTCCATGTTTGCCGCGATCGGCTCTGCGGTAGAGAACGAGGCGGATTCGCAGCAGCTCCAGCTGCCGCTGACAATCCCGTTGCTGATAGGCTTCTTCATCGCGCTGTACGCTTTCAAGGCCCCGGACAGCCAGCTGGTGTTCTGGACTTCGATTATTCCTTTTACATCCCCTATAGTGATGCTGGCACGGCTGCCTTTCGGAGTGCCGATGTGGGAGATTGTGCTCTCGCTTGCCCTGCTCGCCGCTACCTTTGTGGTGTGCGCCTGGGGATCCGCCAAGATATACAAGGCCGGCATATTGCAGTTTGGCACAAAGGCAGGATGGAAAGATATATTCAAATGGCTCAAGATGTGAGCTGCGGCCTATGAATCACACGCTGAAAACAATTGTGTCACTTGCTTTCCTGCTCGCACTGCCTCTGGCTCTGCTAGCCCAGGAATGGCAATGGAAGAAGATTCCTGTTGACGCTTCCCGCACCGGTGTCGGCATCCCCAATGTCAGCAATGTGCGGGAGCGGATGGGTTATATGGACGGGAAAGCGTACCATGCCCCGAACGGCCGTGTCTACAAGGGAGGGGTGACGCCCGCAGTAGCCGCCCTGATGATAGAGGCGCAGCCCAGCATGACCTCTATGAAGACGGTCATCGGATATGCCTCGGAAGACCTGATTAAGGAGTCCCCAGAGAGCGCCTTGTCGGATCTTGTTGTGGACTGCCTGATGGCCAAGGCCGAAGCCGTGACCGGACGCAAGGCGGATGTCGGCATAATGAATTTCGGCGGCATCCGGGTGGACATCCACAAGGGGGAGATACTCATGGATGACATCGTCTCCATGCTGCCTTTCACCAACTATATCTGCTATCTGGAGGTCTGGGGGCGGGACTTGCGGCAGCTGTTCTCGCAGATGGCGTCCGGCAAGATGCAGGTTGTGGGCGGTGTGCGCCTGACCGTATCCGGAGGCAAGCTTGAGTCGGTGACTGTCGCCGGGCAGCCGCTGGATGATGACCGCCTGTACGGAGTGGCTACCATCGATTTCCTCTTGGACGGCGGGGATGACATCTTCGTAGCGCGAAACGCCGTGAGCCTTACGCGCACAGATGTCCTGGTGCGGGAGGCCCTGCTTGACCGTCTGGAGCAGCTCCGCTCAGAGGGCAAGGAGCTGGACTACAAAGCTGACGGCCGTGTCACAGTCAAATGAATCTTGCTATGAAAGTCAGAATTGCACTGCTGCTGTGCGCCGCTGCTCTTGCGGCGATGACATCTTGCTCCCGCCCGGCCCAGAGACTGGTGATAGTGCATGTCAACGACACTCACAGCCATCTCGACCCTTTGAGGGACGGCAGGTGCGGTGTCATTGAGAGAGCTGCCGTCATAGACAGCATCCGCTCCTCTGAGGGGGAAGGGCATGTGCTCCTGCTGCATGCCGGGGATTTTGACCAGGGCACTTCCTACTACAACGTGCTGGGAGGATCTCTGGAGGTGGACATCATCAACGCGATGCGCTATGACTGCGTGACGCTTGGCAACCATGAATTTGACAACGGCATCGAGGACCTGATGTCCCGTCTGGGGCGCATAAAATGCCCTGTGGTGTGCGCCAACTACGACTTCTCCCCGTTTGAGGGAGGAGACAAGGTGAAGCCGTGCGCTGTTATTGACAGGGGAGGGTACAAGGTCGGGATCATAGGCATGCTCTGCGACCTGTCATCCATGGTGTCCAGGACCATATCAGACCGGATTCCGAGGGTCGGGGACGACACTCAGGTCGCCAACGGCTGGGCGGCGCGGCTGCGGGACAAGGAGGGCTGCGACATCGTCATTGTGCTCAGCCACATGGGCTTTGAGGCCGACTGCGCATATGCCGCCCGCTCGTGCGGGGTGGACTGCATCATCGGGGGGCACAGCCACACGTTCATGGATGAGCCCGCGCTGATAAATGACAAGGACGGCAAGGCCGTGCCTGTGGTGCAGGACGGCTGCTGGGGCTATGAGATTGGGGCGCTGACCGTAAGCGGGAAGCTTGCGTCAGACCTTGAATGAGTCTTTGAGCGCTGTCGTCTTGTTGAAGACCGGATGCTCCGGGGCGCTGTCCGGATCCCTGAAATAATATCCCACTCGCTCGAACTGAACGGCAAGGTCTCCCGGGTCTTCCAGGAGGGCTGGCTCCGCCCAGCCTGTGACCGTCACCAGCGACTGCGGGTTGAGGAAGTCCTTGTAGTCCTTGTCCTCGGGCACCTGGCTCATGTCCGCGAGGGTGAACAGGCGGTCGTAGTTGCGCAGCTCCACCTCGCGCATGTGCTGCGTGGACACCCAGTGGATGGTGCCCTTGACGCTCCTCCATTGCCCTGACCCAGGACGTGTGCTGGGGTCATAGCTGCATTTGAGCTCCACCACCTTGCCGCCGGCGTCCTTGATGACCTCGTCACACCTGATGATGTAGGTGTATTTGAGTCGCACTTCGCCGCCCGGCTTGAGCCTGAAATACTTGTGCGGCGCATCCTCCATAAAGTCAGCCCTGTCTATGAGCAGCTCCCCGGTGAACGGCACTTTGCGGCTGGCCCCGTCCGGCTCTGCAGGATTGAGCGGGCAGTCGTACCATTCGACCTTTCCAGCAGGCCAGTTGGTCAGAGTCAGCTTGATGGGGTCGCCGGATACCACCATGTAACGATTGGATCTCGCGTTGAGGTCCTGACGCACGCACCACTCAAGCAGCTGGATGTCTATAAGCTGGTCGTGCTTGGTGACTCCTATCCTCTCGCAGAACGCCTTGAGTGCCTCCGGGGTGTAGCCCCTGCGCCTGACTCCGCAGAGCGTGGGCATGCGGGGGTCGTCCCAGCCGCTTACTATGCCGGTCTGGACGAGCTCCAGCAGCTTGCGCTTGCTCATCAGGGTGTATGTCAGGTTGAGCCTGGCGAACTCGTACTGGTGGCTCGGGAAGATGCCGAGCGTCTGTATGAACCAGTCGTACAGGGGCCGGTGGACGTCAAACTCCAAGGTGCAAATCGAATGCGTGATGTGCTCGATGGAGTCGCACTGGCCGTGCGTGAAGTCGTACATCGGGTAGATGCACCATTTGTCCCCTGTGCGGTGGTGACGGGCGTGCTTGATGCGGTAGAGCAGGGGGTCTCGGAACATCATGTTCGGGCTGGCCATGTCTATCTTGGCGCGGAGCACCTTCTCTCCGTCCGCATATTTGCCGTCCCGCATCTCGCGGAACAGGCGGAGGTTCTCCTCCACGCTGCGTTTTCTCCAAGGGCTCTCGACGCCTGGACGGTCAACCGTGCCGCGCCCTGCCGAGATTTCCTCCTGGGTCTGGTCATCCACATAAGCCAGCCCCCTCTGTATCAGCTCCTCCGCCCATGCGTACAACTGGTCGAAATAGTCTGACGCGTAGCATTCCTTTTCCCACTGGAAGCCGAGCCACTTGATGTCTTCCTTGATGGCGTCCACGTATTCGGTGTCCTCCTTGGTGGGGTTGGTGTCGTCGTAGCGCAGGTTGGTCTTGCCGCCATATTTCTGAGCCAGCCCGAAATTGATGCAGAGGCTCTTGGCATGCCCGAGATGGAGGTAACCGTTGGGCTCTGGAGGGAAACGGGTCAGGATGCTCTTTACCTTTCCGCTCTTGAGGTCGCTCTCTATGATTTCTTCGAGGAAATTGAGTTTCTTTGTTTCTTCCATAAGATGACAAATTGCGTGACGCTGTCACAGGACGCAAAGATAGTATTTTTTGCTATTTTTGCACGTCTCGCGCGCTTGCATGGCTGACATTTGTGAGCGGGAGGGCGCGGACGTTTCAGCAGATACACGCGATGATAAAGTCAATGACAGGCTACGGCAGGGCCCAAGTCCAGCTGCCGGACGGCAAGATGACGATAGAGATACGCTCTGTCAACGGCAAGGGGGCTGACATAAGCATCAAGACCTCCCTGCTGCCAAAGGACAAGGAGATGGGTGTGCGCAAGAAACTCTCCGACACCCTTCAGAGGGGATCCATAGACCTCTTTGTCACTTGGGAGCCGTCAGGCGGCAGTGCGCAGCGAGCCATCGATGAGGCTCTCGCGTTGCAGTACGCCTCCCAGATACGCCGGATTGGCGCGGAGATGGGTATAGAGGGCGGGATGCCGGGACTGATGGAAGCCGTGCTCTCAATGCCCGGGGTCGTGGACGCAAGCCGCAGCGATGTGGTGACCGGGGACAACTGGCCCTGCGTCGAGCAGGGCATAGACGAGGCCATACGTGCCATCTGCGAGTACCGTGCCAAGGAGGGCGAGGCGCTGCAGCGTGACGTGTGCTCCAGAGTGCGCGGCATTCTTGCCATCGTGGATGAGGTCGAGTCCTGCGAGGCGGGGCGGCTGGACTCGGTGCGCTCGCGCCTGCTCAAGGGGCTTGAAGAGCTGGGCGCCAAGTACGACGAGAGCCGCTTTGAACAGGAGATGGTGTACTACATCGAGAAGCTGGACATCAATGAGGAGAAAGTCCGCCTGCGCCAGCACTGCAACTATTTCCTGGACACCATTGACAGCGACCCTTGCCCCGGCAAGAAGCTTGGGTTCATCATTCAGGAGATGGGACGCGAAATCAACACAATCGGCTCCAAGGCCAACTATGTCCCTATCCAGAAGTGCGTCGTGCGAATGAAGGACGAGCTTGAGAAGGTGCGCGAGCAGTCGATGAACATCTTATGACGGGGGCGCTGCCCCCGTAACGTCCCCCGCGGCTCCTTGCTCCCGCATTTTG
>CAZKVW010000072.1:0-8744 GCA_964556285.1 uncultured Muribaculaceae bacterium
GGCTTCGTGCCGCGCAAGCCAGGTCGGCCGAAGAAATCCCCAACTGCGGCATGGTTTGCACAATGGATCTTGGAGAGGAGAACAACATTCACCCTCTCAAGAAGAAAGAAGTGTCCGCGCGTCTTGTCAACTATGCCCTCGCGTGCACATACGGGCACTCGGATGTGCATTACCGTTCGCCGCAGATGCTCTCAGTATCGATGTCCCTTGACAGTACGGAGACCAAGTCGCAGATTGACTCGCTCGCGAGTCGTGATTATGGTGACATATCTGTGTCTCATGTCCAAGGTGCGACAGCGGTCATCAAGGTGGATGCACAGTCATCCCTTGCTGGGGTAGGAGAGTCTGTAGATGGCTTCGAGATAGAGGATGATGAAGGCGTATGGTACAAGGCAGACGCAACTGTTACTGCCACGGATGAGATCACTGTGCGTGCGCTCGTAGAGTCATATCCCGTGTCGGTGCGGTATTGTTATCACAACTACGTCATGGCCACTGTATTTGATGTGGATGGACTGCCTCTGCTTCCTTTCTGTTATCCTGACGAGTTATGACTTTTGCATTGAATGCCGGCAGCATTCACCTTTGACAGCCTGTCCTGTTGATATGGAGAATATCGCCCATTGTTTATCGGTAAGGCCGGTTGAATATTGAATCCAAAACAACTTCCAAGGTAAATGTACAATAATATCATACGCACAGCCGCCCTTGTGGCCGTCTGTGCGGCGGCCCTCTCATGTGGCCGCAAGGCTCCGGCTCCGTTCCCGGAGGTGTCCGAACCGTATGCCATCACTTCCGGCCCTCACGAGCACCTGCTCGCCAATTATTTCGGCATCAATGCCTGGAGTCCTGACAACCGCTATGTCATAGTGCTGGAGACGGATGTCAACGGGCGTCTGGTGGAGGAGGGGGAGGCTGCGACGATAGCCCTCGTGGATTTGCAGGACGAGTGCCGCCTCATCCCGGTGGCCAAGACGGTCTGCTGGAACTTCCAGGAGGCGGCGATGGCTCATTGGCTGCCTTGGGCGGAGGACACTTTCGTGTACAACGACATGCGTGACGGCAAGTTCGTCGCGGTCGTGCTTAACTGGCGGACTGGGGAGGAGCGGATTATAGATTACCCGGTGAGCGCGGTCTCCCGTGACGGCCTGACGGCTCTGTCCATCAACTACGCCCGGCTTCGTCTCGCCCGCCCGGACTACGGCTATGCGGGTGCGGGCCAGGATGCCCGCGCCGATGTGAGCTGGCCGGAGGATGACGGGCTGTGGCTCGTGGATATGCGCACGGGGGAGGGGAGGCTCATCCTTTCCGTTGCCTCGCAGCGGGAGCTGATGACGCGGATGGAGGACCCTGATGGGCTGGCCTATTTCTGCCACACCATTATCAGCCCCGATGCCAAGAGGATATTCTGGCTTGCACGCACTGTGGAGAACCTGAGGCAGCAGGGCGGCCATGTCGGCAAGTGGCAGACCACCTCGCTGACCTGCGATATCGACGGCGGCAATGTGCGCCGCTGCTTCCCTGACGGCTGGGCTGGCTCGCACTTCAACTGGCTGGATGACGAGACCCTCGCTGTGACATGCAAGTGGGACGCCCGCAAGTCGTGGGCGCATGTGGTATTCAAGGTCGGAGAGGAGGACCAGGTGCGGCATCTGGGGCCTGGCATCCTCGACTGGGACGGGCACTGCGTGTTCACTCCGAACGGCAAGTTCCTGAGCAGTGACGGGTACTGGAACCGGGACGGCTATCGCACCTGGGTGCTGGTGCGTCTTGAGGACGAGGCCATCATGCCTCTCGGGGAGTTCTGGGTGCCGGAGAACTATCGTGAGACTTATTCGCGTTGCGACCTGCATCCGCGTTTCCGCCCGGACGGCCGACAGGTGGCGTTCAACTCCGTGCATGAGGGATCGCGGCAGGTCTATCTGCGGGATATAAATTGGTAAAAAGATTTATGAGATCCTGACTTCATCTCATCAGATTTTGTGGTCGTGAAAATCAACGCGCGGTCTTGTTTGGCGGGTATACCGTGTCTTTGAACACGATGTCCGTGACGGAGGAGCTTGGCCGCCTGCCCGCCCGGGTGACATCATTCGCAATCTTGACATCGCAGTCCCATTCGTTGCCCTCGCACAGCACCCCTTCGATTTGCCATGCCTGATATCCGCCGCCGTTCATCCCATCGGTGCAGCCGATGACGGCCGTGCCGCCGGAGAACACATTGTCGCGAAATGTCAGGTTGCGGACATGCAAGTATCCGGTGTGGAGGCTGTCCTGCTCCGCCTTGGCGGTGAATGATAGCGGCGCGTTGTCACCATTTGCCCTGAACACATTACCCGTCACGACATTGCCGTCCATCAGCAGCTCGCCGTTCCAGTTTGCGGCATCGCCTCGTATCTTGAAAGGAAAGTCCGTGCCGGTCACGGTATTGTCCCTGACGATGCAGCCGCATGCACCCTGCGAAATGTTTATCCCGTTTATGCAGTCCTCCACGACATTCGCCTCAATGAGGCATCCGGCGGAGGAAAATATGCATTGCAAGGCGCACTCAGCGTGGCGTATCGTGTTGCGGGCGGCGATGTTGCCGCGCGAGCCGCCGCTGAACTCGATGGCCTTGTTCGATGCCCCGTCAATCACATTGTCATATACTCTCACGCCGTTCAGCACGGCCTGTCCATTCTCGGCAAACGAGTAGTTGGCATTGTTGACATGCACCGCTTGCACCACATCGTGGAAATGACAGTCGTGCACCTGGATGCCGCTGCCGTCATGGGCGGCAATCTCCGCCCCTGCGGGGATGTTGCTGCACAGGTTTATGGCGATGGCATGCCCCCGCGACTGGGTGTTGCAGGCGTTGACGCGTTTCCTTGTGGAAAACCACAGGTGGTGGATGTCTATGTCATGCCTCCCGTACTTCCTGTGGAGATAAGGCTTGTCGGTGTGCATGACCGCTTCGAGGGCGGTCGCATGCCGGGATGTGTCAGCCAGCGGGACATTCAGTTCGCTGTCCGACCAGTCGGCGAGGGCGATGAGTTGCTGAGTGCGCCAGATGTCCCCGTCATTCGAGGACAGTTCGTCAACCGCAATTATCTTGGAGTCCGGGCCGTCGCCGAACAGCTCGATGCTGTCTGGCAGCGACAGGGCCGCATTTTCACCGTAAATGGCACTGTCTCCTTGGTATAACTGTTCCGCCCTTATTGTCTGGCATCTGACGAACCAGGCCCCGGCGGGGATATAGACCTTTGCCACGCAGCATGACGTGGCGTTGTCGATGGCAGACTGTATGGGGATGGTGGAGTCTGTCTTGCCGTAATTGTCAGGCGTGGCGCTGTCTGGCTCGTAGTTGTTTCGCGCAGCTCCGAACCAACCGACGGACAGGTAACTGTTTCGGCATTGCCCGAGCAGCCTCACATCCGGTGTGAAAATTTGGGTGTAGTCGTCGGCGACTATCTCGTATGTGCCGGTGAGAGTTGCATTTCTTATCACTCCTCCTCTCGCGACAAGCCTTGCTCCGTTGAGGGTGACGGTGTCTCCGTTGAAGTCAAGCGTGTCGGTCACCAGGATCTTGCCGCATTGGGGTCTTGGGCGTCCCATACCCAATGCGAATGATGCGGCCCAGCACAATGTGATTGCAAGCGCGACTGTCGCCGCATGCATTCCGGCATCCACCATGCGTGTCATCCGTGGTTGTCTTGGCTGTCCGCTCATATTGCCAAATGTAGCCATATTCCGGCAATCCGACAAGAACTTATTGCCGGTCACCGTTTCTGGCTTTGCACGATTGGGGACAAAGGCGTATATTTGTCCGACAAATGAGTCGAAAAGGCGCAGGGACATAATACATTGTATCAACATCAATCGAAAATGAGCAAGTTTCCAAGGATCAAGGGGCTTATAGCGGCTCCGTTCACGCCCATGACGGACGGCGGCGCGGTCAATCTGGCGGCCATCCGCCAGTATGCCGATTCCCTGGCCAGGCAGGGTGTCGTCGGGGCGTTCATCTGCGGCACGACCGGGGAGGGCATGTCCATGACCATCGCCGAGCGCAAGGCCGTGGCCGAGGAGTGGGTCAAGGCCTCTGAAGGGGGCCTGAAAATCATAGTGCATGTGGGACACAACTGCGGGGCGGATGCGGCGGAGCTGGCGGCACATGCCGCCTCCATAGGAGCGTATGCAATCGCCTCCATCGCCCCCAATTTCTACAAGCCATGCTGCGCGGAGGATCTTGTGTCCTTTTTCGAGCCGGTGGCCGCCGCAGCTCCAGGGCTGCCTTTCTATTACTACAACATGCCCTCCATGTCTGGGGTGTCCATCCCCACCCCGAAGTTCCTTGCGGCCGCCGAGGAGAGAATCCCCAACTTGCAGGGGATCAAGTTTACCCACAACGACTTCATGGAGATGAACGAAGCCCTCAGCTATGGCGGGGGCAAGTATGAGATTCTGCACGGCTATGACGAGATGTTGCTCTGCGGCCTGGCTCTTGGGGCCGAGGGCGCGGTGGGCAGCACCTACAACTACGCCGCCCGCATCTACCATGAGCTGATGGACGCGTTCTCCCGGGGTGACATGGACAAGGCTAGGGAGATGCAGAGGTACTCCGTCGAGATAGTAAAAGTCATCGTCAAATACGGCGGCGGGATCCTTGGCGGCAAGGCCATAATGAATATTCTCGGTATTCCCTGCGGGGAATGCCGCATGCCGCTGCACCGTTTCACGGCGGTGGAGTATGAGTCCCTGCGGCATGATTTGGAGGCTATAGACTTTTTTGACAGATGCAAGGTATAAAAAGCCTGCCGTCACTGGTCAACTCTGGGGTGAATCTCCGGGAGGTTCTCCTTGTCCACAATCGCCCCACGGGCAGACAGCAAGCTCCTCAACTCTGCCCAATCCACCTCGTCCACAGCTGTATCGTCTCTCGCGGCTAGTGCGCATGCCGCCCCTGCGGCCTCTCCAGTGGCCATGCACGGGGCCATGACTCTCACGGGGCCGAGGACTTGCCCCTCAACGCTTACTGTCCTGCCGGCGCATAGCAGGTTGCGTACCTTGTCAGGTATCATTGTCCTGTACGGAAGAGGGGTATACAGCCCTTTCCTGACTTTCGGAACGAAGCCTGACTTGTCATCCGAGGCGAACGGCTGCACGCTCGGCCTGTCCGGGTCGGGGAGATCCCAACCGTACATGCTGAATCCTATGGTGTCATCAAAAGACTCCCCCCGCATCAGGTCTTCCACACCCAGCACGAAATCCCCCTTTATCCTCCTTGTCTCCCTTATGCCTGGGAGCGGTGCGACGGACTTGAGCTTCGCGTTCCTGAATCCCGGGAAACGAGCCTTAAGAATGTCCATCAGCCTGAACACCTCCCTGCGGCCCTCGGCCATCCCTGCTGAGAGCGAGTGGGAGTCGGTGCCGTCGATGCCGGTGAGCCGGATGGTGTTGACGTAGAACTCACCCTCCTCCAGCAGCTTCGTGCAGATGAACAGGTCATATGGGAAATCCCATACACCCTCCTTGCGCAGCTCCGCGATGAGGTCACGCAATTTGGGGTCATGCGCGGACTCTATGCCGGCTGTGAGCTCGGCTTCATCCACCCCGTACACATGGAAAATCAGGGAGGACGGGGCAAGTTTGCCGTCTTGGGGACGGCCTTTGACGACGGTGCAGCCACTCTCAAAAGCCACATCCGCGTTGCCCGTAGCGTCAATCACATAGGCGGCGGACACAGTGACCGGCCCCTCGGGGCAGGACAGGACTATGCGCCTGATTCTGTCCCCATCGCACTTCGTCCCCATCGCCTTGCTGAAGAGGAGCACATCCACCCCTGCCTCTTCCATCTTGCCGTCCAGGAACGCCGCCATCCGGAAAGGGTCGATGGGAATGCCGTGGATGAACCAGTTGAACCATCCGTAGGGATGGTATTGATGTCCCGGCTGGAGATGTGGAATCAAGGCGCAGCCCTTTGCCGAAGCCTCTTCGACAAGAGAGCTGAACAGGCCTCCGACCACCCATTCCCCCTCCTGGGTGCGGCCTCCGAGCAGCTGCGACACAAGTCCGCCCGTCGCCATCCCGCCCAGCTGTCCGGAGCTCTCGGCGAGCAAGACGGAAAGCCCCTCACGCCGTGCTGACAGGGCGGCCGCGCAGCCGGCCGGGCCGCCTCCGCAGACGACCACGTCATAGTTCAGATTTGCCTCGTGTCCCATATCACTGATTGTCTGATTTGACGGTATATATTGTCAGCCCCTCCATCGACTTCGACTGTCGGAAGCACAGGCTGGCGAGGAGTCCGGTCACAAAGCATGTGAGGATGCCTATGCCGCTGTAGAGGAAGAAGTTGACTGGAGTCCAGGTCTTGACGGCGAGCAGGACTGCCGCGCTGGCGAAAGCTCCCACTACAGCTCCCGGGCCGTTGGCTTTTCTGGAGAATATGCCGAGGAGGAACACCCCTGTCATCGCTCCTGTGAACAGCCCCGCCGCCTCCAGGATGATGTCCCACACGGAGTTGATGTCAAATACCGTCATGACGGCCGCAATCATGGTGCCAAGAGTCCCTATCACAAAAGTCATAGCCTTGGCAATCAGTACTTTCTTCCTCTCGTCAAATCCCGCCGTCAATCTTCCGAGGAAATCCTGCATGAGCACGGTGGTGGAGCTGTGTATGGAGCTGTCCACGCTGGACATTGAGGCGGCGAATATGCCGGCAATGACTATTCCCCGCAGGCCAGCCGGGAGGTTCTGGCCTATGAAGAAAGGCACAATCTCATCGTTGGTGACCGAGGGGAGCAGCATGGCCGGATTGAGCTTGTAGAACACCCACAGGGCTGTCCCCAGCCCGAACACGCACAGAGCCCACGGGACTGATACAAGCGCGTCCGTCCACAGGGCCTTGGCCGTGGCCTTTTCGTCCTTGGTCGTCAGGTAACGCTGCACGACCGACTGGTCGGTGGCGTTGGAGCCGAGCCGGTTGAATATGTTGCCGATGATGATTATCCACATCCCGGCGACGGTTATGTCCCAGTCTCTTCGCCCGAAGCTGAACTTGCCATTGTCCGCCGCGACCTTGAAGATTGTGTCCATACCCCCATCGATGGAGCCAATGACAAAGCCGATGCAGATGAATATCGCGCCGAAAAGGACTATCGCCTGGATGACATCTATCCATATCACGGCTTTCATGCCGCCCAGCACTGTATACAATGTGGCCAGTCCGCCGATGATGACAATGCTGAGCAGGGGATTGATGCCGGTGACGGCATAAAGCGCGATTGCCGGCAGGAATATCAGCGCGCCGAGCCGTCCGAGCAGCTGGAAAAGCAGGTACAGGAACGCAACAAACTTGCGTATGAATCGGTTGAAACGTTTTTCCAGATATTCGTAGGCGCTCGTGACATTGAGCTTCCTGTAGAATGGCACGAACACATGGATGACAATCGGCACGACCACGAACCAAGTCAGCACCCCGGCGAAATAGCTCCAGTTGGTGGCGAATGACTTGGCCGGGATGGACATGAATCCGATTGAAGACACCTGTGCGGCCATCAGGCTGAGTCCGGCCGCCCAAAAAGGGATTTTCTGCCCTCCGAGGAAGAAATCCTTGGAGGACTTGGTCTTCTTGGAGAAAGACACGCTCAACAGGACGATGAGCAGCAGGTATGCCGTGAGCGCGATGTAGTCGGCGAGCTGGAATGCCGCCGTCTTGTCCTCCTTGAGGGAGACAGCTTGAACTGCGTTTGTCCGCACCTTGGGGCGTATTTCCCCGGAGGGGATAATGAATGTGCTGCCGGAAGCGACCGCCCCTGTCGCCGCGATTCCGTACCTCATGGTGCCGGCATCATACCAGGCATTGGTTATGGTGTTGAATGACAGGATGTCCACGGGGAATTCCTGCCGCCCGGCCGACCCGCTGAAGATGAAAAGCTGTGAGAATCCGTAGCGGATGGCCGGAGAGAAGGAAAGGGGATACGGGGAGTCCGGAAGTCTCCGCCACCTGTTTCCGTCAGACTGCGAGGGGTCGTAGGACCATGCTTCCGAACTGTATCTGCCATCGCCCTCCTTGCCGCCGAAGAACCATAGGCAGTCGTTGACCCCGTTAGACTGGCTGAGCATCACGACTCCATCCCAGGGACCGAATGGTGGCCTCTCAAGCGTCTCCCATGCCCTTGTGCCTGGCTTCATGCGCCAGTAATCGCTCCCGGAGAGCACATATACAGACTTATCCGCCACTGCGGCGGAGAGCTTGGCAGCAGCTCTTGGGAGGGGCGGATAATCGCCGTCAGTCAGGAGCGCTTGAGCATTCTTGTCCCATTTCAGGAACCCCACCTTGTCCAAGGGGCCGTTGCTGTTTTCACCTCCCATACAAAGCATCCCGTCCTGATATTCCACGGAGGCCCCGTGGGCGACAGGGAACGGGATTGTCCCGGCCCGGATCCAGACCTGCCGGGAGAGGTCAAACACATAGACGGAATCCCCGTATATCTTCGGTCTGTCGTCACCGTCAAACCAAGAGCCTCCGGCGACCACGAGATCGTCTCCTGACAAGCCGACCCAGGCTCCGGAAACCCCGTGGGAGTGCGGCAGGGGAGGCAATGAGGCGGGTTGGGTTAACCACGACCGTTGGTTGTCCTCACCTGCGGGCGGGATGGCGGCCAGAGACAGATGTGTGGTCGCCGCTGCTAGAGCCAGGCTGAGGATAATGTGGTGAGGGTGTCTCATCGGGAGATTATGTCTCTGTTTTTTATTTAGACGGTAAAACA
>CAZKVW010000073.1:0-8677 GCA_964556285.1 uncultured Muribaculaceae bacterium
ATTTTCATGAGCCGCCCGAGGCGGTTCGGTAAGTCGCTCTTGACCACAACGCTTGACTCCTATTTCAAAGGGGACAAGGAGCTGTTCCAAGGGCTCAAGATAACGGACCTTGAGACGGAATGGAAGAAGTACCCTGTAATTCATCTTGATTTAAGCTCTTCGAAAGGGCGCGAGAACACGGAAGAGCTGAGACGCTCGCTGAGGGCTCAACTTTCTTATATTGACGGATATTCAAAGGATGACAAGGACTCCACCCCCGGCGAGATACTAACCGCCATGATTCGCCGGCTTAACAGGGAGACAGGCTCGCAGGTTGTTGTGATTGTCGATGAGTACGACGCTCCGCTGCTGGAAGTCCTGCACGAGGGGGAGAGGCTTGACGCTTTCAGGAAAGTTCTCCAGGAGCTGTATGTGCCGCTCAAGGCGAACGAGGCCTACATCAAGTTCTGCTTCATCACGGGCATCACCAAGTTCTCGCAGCTCAGCATCTTCTCCACCATCAACAACCTGATGAACGTCACCCTGCTGCCCGAGTTCTCCGCCATCTGCGGCATCACGGAGGAGGAGCTGGACACCACGCTTGCCGAGGATGTCGCCATTCTCGCCGAGCGTAACGGAGAGCCGCCCGAGGCGATGCGCTCGATACTGAAGACCCGCTACGACGGCTACCATTTCTCAGAGAACCCCGTGGGGGTGTACAACCCTTTCAGCCTGATGAAATGCTTCCTCTCTGGTAGGGTGGACAACTACTGGTTCGACAGCGGCACGCCGTCATATTTGATAAGGCAGCTGAGGAAGTTCCGTACCGACATCACTTCCATGGACCGCATCGAGGTCCCGGCCTCGGCGTTCGACCAGCCTACGGAGAACATGAGGGACGCCCTGCCGCTTCTATACCAGAGCGGGTATCTTACCATCAAGGACTACGACAGGGAGGCGAACACCTACACCCTTTCCATCCCGAATCAGGAGGTGAGGATAGGCTACACCGAGGGGCTGCTGCCCACATACACAGGGCTGGATGCCCCTGACGTGCAGATGGGATTCGCCCTGAAATTCTGGAGGGCGCTGAAAGCGGATGACATCGACCTCGCCATGCGGCACATGCAGGCGTACCTTGCGGGGATTCCGTATGTGGAGGGGTTCAAGGAGAAGCTGAAAGAGGCGGCCACGGCGGAGGGTTTCTACGAGTACACCTTCTACCTGATATTCTCGATGCTGAACGTCTACGTGAGGACTCAGGTGAAGTGCGCCGGGGGCAGGTCGGACATTGTGGTCCATATGCCTGACACGACCTATGTACTGGAGCTCAAAGCCGGAGGCGCTGCCGAGGAGGCTCTCGCCCAGATCAATTCCAAGGGATACGCGCTCCCTTACGGCTCCGACGGCAAGGCTGTCGTCAAGGTCGGAGTCGCCGTGGACAAGGATAAGCGCACCGTCCAGAACTGGATTGTGGAGCGCTAAGGTGTCCCACAGCGGCCCTGTCTTCTTTACTTGTACACTATCTCTGTGGAGCCTGGGGCGGAGATGTTGATGTAGATGCCGTCAGGGACGATGACTTGCGAGAGTGAGGTGCCGAGCACATTCAGGACGCTCAGCGAGAGGCAGGCGCTGAGATCCAGAGTCCCGGTCAGTCCCGAACGCATGAAATAGGCCTTCCGAAGCAGTGTGTTAGAAGACAAGTCTATGCTGGTGAGCGATGACACGGCCTGGCAGTACAGGTAGCGCAGGGACTTGTTGGAAGACAGGTCGAGGCTGGCAAGCGGGTTGCTGTCCACTACGAGGGTCTCAATGTCCGGATTGCCGCTTATGTCAATCTCCTCCAGCTCCTGCCCGGACACGTCGAGCGTGCGCAGCGAGGAGAACATCCCTATCCCGTGCAGGGAGCGTATGCCCGGCCATTTGCTGCTGTCTATGCGCATCTCCGTGACACCCCGGGCCTCCGGGGCCGAGACCACACCATCGCCGTCATCGTCGAATTGGGACAGCAGATAGCTGTTGAACGTCTCATCGGTCACTTTGGAGCTGTAAACCAAAGCCGTGTTGCTGGCGATGTGCATGCCCGCGTCCAGATTGCGGTTGATGCCGTCTATCAATTGCCCCTCCATCAGATAGAGGGTGTCGAGGCGTGACGATACGCAGTGCAGGTCTGTCAGAGCGGCGTTACGGTTGATGTCGAGGGAGTGGAAGCGGCAGTCATCGGCACTCAGGCTTGTGAGCGCGGTGTTGTACTTGATATTGAGCGCCGTTATCTGGCTGCGGGAGCAGTCAAGTCTTTCCAGCTGCGGGAGGATATACAGATTGTCCTCGTCCGTCAGCATTCCACGTGCTTCGAGGCGTTTGAGATTGCGGTGCTGGCGGAAAATCCCGTTGAGGTCGCTTATCTTGGTGCCGGAGCAGCACAGCTCTTCCAGGCTCTCTGTCTCTGGGAGCGTTGGGCTCCAGATGTCGTTGCCGGAGATGTCGAGCCGCCTCAGGGACGTGCAGGCGGACAGGTCAATGGCGGTGAGGGAGTTGTATGACAAGTCAATATCTTCTGCGCTTGATTGCCCCGACAGGTCTGCGGAGATGAGCTTGTTGTGCGAGAGGTCTATCTTGCGCAGGGAGGAAGTGCCCGCGAGTGTCAGCGAGCGCAACTTATTGCCGGAGAGGTCAAGCTCTTCCAGCAACGGGAACGCGCTGAAATCCGCTTCGGTGAGCGAGCCGCATCCGTTGTCTTCGGCATCAACGCTCCCCGCGCAGCGCAGGGCGGTGAGGCCTGTGCACCATTCGATGCCGGCAAGGGTGCTGACACTGTCGGAACAGATCTGCACAGAGGTAACGGCTGCGGCCTCCGGGACGCTCACATAGCCGTCGGCATCGCTGTCCGCCACTGACAGCATGTGTTCCCGCAAGACCGGATCCTCAAACCATACCGGCATTCGGAATGCAGTCTCTTCCCCATAGCTCACTCCCCGGACGGTGACGGCATAGGCTCTCACATGGTAGGTCTTGCCTGTCTCCAGGCCGTCCATCTCGCTTGTGTGGCTCCCGTATCCGGTGTCTTCCACCGTCTTGTGCCCCGTGTTGATGTCCGGAGCGGATGTCTCTCCCCAGCATATCCCGCACGACCACAGATCCCCGGAGAATATGTTTGTGATGTCATACTGCACCGTGGCTGTGCTCCCGGCCATGTCCGTGACGGAGATCACGCCTACTGCGGGGTATTCGTGCTGTACCTCTATCTCTTGCAGCTGCGATTCTATGGCGGAATGCCCGCTCGAAATCCAAGCGCGCCATTGGTATTTGACCCCGGGGGACAGGCTGTCCAGCCTGCACTCAAAAGCCGCGTCGGCGATTTCCGCTTCTATAGTCCGGAGAGTCTCTCCCTTGACCCCGAAGCGGAACCCGCAGCCGCTGATCCTCCCGCTGTCGCCGCTCGTCTCGCAGCGCAGCACAATCTCCCGTCCCTGCACTTCAGCCGTCACCTCGCTTATGTATGGAGGGGTGAATGCGGCGGGGGCGGGGTCGTCCGTGCAGGAGGCCGCGCAGACGAGAACCGCTGCTGCCAGCATAATCATATATGTCGAACATATATCTGACACAAGCACAAATCTACATAAAAATTTGCGGATTAGGAGCGCTCTTGTGGAGCAGGCCCCTTTTGAGGGCGGACATTGAGGGCAGACTGTGACGCCCAGCCGCTGCTGCCTCTACTGCCGGCTGGCTCCGCCGGCATCGAGGATGACCTGCCGGAGGGTCACGATGGTGTGCCGCGTCTCCCTGCGCTCCCGCATCTGCGCGTAAGTGTCCGATGTCAGCCATATCGTGCACACGACAGCCGCCGCAGCTGTAGCTGCGCATGCCACGAGCGGTATCACACGTCTCCTCCTCTCTCCTGCGAGAAATGCCGCCCTGACCTCCCGGATGCTCTGGAAACGCTCTTCTGGCAGGGGCTTGAGGCAGCGGCTCACGATGCCGCGCCATCTGCGCGTCGCCCTGCGCCCGATGGACTCGGCCATGTCGGATATTACCATGCCCAGCGCCCAGATGTCGCTGCGGACATCGGGGGTTTTGCCTCGCAGCTGCTCGGGCGGGGCATATCTCAGAGTGCCCGCCGCAGCCTTGTGCTCCACATACCAGTCCGCGTCCGAGAAGCCGAAGTCAATCAGCTTGACATCCTGCCCGTTGCGGCTGATGAGGATGTTGTCCGGCTTGAGGTCCTTGTGCGCTATCTGGCGCTCGTGTATGTATTGGAGGGCGTCGCAGAGCTGCATGAATATCTTGCGCATCTGCCTGGGCGTCAGCCCGTCATCGATCATCTTGGTGAGGGTGACCCCCTCCACCCATTGCAGCAGCAGGCTGTTGCCAAGGCCGGGCATTTCCCGGTATCCCACGTACTTGCAGATGCCGGGGTGATCCAGCCCGGACATGATGGCCGCCTCTTTCCTTAGGGCCTCCTCGTAGAACGGCACACCCCGGTATTCGCTCTTGAGGGACTTGACCGCGACAGCCTCTCCTCCGATGCACGTCCGGCTGACCATGGACGCCCCTTTGTCGGAAGTGTACACGGTCACTGGAGCGGCCAGCCCTTCGGCTCCGCACTGCTGCGTGTCATCTGTGAAATATGCGGAATCGCTCTCCATATCCCTGTGGGGAACGAAGTTAATGATTTTTGTTGTATCTTTATGATTTGTAAACCATCTTCTTTGCAGACCATGATTTCGGGCAGACTTAATCTGTGCGCTTGCGCGGCTCTTGCGGTGATTGGAGCCGCAGGGTGCTCGCGGTCTGCGCATGCTCCCGGCGGCGCTGCGGCCCCCGTCACGTATGACAGTGTGGAAGACTGCCTTAACGGGGCTGCGGTCGTCTCTTTGGGCGGACGCTGGGGCGTGGTCGGAGATGACGGGCGGACGATAGTGCCGGTAGAGTACGACGACGCGTGGTTTCTGACGGATGACGCGATAGCGGCATTTTCCGGGGAAGATTGCGAGATATTCTCTCCAGACTCGCGGAGAATTGGCATGATTGCGGGAGGCAGGAACCTGTCTCCGGGACAGCTGCTTGCCGCATATGAGGATGCCTGCGGACGTTGGTACGCGCAGTGGGATGCCGTGGTTGACGGGTACGAACGCCTTTGCGGCATGGCGGTCGGGCCTGCGGATGCCGGTGCGGTACAGGCGTGTGCGGACAGCTTGGCTGCGGCGGCTCGGGCTGTGGACGGCGGCAGACTCACGGAGGGGCAGGCCCGCAGGGTGGACGAGGCTTGCAGGAGGGCGTTGAGGTGAGAGGCTTGATTGCCATGATGATGCTGGCCGTGTCCGTCACCCAAGCGCAGAATGTCTCTGACATCCGGCGCAATCCTGATTACATCTGTGCCGAGGGGACTGCTGCTGACATGCGGGTCGCGGACAGCATAGCCGTTGACGCCATGGCCGTGAAGCTGGCTCGCCATGTCCGCTTCCCGTTCTCTGACAAGGAGGCCGAAGCGGTGATGCGCAGCTACCGGGATGATATCCGCCGCGAATGCGGCAGCTCCTCCCTCTCTGGCCGGGACGGTGTCTCGTCCTTGAGATATATACGCAAAGACCAGGTGGAGAGGGTGTTCGCCCGCAGGCGGAGCAAGGTGGAGGAGATGCGCGGCATTGCGGCGGGAGCCGAGGAGAGCCTCGCGATGGATGTGGCGTTGAGGTACTGGACGTGGGTGTCCGTGCTGCTCAAGAGCCTGCCTCCGGTGGATGTAGTCGGCATAGCCTACGCGGACTCGCGCAAACGCGCTGTACTCGAGGGCCTCAATGTGGCCCTGTCCCAGTCGTCGCTCTACGGCAAGGATTTGGTTGAGCTGTCATTCACGTGGCGCGGGCAGCCTGTCAAGAGCGTGGATTACAGGGTGTTTGACGGACTCCAGTGGAGTCCCCTGATGTCTGCTAAGGACGGCAAGGGGTTTGCGGAGATGCGGCCCGGCTCGGACATCAGCCAGTACAGGATACGCTACGAGGTGGATCCCTCCAGACTGTATCACATATACAGCGCGGTGAGGGAGGTGGAGGATGCCCTTGACATGGATGACGGCGCGGCATTGGCATATGACGGGAGTCCCCGTGGCGGCGGCTCTCAGGGCGGAAAGCATCAGTCTGCGGGCGCAACGGCGACAGGTACTGCCGCCTCCGCTGCGGTGTCTTCCCGGTACAGCCCCGCCCCTGACACGCTCTCCCAGGCCATAGACATGTCGGAGGTCAAGCGCAAGATACTCGATGTCGTCTCCGGGGACAAGTTCCAGTCCGTGCAGGACAGGGAGCTCCCCGCTCTTGCGCCCGCGCTCTCGACCGCCGGGTATAATGAGACCGTGCGGCAGTTGTGTTCCGCCATAGAGACGGGAGATTATGAGAGCGTGCGCGGGCTGTTTACGGAAGAGGGGTACAGCATGTTCAACGCTCTCGTGCGGTACGGCCATGCGAGGACGCTCACGCTGGACAGGCTGTCATATTACAAGCTTGGGGACGAGGTGTGGTGCCGGAGCATCCCCATGACATTCTCTTTTGACGGCAACCCGAGACAGTTCGTCGAAGACCTGACGCTCACGTTCGATGCGGCCGGCCTGGTGTGCAGCTTGAGCTTCTCGCTGTCTTCGGAGGCGGTCAGGGCTATTTTCTCGCATGACGAATGGTCTGAGGAGGCGCGTGTCATCATTGTCTCTTTCCTTGAGAACTACAAGACGGCCTATGCTCTCAAGCGCATCGATTATATCAGCTCCATTTTTGACGATGACGCGCTCATCATCACGGGGCATGTGCTCAAGACAGCGCACAGGGACGGGGATTTCGCTGACAACCATTATGTCCAGCTCACCCGGCAGGACAAGCGCAGGTACATCACGCGCCTCAAGAGGGTGTTTGCCAGCCAGGAGTTCATCAACATACAGTTTACGGACTGCAAGGTGGTGAAGCTCGGCAAGGGGGAGCAGCTGTTCGGCATACAGCTGCGGCAGGAGTACTGGTCTTCCAGCTATTCGGATGCGGGATACCTGTTCGTGCTCGTGGACTTGTCGGACTATGCCGCGCCCCTGATACATGTGCGCACCTGGCAGGAGGAGCCGGATGCGGAATATGGGGTCATCGGCCCGTACAATTTCTGACCTTATGAGAAAGACGGTGACATTCGTTCTGGCCTCGCTGCTGACAGCTGTGCTGCCGTACCTGCCTGCCCTTGCGCAAGGAGGGGAAGAGGATTTCTATGTGCTGTCGTTCAAGCGTCTGGACTGGGATCTCGATGCGAGGGTCAACTATCCGGAGAAAGACCGGAACGGCAAGAAAGCCGCCATTATCAAGGTGATTACGACGCAGAGCGCGGGATTCACTTTCGATGTGGGGATTATGGGCGTGGTGGACCAGCAGAGCAAGCCGGGAGAGACGTGGCTGTATGTCCCGGAGGGGATACGCAAGATTACGGTCAGTCATCCGGAGTATGGAGTGATACGGGACTGGCCGCTTGGCATACCGGTGGAGTCGGCCGTGGTGTATGAGCTGCGTCTGCATGTGCCGCAGAGGCCCCAGAGAGTCGTGGTGGAGCGCGACACGGTAGTTAGGGACTCGCTGATATACGTGCCGGTGGAGGCGCAGCCGGCGGAGCGCGGGCCGCTTGGCATAGGAGTGATGGCTGTGGGGGCCATGCCGGACGCCTCTTTTGGCGGGATGGCGGTGTGGTACAGGCGATTTGGGGGCTATGCAAAGTTCCGTTCCAATTTCAGGCCCGGCTCGTGGGCATATTCCTGCACTTCGGACGGCAGAGCGGGGTCGGGATACGTGTGGACTTCGGGAGACTCGGAGGAGGTGTCCGCTATGCGCTTGAGCGCGGGCGGGATATGGTCTCCATGGCCGCGGGCGGCCTTGTACGCCGGCGGCGGTTACGGGCGGCGCGTGCTGCTGTGGAGGGACAATGCGGGGGACAGGGTCAGGGTGTCAGACCGCTCGGCGGAGGGCGTGGCCTTGGAGTGCGGGGTCATACTGCGGGTGGGATGGTTTGTGGCACAGACTGGCATAGGCGTGACCTTGCCCGGGCGCGTTGACTTTGAGATAGGCGCTGGGGTGTCATTCTGATTTTTGTTATATTTGACAGATGAAACACAATTTGCTTGGGCAGAAATGTCTGCTGATAGAGGTTGAGAGCCGCTTCGGCAAGTCTCTGGAGACCCCGTATGATTTCGCCGCTCTCAAGGAGAGCATATGGGGCGCGACAGGCGATCTCATATCCCTGTCCACAATCAAACGGCTCTGGGGCTATGTGGGAGGCGTGAGCGAGGCCCGCCCGTCAACTTTGGATGTGCTGTCGAAGTATGTCGGCAAGAGGGATTTCAATGATTTCCTTGGCAGCGTTGACCTCAGCAAGTACGAGGACTCCGCATATTTCTCCGGCCCCATGGTGCGTTCCGAAGACCTCAGCGTGGGGGACAGGCTTGTGCTGGAATGGAACCCGGACCGCCGGGTCGAGATTGTCTATGAGGACGGCAATGTGTTTGAAGTGTCCGACCCGGGGACTTCCAAGCTTGCCGCCGGCGATCATTTCAGGACTCGCGCCATCATACAGGGTGAGCCGCTCTATCTTACGGAGATTATCCGGAACGGCAGGCAGACCCAGGCGTATGTGGCGGGACAGAGAGGAGGGCTCAAGAGGGTGGAGGTGCTCCGCTCTGTGCGGTAAT
>CAZKVW010000074.1:0-4715 GCA_964556285.1 uncultured Muribaculaceae bacterium
CACAGGGCTTGCGATGAGCTGTATGCGTACAATTATCTTTTGACGAGTTCGACGGACACATATACCGGCAATGTGCACTATTGGCGTGAGCGTCTGCCCGGCACGCCCTTGCCCGCGTCTTCGTATGTGCTGGAACTGCTTGTCGGCGCTGAATCAGGCGTTTATGGACGTCCGGACATGGGGAATGTGCTTCCTCCCAATACCAGTGTCGAGAGCCAGATTTTGAAAAAATATTTCAAGCGCAAGACCAAGTCTTCGGATAACGAGGAGAAGTATTATGAGAACCTGGTTTGCGTTGAGTATCGCACGGAAGTGGTGGAAGACATCAGGGTATATGCCGACAAGGACATCTCCGGGAGGTCAGCCGGGACGGATATAGGAGACCTTTTTGAGATCATTATCCTGCTTGGAATAGATGACGGATTCATTTTCTCGGAAAGCGGACGCTATATTGGAGAGATTGAGAACGGGACTTCGATAAGTGACTATCTCCGCCAGCGCCCCATGATGGCGGCGTCGATGGCGCTGCGCTTCAAGTCCGTCCCTTCGGAGCTGCCGCAGACGCTGGTGTTCACGGTCGAAGTCACCATGGCCTCCGGCGAGACAATCTCCTCGTCCACTTCTGAAATAAGCTTGACACAATGAAGATGAGAGGTGCGGACAGCGTGATATTATCTTTGTGTTCTCGTTAGTCGCGCGGCCACATGACTGCCGTTATCAAAAACAGAGCACAGACTGTTTCTTTTCTTTTTTTACGTTTTTGAGGGCCATATTCCGCCCATCAAAGACAAAAACTATGAAGATACAGGACACATGCGAGAGCGAGAGGCCTCGCGAGAAGATGCTGCGGCAGGGGCCTACGGCCATGAGCAATGCCGAGCTGCTGGCCATACTGCTGCGTACCGGCACACGGAGTTGCGGGGTGGTGGAGCTTGCCGGGCGGCTGCTCGCCCTCGCCTCAGGCAGTCTGACTCGACTCTCGGAGATGCCGCTGCAGGACATGGCGGCGCTCGACGGGGTCAAGCAAGCCAAGGCCGTGAGCATTTGCGCTGCTTTTGAGCTGGCCCGCAGGTTTCTCTCTGAGGGCATGGACATACAGAAGACTCCCGTCACGGATGCCGAGGACGTGTACAAGCTGATGATACCGCGGCTAAAGGGCCTCCAGCATGAGGAGTGCTGGCTGCTCCTGCTCAACCGGTCGCACTACCTCATCCACAGGTGCAGGATGAGCAGCGGCGGGGGGGCGGCGACCATCATCGACATACGCGACATCATAGCCAAAGCCTTGCAGCACAAGGCGTCAGCCCTCGTCCTCATACACAACCACCCCAGCGGCAATCCCCGCCCCGGCACCGCCGACCTGCAGCAGACCGCCGCATTGAGGCAGGCGGCCGACTCCATGGATATCCAGCTCCTCGACCATGTAATCGTGAGCGACGACTGCTGGTTCAGCTTCTGTGACAATGAGGTGCGCGAGGCCCCTAAATCTCCTTGCGCAGACGGGCCATAGGTATGCCCAGCTGGTCACGGTACTTGGCGATGGTGCGCCTGGCCACCTTGTAGCCCTTGGCTGACATTCGCTCCACCAGCTGGTCGTCAGTGAGCGGAGCGGACTTGTCCTCGCCGTCCACAAGGCCTTGCAAGGCTTTTTTGAGCTCACGGGTGGACACCTCCTCCCCGTCCTTGTTCTCAAGCCCCTCGGAGAAGAAATACTTGAGCGGGAAGATGCCGAAATGGGTCTCGATATACTTGGAGCTGACCACCCGGGAGATGGTGGATATATCATACCCGGTCATATCGGCTATGTCTTTGAGCACCATGGGTTTGAGATGCGACTCGTCCCCATCGGTGAAATAGTCGTGCTGGAACTTGATGATGGCGTTCATCGTGTTTTCCAGAGTGTTGTGACGCTGCTTGAGGGCCTCCACATACCATTTGGCGGAGTCCACCTTCTGTTTGACAAACACAGCCGCGTCCTTGACAGCCTTGTCCTTGGTGGTCTTGGCCTGGCGGAGAATCTCCTCGTAGTTGCGCTTGATCTTGACTTCCGGCAAGGGAAACCTCGGCATTTCCATCTTGAGCTCCCCGTCGGGCTCCACATGCAGCACAAAATCAGGGATAATTTGCTTGGCCTGGTCGTTGTACGAGTCGTCAATCTGGCCTCCCGGCGCGGGGTTGAGCTTGACTATCTTGGAGAGGGCGGCCTTGAGCTGCTGGGCGCTTATCCCCATCCGGGACATTATCTTCTGGAAGTGCTTGTTGACAAACTCCTGATAATAGTCCGTCAGCAGCCTTTCCGCCAGCTTGACGTCATCCGTCTGCTTCTTCTCGCGCAGCTGCAGCAGCAGGCACTCCCTGAGGTCCCGCGCCCCCACCCCTGCCGGCTCGAACTCCTGGATCACCTTGAGCATGCGCAGCACCTCGTCCGCGTCGGTCTCGATGCCCGCCCTGAACGCCAGGTCATCCACAATGGACTCGATGTCCCTGCGCAGGTAGCCGTCCTCATCCAGGCTCCCGATGAGGAAAGCGGCTATGTCCCGCTCCTTTTTGCTCAGGTCCTTGTAGCCGAGCTGGTCCATCAGGCTCTGGGTAAAACTTTCCTTGACCGAGAATGTGTTGTACTCGGGACGTTCGTCCTTGCCCCAGTTGTTGACGCGCAGACGGTAGCTCGGGATGTTGTCGTCATCCTTGATGTCCTCTATGGACACGTCTTTGGGCTTCTGCTCCTCCTCAGGGTCGCTCTCCTCTTCGCTTGAGGAGGGATGCTCGTCATCCAGCACAGGATTGTTGTCAAACTCATCCCTCACGCTCTGCTCCAGTTCGGCGAACGGGGTCTCTATGAGCTTGATGGTCTGAATCTGCAGGGGGCTCAGCTTCTGGGTCTGCTTAAGCTCTAATCCTTGTTTGAGCATATCTGCCTGAGTACTTTAACGGTGTCCGTGATATAGCTGTCATGCCTGTCCGCCGCAGGGTAGGAGATGCTCTCCTTGACCGCAATCGCAGAGGGGAAGTCACGTCTCACCCTCTCCAGCAGCTCCAGGGCCTCGGACTTGGTGCGGAAGTCCCCCGCCGTCACCTTGAAGAAAGGGTTGGCGAAAGTCCTGTATGCCCCGTAGCCGGGGTATCTGGCTTGGAATGTCTTGAGAGCGGCCTCCGACTGGGCGCGGGCGTCCTGCTTGTTGTCAAAATATATGCGCACACGCCAGCCGCTTATCTTCCTGCCGGCGTTGCTCCCGACATGCCTGAGCATCCCAGCCCTCACGGCCTGGCTTTGGACGATGTCCACATCGCTCGCGTAGTCAAATACCTGCATCCCCGACAGCGAGGCGTCGTATGCGTCTGCAGGACGGTACACAAGCGAGTCCACAAGTTCGTAGCCGTCAGGGACTTCCACCTGCTGCGCCAGCAGTGTGACAGATCCGGCCAGCAGCACGGCCAGCAGGGACAATATCCGTCGCGTCATCATGGCATTCACGTCTTTATGAGTTTTGACAGGGAGACTCCCTTGCGTTCCACCTTTTTCCTGACGCCCATGGCCCGGCACTCGCATGACACATCCAGCTTGAGGTCAGAGCTGCTGATGTCCCCGAGCAGCCCCAAGACTGTCATAATAGAGAAAGAGTCGTCCAGGCTCACCACGCACGGCAGGACATACTTGCGCGTAGAGTGCGCCGCGAGGACAACATCGTCAGCGACAAATGTGGCAAGCGGCGTATCCCCTTGCCGGACAATCCCCTTGATGCCGTGCACTTTCATGCGGACGCTGGGGTTTTCCACCTCAATCACGAGATCCGCGCCGGCACTCCTCAACCCTTTGACGGATATGTTGGTGACATTGTACGACACGATATCTATATCCTTCGGGTTGCCGCACGAGACGGCAAAAGCCGCCAACGCCGCCAGGGACAATACTGCCTTGAATATCTTCATATCGCACAAAGCTACTAAAAACGGCCGAATTATCCTATCTCCACGCACAATGTGCCGCCTCTAGGCAGCCCGTCACCACTCCAGCTTCCAGCGTACGGACGGCATCACTGGCAGGATGCTGATCTGCTTCCACTGCCCGTCGTCGTTGTAGTACATGTACGGGTTGTGCCGGTTGGTGAGATTGTACACCGAGATGACAAGCTCCCGCGAGCGTCCCGAAGGCCTGCGCTTTACAAACGAATAGCCCGCATCGATGCGGAAGTAATCCCTCATCTTGTACGCGTTGACGCCGGACATCTCCAGCCTGTCACTCGCATAGTCCTCAAACTCAAACGGGAAAACGCGCGATTTGGCCCCGCGCCAGTAAGGCGGGTCAACTCCATCGTATGTGGACACCGGCAGGGTGGCCCGGTTGCCGCTGGACAGGGAGAGCGACAGGCTGAGCCGCTGCTCCTTTCGCGCCCCGTCAGCAGTAACGCGCAACGGGACAATCGCGTAGCCGGACTGGACATTCAGGATATGCCTGCGGTCAAACTTGAAAGGGAACCAATCCCCGTCACCAATATCCTCGTAGCGCCTGTCCGACTTGGAAAGGGTGTATGACAGCGCGGCCAGCCACCGGGATGACGATGCGGCCAAGTACACTTCCAATCCGGCCGAACGCCCGCGCCCGAGAGCCAGAGACTGCTCCCACGAGTCACCGTTCATCTTAAGCGCACGGGTTGGAGTGTCAAACGACACGAGGTTGCGCATGTCGCGCACGTATCCTCCTAGCGAGCCATTGA
>CAZKVW010000074.1:4815-8264 GCA_964556285.1 uncultured Muribaculaceae bacterium
CCTGCGGTGTACTCCCATTTCCGCCCGGCCCGGCCTGACAGCTTGCTTTCCACGGCAAACTCCTGTCTGGAAGACATGGCCTCAATCCGCGAATCCCTCCCATAGCCTGCTGACTCGGACATTCTCTGTCCCGACTCTGACCATGTGCCGTACACCTTGGACAACAGCGTGAGCGAACGGGACAGCGGCTGCCGCCAGCCCAGTTTGAGCGCGGTCATGGATGAGACAAGCTTGCGGGACATCTCATCCGAATCGGCCGTCTCCACGCTGTACACATGATACCGGTCCAGCTTGCGGTATGCCATCATGTCCACCGAGCCGCCATTGGACAGCCGGCGTTCGTATTGCAGGTCAAGGTCGTATACCAGTGCGCCCATGCCGGTGTCAGCAGACCCGCCATTGGTCAGGCGCTTGGAGACCGCGCCGGCAAGCAGCGGGACTGGCGAGAGGCGTGCCGCCACCTGATAGCCTATAGTGTCGGCGCGGGCTGCGCCCCCGGCATAAAATCCTGTGAGATAAGGCGACAGGGCAAACTTGCGGGACTTGGAACGGGAGGCCATGCGGCACGGCTGTATCTCGATGACAGAGGACGACACGTCTCCGAATGAGGCGTCTATGCCTCCGTTGTGAAATGTCACCGAGGACACCATATCGGGAGACACCGAGGACAGCATGCCCATCAAGTGGGAATACCCGGTCATCGGCACCCCGTTGTAGATGACAACATTGTTGCCGCTCCCAGCTCCCCGGACAAACATGCCGAGAGACCCTTCCACACCCTGCGACACCCCCGGCAGGCTTGACACATGCCTTACGAGGTCCGGCTCTCCGGTCACGGAGATGGTGGCTATGCCCTGCTCGGGAGAGAACACCCGTCTCACCCCGCTGATTCCCCGCCTCTTGGCAGCCGTCACCATCGCGCTGTCAAGCTGCTGATGCCAGACATCGCCATTGTCCTGCCCGCGGACGATTGGGGCTGGCATCGCCATGAGCGCCAGCAATATGATGCAACAGCTTGCTCTCATGGCCTCATCCTGTCATGCGCGTCTGTCGCCACATTTATCTGGATCACGGTATCGGCAACAGCCCCGAAAATGCCCAGGCCGCCAGAGATATTGCTGTACACAGACACCTCCTCAAACCATCTCGACGGGTCGGTATCGTCGGTGTGCGACATCATCTTGAGTATGGACGAACGCATGTACCTGTCGTATTCCTCGGACGGGAATCGGAACACCACCAGAGTGCTGGTGAACTGTCCCTCCACCTTAAAACTGTCCATGTCCCCGTCCGGGACTATCCGCAGGTAGGCCATGTGCGAGCGGGTAGTGCCGACAAGCCCGGTGCCCGCGAACATCATCTCATCAAACGCATTGAAGTCGTCAACCCCCGGATGGTCAGTGCCAATATCATCAATCAGGCGGTCAGTGTAGCTCACCTTGGGGGCGGGGTCATACTCTTCCGTCTGCTGCGACAAATGAAATATCCAATAAGGTGAGGCGACTCCGCGTTGGGAAAAGAATCTGATTGACTGGCCGCCCTTATTGCGGATCTTGGACAAGCCGCAGGCGCGAGGCATCACTGTTGATGCAGTTATATCCTCATGCCCGGGCACCCGCACCGTCAATGTGTATTCACGCCCTGCCTCGGGAGTATATGCCAGCTCCCAACGCATGTAGCTCTTGTGCTCAAACCGCCCCACCTCCTCCCTGTCACATGACAGCGTCACATCCGCATCCGTAATCTCATCATGCGAGAACGAGCCCACAACGGAGTTGTATGACAGCGACAGCGTCTGCGTGTCCGAGTCCTCCAAGACGCAGTTGACCACCACCTTGCGCTCATACCTGCTTGAGAGGTCAATGTCCTCGACACACGAGGCCAAAGGCAGCGCCGCCAGAAGCAGCGCCGCCAAGCGACAAAAAGCCCCTGTCCTCATTGTGTCAAGCTTATTTCAGAAGTGGACGAGGAGATTGTCTCGCCGGAGGCCATGGTGACTTCGACCGTGAACACCAGCGTCTGCGGCAGCTCCGCAGGGACGGACTTGAGGCGCAGCGACATTGAGGCCGCCATCATGGGGCGCTGGCGGAGATAGTCCCTTATCGAAGTCCCGTTCTCAATCTCGCCAATATAGCGTCCGCTCTCCGAGAACATGAATCCGTTATACTTCCTAGGCAGGACGACTATTTCAAAGAGGTCTCCTATATCCGTCCCGACAGCTTTCCCCGATATTTCCTTGTCGGCATACAGCTTGATATCCTCTACCGCTTCCGTGCGGTACTCTACAAAGCGCAGTGCTGTACTGTATTTCTCCGAGTCATCAAAAGACTTGGTCTTGCGTCCAAAATGTTTTTTCTCAATTTGGTCCTCGATGCTGGCATTGGGAGGAAGTACATTCCCCATGTCCGGCCACCCAAAAACGCTCGAGTCAGCGCCAATCAGCAGCTCCAGCACATACGAGGACGCGGGCAGGGATGTTTCCGGCAGAGGGTCATGCCAATAGTACACTTCGCCGGTGTTCGAATCTGTTGAACTCCTCAAAAAATAATTATACGTGTGAAGCTCATCACAGGCCCTGTGAATGAACACGTAATCAGTGTCCTCAATCAGTCTGCCATCAGATGTCTTGCACCCGCACAGAGCAGCAAATGCGGTAGCCGCGAGCGCCGCAACCGAAGCTACCCGCCACCAACCTCTAATTAAACCCATAATAGAACCTCCTCTTGTGTTGATAATTGCCATCTGGTGTCGTCCACTCTGCTTTATCGTGCACATAATATTTTGTGCTGTCATAAAATCCGTCATAGCCCCAGTTCATCAGACAACACTCAAAATCGCTATACGATACATCATGCACTATCGCCCCGTCATAGACCTGCCCCTCGGGATAAAATGAGTACATTTCCTCCGGCAGGTAATACTCATGGCTGTCATCGCGCAGCCACTCGTAGTCATCTAGCGTTATGTCCAGCTTCTCCAAGCGGAAATACACATGATGTATAAGCCTCTCCTTGCACCAGCCATCCATAATCCAACAATGTCCACCAGAATAAACAGTCTTGAACCAGTTACTTTTTTTATTAAGGTACGCCGTGACCACGACCGGCATGCCGGACAGTATGCTTGCTTTGATGGTGTCTGCGTTGTATTTGGCCTCGGTACAGGATAGACCATATTTGGCGAACTTGTCAGTTGACACATGCGCCCCGCTTGCATCCGCGCCATACTCGATTCCGAAGTGCTTCCCGACATCAAGCATCAGGTTTCTTGCATACCCTATGCGTGTGCTGTCACTGTACCTGTTCACAGGCATCAGCGACCATCGCGGAGAGTCTTCGACATAGTCAGATAGGGATATATCTGTGCTGCCATTACGGCCCGTTATATTTGCCGCATGATACAGCCCGCTCGGCTTGCCGATGTTGTCATGCAGATACTTGAGCATCTGG
>CAZKVW010000075.1:0-5950 GCA_964556285.1 uncultured Muribaculaceae bacterium
CGCCGGAGTCTGCATCGTGTTGAGGATGGGCAGACGAAATGTGCCGTCATCGTCAAGGAAGCGGGCACGCGCATAGTCTCGGGCTGTACTGGCCATCCGGGCATATTTGTCAGCGTCACGCCCGGTCGCGGCCGCCATCTCCCGCATCATCTCCGCATCCAGTATCCAGTACGCCGCGCCGAGGTAGTTCCAATATTCGACGGCTTCAGGACGCGGAGTCCGTCTGCCTTCGGCATCTGTGGTGAATGCCCTGCCGCCATGACTCTCCAGCGGCTCATAGCTCAGCCAGTCGGCCCACTGATAGTTGCCGTTGTCCCGAACAAGAGCCTGATGACTGTAGCGCGTCCTGCTGACGACAGACATAAAACGCTCCATCGACTCCCAGTTCTCATCAATGATGCCGGTGTCGCCGAACTGTTTCCACACCGTCCAGGGCACTATGACTCCGGCGTCAGCCCATCCGATACGCATCAGCGATTCCCCGTAGGCCCCGCCCGGCGCCACCCCCGGATACGCCCCGTCCTCGGCCTGTGAGTCCCTCACGTCTCGCATCCATTTGTGGAAAAACGACTTGGTGTCCGCGAAGAATGTCCCTGTCTCGGCAAACACCTGCGTGTCTGCCATCCAGCCCTCCCTCTCATCGCGCTGAGGGCAGTCGGTCGGCACGGAGAGGTAGTTGGACAGCTGTCCCCACCTGATATTGGAAATGAGCTTGTTGACCAGGCTGTCCCCGGTAGTCACCCGTCCGGTCTCCATAGCCGCCGTGATGGAGGTTACAGGGACGGAACGGATAGAGCGTATCGACACCGGAGCGTCCGCAGTGACTGACACCAGCCTGTAGCCAAAGAATGTGCAGGCAGGCCTCCAGCTGACATAGCCAGGCTCATCCCCGAACGTGTACCATATCCTCATGCCTTGGTCGGGCGTCCGGAGGTTGAGGCGATGACAGCTGCCTTCCGGCCCGTCCATCCCTCTCGACTTCGCCCCGTTGCCGTCATTGAGCAACTCCGAGGGCAGACAGACAAGCTTGGTCCCAGGCTGCGCTTCGAATTCGAATGCGGGCACTCCTGCGGCATTCTGCCCGAAATCCACCACAAGCGTCTCGCCGGGAGCGACGGTCATCTTCTCCCCGGGTGCGAATTCGCGCTTGATGATGACCTTGCCGTAGGCATCCGCGCTCTCTCCTTCGACTCCCTCCCAGACATACGCCCTTACCGGAGCCATCGCCAGATCGTCACGGAAATACACCTCTCCGCCCTCCGAGGACAATATCTCCCCTGCGAACTCGGTGTTGACCTCCGGAGTCCCGAGCTTGTCCAGAGCCTCATATCCTGGAATCTCCCTTGCGTCAAACTCCTCTCCGTCGTATATTGCCGCGTGCTTGACCCGGCCCGCCAGTCCAGCCCTCCAGTCTGCGGCGTTCGTGCCATAGAGCCTCCGGCTGCCGTCGTCAAACGTCAATTCCAGCACGGAACGGAAAGCACATTTGCGCCCCACCATCCCGTCATGCCCGCTGGGGGTCACAACCTTGTCAGCCCACCAACCTGGGGTCACACGTGCGGAAAAAACATTTCTCCGGCCGGCTCCAGTCACGACTGCATCCGTAACATCATAGGTGAATGACCTCTTGGTCTTGGCATAATGGGTAAATCCCGGTTTGAGAATCTCCTCTCCGATAGGGACTCCGTTGATCCAGAGCGAATATACCCCAAGTCCGGTCGTCATCCACTTGGCGGATGTCACCCTGCGCTCGTTGACGAGATCCAGCGCAAACCAGCTCGCCCCGTCAGCCGCCCGCTGGTTGACCCGGCTCACCTCGCCAGTTACCACAGGCGCATCAGCTGCCGATATCCACTGCGAAGCATCCCACGCAGAAGCGTCCAAAGCCGCCACGCGTGTGCCTGCCGATTTGTTCACTTTATCGCCTGAACATCCGGCCACGACCGCCATGCAAATAGCTGCGGCGCATACAAGTGCCAATGCCGCAGAGACGGCGGGTGTCTTCCTCAACAATGCTGATACCATATCTGACTTTTTTAGTGAAGCGAAAGAAGCAAATTATCCCCCGAAGTTTATTAGCGGGGGCAAATATGGCAAAATCAGCATGAGCCAATGCTTATCCGGGTGACTGAAAAACTTTCAGAAATGACGAAGCTCCGAAACACCAAGAACCAGCAAGACCAACCGAATAAATTGCTTAACTTTGCGGGATATGAGCGACGGACAACAGCCTAAAGACGGTCAACAGCCTGCGGCAGTGCCCCTCCACAAGATTTTCCTTGTGTTCTGCAACATAGGGGCATTCACTGTGGGCGGGGGCTACGCGATGATTCCGGCCATCCAGTCCGAAATAGTCGGGCGCGGGTGGATACCGGAGGAGGAATTCCCCGACATTATAGCCCTCGCGCAGAGTGCGCCGGGAGTGCTGGCGGTCAACATGTCCATATTCGCCGGATACCGGCTGCGCGGGCTCAAAGGGAGCATCGCGGCCACCCTCGGCAGCATCTGCGTCCCGTTCGTGGTCATACTGCTTATCGCCATGTTCTTCACCTCGTTCAAGGACAATGTCTGGGTGGAGAAAGCGTTCAAGGGCATCCGCCCAGTCACGGTGGCCCTCATCGCAGCCCCTACGGTGCGGATGGCCCGTGGCAACAAGACCTGGTGGAGCTGGGCCATCAGCGCTGGGGTGCTCATCGCCGTCGCCCTGCTCAAATTCTCGCCCATATACATTTTGCTCACCATCATCGCCATTTCAGCCGCGCTGGCTTGGTACAGGCAGAGGAGGGCCGGCGGCAAATGATATTTGTCCAGCTGTTCGTGACGTTCTTCCTCATCGGGATGTTCACCTTTGGCGGCGGATACGCCATGCTGTCCCTGATACAGACGGAAGTGGTCGCCAACCACGCGTGGCTGAGCGAAAGCATGTTCACCGACATAGTGGCCATATCGCAGATGACCCCCGGCCCGATAGGCATCAACTGCGCCACCTACACCGGGTACGAAGTGCTGCACACCTCAGGCGCGGGCGAGCTGCTGAGCGTGCTCGGGTCATGCACCGCAACGCTGGCCATAGTGCTGCCCTCATTCATCATAATGCTGCTCATCGTCCGCATGTACCTCAAATACAAGAGTTCCGACACATTCACCCGGATAATGGGATCTGTCCGTCCGGCGGTGACAGGACTGATTGGGGCGGCGGCGCTGATACTGATATTCAACGTCAGCTGGAGCGGAGGAGTCCCGACATTCTCCATCGTCAGAGACAATTTCCCCGACTGGAAGAGCTGGGCACTGCTCGCCGCTGCGCTGGCGGCCTCGCTCTGGGGCAAGGTCAAGCCTATCCCAATGATTGTCGCAGGAGCGGTCGCAGGATTGATAATATATTGACAACAACCACATTAATACATTTTTATGACAGCAACACTTATCGCCACTCTGCTCGCATCCGCGATCAGCATCATCCCCCAGCCCCTCAGCGTCAAGGAGACCAAGGGGTCGTTTGACTTGCTCAAAGACAGGACTGTCAGCTGTGACAAGGCCATGGGAGAACGCGCCCAAGCCGCTGTCAGAGGGCTGTGTGATGACCTTGGCACAGTCACGGGCAAGACATTCTCCATAGCGCAGGGGCAGGAAGCCTCAAGCGGGCTGTCGTTCGCTATAGAGCCCACCATGGCCGATGAAGCTTATACCATCACCATAGACAAGCATTCCGCCATGGTCAAAGCCTCCGGCGACGCGGGATTCCTGTACGCCATACAGACCCTCAAACAGCTCATGCCGGTCTCCATCTACGGCACGGCTCGCGACACTGAGTCCCGCTGGACTCTCCCTTGCTGCGAGATCAAGGACAAGCCCCGGTTTGCCTGGCGGGGAATGATGCTCGACTGCAGCCGCCATTTCTGGACAGTGGACGAGATCAAGAAAGTCCTCGACGTGATGGCATCCCTCAAACTCAACCGCATGCACTGGCATCTGACGGACGACCAAGGCTGGAGAGCCGAAATCAAGGCCTATCCGCGCCTGACCGAAGTGGGCGCATGGCGAGACAGCACTCTCGTGGGATATATGCCAGCCTACAAGGGCAATGACTTCAAATATGACGGGATCCGCTACGGCGGCTTCTACACCCAGGAGGAAATGCGCGACGTGGTGGCCTACGCTGACGCGCTCGGCATCACCATAGTGCCGGAAGTGGACCTGCCCGGGCACATGGTGGCGGCCCTCGCCTCCTACCCCTGGCTGGGCTGCTCCGGCAAGTCCATCGAGACCGGAGAAGACTATCATGTCAGGCAGGTCTGGGGGATTGCGAAAGATGTGCTCTGCCCCGGCAAGGAGACCACGCTTGAGTTCCTCCAGACGGTGCTGGGCGAACTCTGCGACATCTTCCCGGGCAAATATTTCCATGTCGGCGGGGATGAATGCCCCAAGACATCTTGGGAGCAGTGCCCCGACTGCCAGGCCCGCATAGCGGCCCTCGGGCTGCACTCTGACGATCACGCCACGGCCGAGCAGCGGCTCCAGAACTATGTGACCTCACGGATGCAGACGTTCCTGACGACAAGGGGCAAGAAGCTCATCGGCTGGGACGAAATCCTGGATGGCGACCTCGCGCCCGGAGCCACGGTGATGAGCTGGAGGGGCACCAAGGGCGGCATTGAGGCATCCCGCAGGGGCTTTGATGTCGTCATGACACCCAACCAATACTGCTATTTCGACTACAACCAGTGCGGCACACGCAACAACACCTCCATCCCCGTGTGGGAGGATGTGGACGAGCCTCTCTGCGCATGGTGGGGCACACTGCCCATCGAGAAGGTCTACAGCTTTGACCCCACGGAGGGCCTGGACGAGGATGCCGCTTCCCATATACTCGGAGCGCAGGCCAATGTCTGGGCGGAATACATTCCGTCTCCCGGGCAGCTGGAGTACATGATCATGCCGCGCCTCTTCGCGATGAGCGAGGTGCAGTGGTGTCTGCCGGATAACAAGGCGGACTTCGGCGCGTTCATGGCCAAGGTCAAGAGTGGCGGATTCCGTATGCTGGACGAGAAAGGGTTTAACTACCGCAACAAATGAATCTGAAGTCACTGGCACGTGACACCGCGATATACGGGATAAGCAGCATAGTCGGGAGATTTCTCAACTATCTGCTTGTCCCTCTGTACACCTACAAGATTTCCGCCGAGAGCGGCGGGTACGGCATAGTCACCAACCTCTATGCCTATTCGGCCCTGCTGCTCGCGCTGCTGACGTTCGGGATGGAGACGACATTCTTCCGTTTCTCGGGCAAGAGCGGTGAGGACGGGAGAATGGTGTACAGCAACGCCCTCCGCATGGTCGGAGGAGTCGCGCTGGTGTTTGTCGCGCTGGTGATGGCGTTCCTCGGGCCGATAGCCGGGGCGATGGGCTATGGCGACCATCCGGAGTATATCGCCTGTTTCGCCCTGATTGCGGGGCTGGACGCGTTCCAGGCCATCATGTTCGCCCGCTTGAGGCAGCAGCGTCGCCCGGTCAAGTTTATGAGCCTCAAGATGGCATTCATCTTTGCCAATGTCGCGCTCAACCTCTTCATCTTCCTGGTGATGCCACGGGTGAACGGCCTGGCGGACATCTACGGGCGATTCAACGGCGGCGTGGGGCTGATATTCTTTGCCAACCTCATCTGCACGGCGGCGGTGACGCTGGGGTTCATCCCCGAAATCCGGGGCATCGGCTACGGGTTTGACCGGGCTCTCGCCCGCAGGATGCTGTCGTATTCGATGCCGCTGCTGCTGCTCAGCCTCGTGGGCATACTCAATCAGGTGGCTGACAAGATCCTGTTCCCCTATCTGATGCCGGGGCATGAGGGGCAGGTGCAGCTGGGCATCTATGGCGCATGTGTCAAGATAGCCATGATCATGTCTCTGCTGACCCAGGCGTTCAGGTACGCCTACGAGCCGATTGTGTTCGC
>CAZKVW010000075.1:6050-7508 GCA_964556285.1 uncultured Muribaculaceae bacterium
CGCCGGCGGCAAGGGCAGCGGCTCCGATGGTGACAATGGCGGCAGCCGCCCGGAGACCCTCGCGGAGGGGATGAAATGGTTTGTGGTGTTCGCTGTGATGGCCTGGCTGGCGGTGATGTTCTACATGCCGCTGCTGCGGCATTTCATCCAGCCCGGCTACTGGTCAGGACTGCGGGTCGTGCCGATAGTGATGGCTGCGGAGATATTCATGGGAGTATATTTCAACCTCTCGTTCTGGTACAAGCTCACGGACAAGACGTGGTGGGGAGCAGTGATGAGCGCCTGCGGGGCGGCGGTGATGATAGCGTTCAACGTGGCTCTGGTACCGCGCTGGGGGTACATGGCCTGCGCTTGGGGCGGATTTGCAGGATACGGAGTGGCGATGCTGATGAGCGCACTGATAGGGAGGGCGCATTACCCTGTGCGCTACGATGTAGCTGGGATGCTCCGCTACGTGGCGGCTGCGGCTGTCCTGTATGCCGTCTATGCCCTAGTGCCGGTGGGGAATATCTGGAAGATGGCGTTGGGGACGGCCCTGCTGGCGGCTTATGCGCTGCTGGCCTGGCGGGAGCTGCGGACGCGGAGCGTAGCAGGGATTTCCTGAAGCGCCGTGAACTGCGGACACGGATTGTCTAGTCCTGAAATAAAGTAATATATTAATTGACAATATTTTAACAGAAAGGCTGTAAACATTTATGAAACGGGCACTAACAATTGCGCTGCTGGGGACAGCGGCGCTGCTGGCGGCGGCTTCCTGCGGCCGGTCAGGCAAAAAGGCGGAGGCAGCCGCAGCCGAGGAAAAGGCGCGTCAGGACTCCATCACGCAGGCAGAACAACTAAAACAAAAAGAAATGGCAGAACAGACAATGCAAACGCTCCCTGAGGAGCCGGTCTTTGACATCGTGACCAGCTTGGGCACGATACGGGTCAAACTCTACTCCAAGACCCCCAAGCACAGGGACAACTTCGCCAAGCTGGCACTGGAGGGATACTATGACGGAGTGCTGTTCCACAGGGTGATCAACGGATTTATGATCCAGGCGGGAGACCCGCTCTCCAAAGACCCCGACCAGGCGGACAGGTGGGGCACCGGCGGCCCCAACTACACCGTCCCGGCGGAGTTCGTCCCGGAATACAGGCACAAGAAAGGAGCTCTCGCGGCGGCCAGGCGCGGGGATGCAGCCAATCCGACCAAGGCGTCTTCGGGATCGCAGTTCTATATCGTGCAGGATGCCGGCAACTGCGCCCAGCTGGACGGGGCATACACGGTGTTCGGGGAGACCATTGACGGGTTGGATGTGATTGACAAGATCGCAGCCGTACAGACTGACGGGCGCGACCGTCCCTTGACCCCAGTCAAGATTGTCTCCATCAAGCTGGTGAGCGCTACGGAGGGGGCAGATGCGGCACAGAATTTGCAAAATGCTCCATCTGAATAGTTTTTCATAGGTTAAATTA
>CAZKVW010000076.1:0-5037 GCA_964556285.1 uncultured Muribaculaceae bacterium
CACACTCCACGCAAATTTAATCATTTATTGCGAAGCGTGGAACGATTATTTCGCATTTTTCTGGGGGTCTGCCGGAGGGGCTTGTGGGAGGCTCTTTTTGGCCTCAGCCTTGCGGAGGAAACGATCCTCGTCGATGACGAACCTCTCGTGAGTGCCCTCCCCGACAAGGCCGCTGTCGTCATAGACGGAGACCTTGAATGTGAGGCGGCGGCGGTCAATCTCCACCAGCTCGGAGCAGCACCAGACCTGCATTCCGACAGGCGTGGCGCTGACATGGCTGACATCGACATGAGTCCCCACGGTCTCCTGCCCCTCCTCAAGATAGGGCTTGACCGAGAGCCGGCATGTCTTTTCGATAAGCGCCACCATCATTGGGGTGGCAAGCACTGCCACCGACCCGCTGCCGAGGTGTTCGGCGCTGAGCTCCTGTGTCACCGTCTCTTCGAGGCGGCCTTTGATTCCTGTCTCCAACATTTCAACATTATATCATATCTTCCGCAGAATTGACGGTCTTGTGCTGTGTCTAAATTCATGCAAGGTCGGCCTTTTCTATCCTGCATTCGTGCTTTTTCGTCTTCCTGTCGTAGCTGATCCCGACAAGAACGATCTCGCCTGAAAGCCCTTTCAGTGCGCCGGAATACCGCCTTTCCTTGATTTGAGCGATCGCCCCCTCAGCGGAAGAGTCAACTTTCAGCTCGATGAGCATGGCCGGTTTGTCAACTCCTCTCACCGGAATGAACGCGAGATCAGCGAACCCCCTCCCCGACGGGAGTTCCCTGACAGAGGTGTAATAGTTCTTGGCGGCGTAATAGGCTATCGTGACCGCGCAGCTGAGGGAGTTCTCGTCATTGTACTGGAGGATTGATGCGCTCTCCTCGTGTATGTTCTCCATGGCAGAGGCGACAGCTTCTTCCTTTCCCGCGAGAGTGTCTTTGAGGAGGCGGTCGGACTTTTCCAGAGCGGTCGCCACGGATCGCCAGGACGTCTCCTCCACAGCGGAGGCAAGCTCCGTGGAAATCTCGTAATTCGGGATGCGGACTTCTTTTGTCCTATAGTCAAAGCTCAGGTATCCGTAATGGATAAGGAGCGTGAGGACATCGTCTTTACTCTTGATGTTCACGAGGTCATTCTGGAATTTCTCCGGGTTCACTGTGACTGATATTCCGCCGAGCATGCTTATGATGTCGTCTTTCAGGCCGTCAAAATTCATTGAGATGTAATCCCGGATGATTTCAAAGGAGGAAGTCTTCCCCCAATAGTCGTGGAATTCCCCGTCGCGGATTGCGGACATTACCGAATTAGGGTTGAACATAGAGCCTGCTTTTGACATGGCATATCCGTCATACCAGCGCTCCATCTCGTCAAAAGGCATGTCATGTTTCTGACAGAGCGCCCTTACCTCGTCTTTGCTGAAGCCAAAGAACGGGGCAAGCTCTCCGGGAATGAGCATGGAGTACTCCTTGAAATTGTTGAGAGCCGACTGGGTGTTGTATTTCTTTATCGGGAGAATGCCGGTCATGTAGACACCCGCGATGGCGACATTGGTCAGATCGCTCTTGAAGATGGAGCGCAGCCATGACACATACCTGTCAAAACCCGCCTCGTCCGCCTCGAATTCCCGGCAGATGGCATCCCACTCGTCAATTACAAAGACAAACTTGTCCCCTGTTTTGGAATTGATCTTCTGCAAGACGGTATAAGTGTCATAACCTTTCCTGTAGCGTATCCGGTAGGTCTGGCACAGTTCTCTGCAAAGCCTTTCCTCCATTGTGTCAACTATGACGCCGTGATCCCGAGAAGTGGTAATCTCCGATGTCATGTCGATATAGACAACAGGATATTTGTTCAGATGCTCTTCGAAAGAGGGATCCTTGCTGGCGGCAAGCCCATTGAACAAGGAGCGGGAGTCACATGACCTCGAGTAGTAGTCGACCAGCATTCTGGCTGCGTAGCTCTTTCCGAATCTCCTCGGCCGGCTGACGCAATACAAGTTGCCCTCTTTGCAGAGTGTTCCATTGAAAATCGGAATCACTCCTGTCTTGTCCACATATTCACCTGCGATAACCCTGGCAAACCCGCCGCTCTTGTCTATGTATCTGCCCATAATAGAATATTCCGTTGCGCCATGCTAATTTAACCCCATTTCTGCGGAAATCCAAAAGATTACATCCCGGAGGACAGCCCGCTTGTGCGGGGAAGATCTGATATTAGGAGCAGCAGCATGAGCTGCGGAGGCAAGCTCCCTACAAGTCTATGCTGAACACCATCCCGACGTGGAAACGTCTGCTGCGGTCGCGCTATATGAGCTTATCGAGGCTGCCACCTTGCAGGAAGTCAAACAGGCTTATGTAGAGAATGCCTTTATCATCCATGTAACGGGCTATGTCACTGCCTGTGATGACAATCTTCCTGAACGAGTCATCGATATTGTTAAGTGAAGCGGTTTCTTGCTTTCTCTTTTCCTCGTCCGGGATCTGATACGCCGACTGGATGTAGTATTTCTCGATGCCATTCGTGGCTATGAAGTCAATTTCAAGATTGGAGTAGCCGCTTTTGCCATTTACCATCTGCCGCTTTGTGACGACACCGACATCTGCGGAGTAACCCCTTATCTTCAGTTCATTGAATATGACATTCTCCATTATGTGACTTGGCTCTTGTTGACGGAAATTGAGTCTGGCGTTGCGCAAGCCCACATCTACGGCATAGTACTTCTTTATGGACTCGAAATATTTCCTGCCTTTGACATCGTATCTTTTCGCATCCTCAAACAAGAACGCATCTCTCAAATAACCCAAATAATCATCCACAGTCTGGCTGCTGATATTAACATTGCGAACGCTTTTAAGAGTATTCGCTATTTTGCTCGGATTTGTCAGAGAGCCTACGGAGGAGCACAGGGTGTCAACTATGCACTCAAGAGCCTCTCGATTGCGTATTTTGTGCCTGTCCACCACATCGGAGATATAGGTCTTTGTCCACAATCTGTTGAGATAGGCTATCTTTTGCTCGGCTGTTTTCCTATGCCGCAAAGCCGGCATCCCGCCATATGTATAATACTCCAGCCACAAATCATGGATGCTTTCAGGCCTGTCCTGTATGAATTCATTGAAAGACAACGGGTAGACTTGTATTTCATCCCCACGCCCCCTAAAGATGGTGTTGATGTCGCTTGAAAGGAATCGTGAATTGCTGCCGGTGACATAAACATCTATATTGCCACGGCTATTGAGGCCGTTCACGATGCGCTCAAAGCCCTCCACTTCCTGCACCTCGTCAAGCATGACATAGTATTGGAGGCTTTCTTCCTTTATTTGAGAGCGGAAGTATGCCTTTAGCCTTTCAGGGTCACGTAAGTCATTGTTCGTTTCATCGAAACTGTCATCCACATCAAAAGACAGAAATACAATCTGTGACTTCTGTATGCCGACGCTCAAAAGGTAATCACAATAAATCTTGCCAAGAAGCCATGATTTGCCGCACCTCCTAGGTCCGGTGATTACCTTCACTTCGCCGTTCTCCCTCCTGTCAATGAGTTTTTGGAGGTAGATGTCCCTTTTTATGTAATCCATGATTTGTATTTGAAATTTACGGTAAATTTACCATAAATTCCAAATACGGCAAGGATTCTTGCCAAGATTTGTTGCCCTGGAAATCTTGTCAGACTCGTCTATCTCTTCCGCAGAATTGACGGTCTTGTGCCATGTCCAGATTCAGGCAAGGTCGGACTTTTTCAGGGCGGTCGCCACGGATTTCCAGGACGTCTCCTCCACAGCGGAGGCAAGCTCCCTACAAGTCTATGCTGAACACCATCCCGACGTGGAAACGTCTGCTGCGGTCGCCAGCGGCGCGAATGTCATCGGGGATGCTGCCGCCGAGCCAATTGAAGTCCACACCTATACGGGTGTCGTAGGGGACAAACGCGAGGTTGCCCAGATGGACGGCGAGGCTCGCCCCTGCGCTATATGCCGTGCCGCAGCCGCCGGACATCTCATACGCCTCTCGGGCATAGTCTCCTCCCCACCCGATGAAGATGTCCGCATGGGGTATCAGCTCCAGATTGCGCATGTACGCCAGCTGCCCGAGGGCAAGATCCAGCGGAGCGAAAGGGATGGCGTAGTCCGCAGTCAATCTGAATTGGCTGCGGTAAGCCCCAGCCGCCAGCTTGGTGCAGGAGTCCGCCCCGCGCGGCGTCATTGTCAGCCTGCTGACCGGGAACACGGCATCGTCCTTGACACTGGTCTGCGCCAATGCGGTCAGCCTCCACCCCTGCCCATAGCCCAAGCCTGGCAGGTAGCCGTAAAGATAGGCGTATGCCCCGGGAGAATAGTACTTGTCCAGTCCGGCATTGCCCTCCACCCCCAGCTCCGCACCGATGCCGAGACGGGGATAAATGCTGGCGGACGGAGTGCCAAGCATGGAATAGCCGCGCACAGAGGCCTTGTAAGTGCTGTAGTACAGGCTCTCCCCATCACCTATCCCGTACAGTTCGTACATATCTGACACACTGCCGTCGCTGTATGTCCAGTCCACCCTCTTGTAGGTCAGGGTCCTCTTGTCATACAGGTCGTTGCCCAGCGTCAGCTCAGCCTGCGGGATGAGCCCGCGTGACCAGCCGCTCGAAGAGAAGTTGAGCGGGACATACGCCCGGAGAGTCCCTTCGCAGTACGCCTTGTCGCGCCAGTACGCATACGCTCCCGTATGTGCGCCGTCCTCGCTCTCAAATGTCAAAGGCCTGTAGGTGTATGCCTTGCGGGCGGCATAGTCCACGCTGGCCTCTATCACGGGATACAGGCCGGTGTATGAGAGCTGCGCCGAGAAGCCGTTGCGGCAGTCCTCATCCGGCTGGTATTTGTAGGACATGTAGCCCGACATTGTGCCAAGGTCATTCTGGAAGAATGCAGTCGCCCCAAGCCCCGCCGTCGAATTGAGGTCTTCTTCGCTCAAGTTGAGCACGTTGTCGTACGAGACGGACAGGGGCAGCCATGAGTGCAGCCGCAGGAGGTGGGCGGCTTTGCTGTATTTGCGGGCAGGGGA
>CAZKVW010000076.1:5137-7108 GCA_964556285.1 uncultured Muribaculaceae bacterium
CCGGCTGCGGCCGTTGCATCACCAGCCGCCAAAGCAACCTCCTGCGCGGAGAGCTTGTCCGCTATCGCGTAATGATGAATGTCGCCCCAGTCCACGACGCGCCCCAGCCTCCCGGCGGGAATATCTGCAGCCACGTCTGCCGTTTCTGTCCGTCCATCAACTGCGGCATTGCTGCCCGCCATGCCCTGCCGCCTGTCGGCATCAACAGCCCTATACTGTCCCCAGAACTCTGCGACGGCATCAGCAGTCATCCGGCGTATATTCCGGGCATCCCTCGTGAGGGATGAGTACCACATCGTACGCCCGTCCGCAGAGAACGCATAGTCAGCCGCGCCAAACTTGGTGTTTGTCACCTGCCGCACGATGCCGCTGCCAAACGAATACACCTCATTGACGCCAGTCCGGTCGGAGACAAAGTGCAGGACTCCGCCGACAGTGCACAACTGCTTGATCTTGACCGGCTGCGGCGCGAGTACGCACGAGTACCCGCCCTCCACGTCATACAGCCCGCACCCCTCATCGCTGATGCCGGAAGCCACGAGCCTGCCGCCACCCATGGCGACCTCAACCACCTGCAACCCGTCCGGGGCCTCCCATCTGCGGAGGATCTCTCCACTCCGAGCATCCGCCTCCACGACAGCCGAACCTCCCTCAACGGGATATTCCACGGCATAGACGCTCCCCCCGGCGGGGAACGGGTTGAACAGCCGTCCCTGCGCCGCCATCGTCAGATCGCCTTGCAGCCCCGACTGGAGGTCATAATACCTGATGCGCGAAGACCCGCCGAGGCTCCAGCGCCTGTCCGCTACGGTCTCGCTCCAATACAGCCTCCCGTCAGCCTCCGACCACACGGGAGCCCCCGCCGAGGCAGAACGCCACTCCACGTGCTCCCAAGACCCGTCCTCGTGCAGACGCACCAGCTCTTGCGGACGGTCCATGCCGCTGCGGACGGCATACAGCCCCATGTCGGTCATCGCCAGTCCGGAGAACGATGCATAATGCTTGGGAATGGCCGTAAACTCTTCTCCCGGCATGAACGGCGCACGCGTCTGCTGCCCCATCTCCCAGTCTTCCTGGAAATACTGCTCTATCTCCCTGAATGTCTGCCTGAATCCTTGCCCGCTCGCTTCACGCATGGTCTTGTGCAGGACATTGGTCCTCCGGCTGAATACATTGTCATAGAATCTCGCACTGAACAGAGGGTCGTCGTACAACGTGCGCATTCCCGCCACGGTCATATAGCCCACCCGGTAATAGTCAGGTGTATACCGCCGCAGAGAGCCGTAGTTCCATCTGTACCAGTCCCGCCAGTCCCCGGCATCGAACGCCGCCATGTAATACTCGAGGAAATCGGCTGTCCTCCCGCGCCCGGAATTGGTCAGAGCGGTCTCCGCCGTCACCGCATCCCCCTCAAAGAATGTCGGCCCCCCGTACACGGCGCACAGAGCGCCTGTCGCAAGCTGTCCCGTCAGCACAAAGAGGGATCCGAAAGCCCTGTCCCGCCCGAACTGCATCTGAGACACGTGCCTGGACTCGTGGATGGCGAGCTGGTCTGTCCACGGATACGGGTCCGGCGCGTACGCGTCCTGCACGGTGTAGAGATTCATAATGCGCGGAGCCCATGACACAGACCCGTTCGCCACCGGATAGTACGGGTGCAGCACCACCGGCATCGGGCGGCGGTACTTGGCATTGGGCGTATAACCTATGCTCCTGCCCACCGCAGGGGCATATTTCTCAAGGGCATTCAGATAATGTACAGCAAGGGAATCATCCTCCCGGGGATAGATGACGCGGAACGCCTGCCCTCTGCGAGAGAGCCAGCTGACCCCGGCGGGATCTGTCCCCACCGAATAGAACTGCGCCCTGACGCACACGCAGCACAGCAACGCCGCCAACATTGATGTCCAGTGCCGTAACATGTGTCACAAAGTAACACAAATAATGGCACACCTGCAAAGCAGCAATCCC
>CAZKVW010000077.1:0-6701 GCA_964556285.1 uncultured Muribaculaceae bacterium
TCCAGAACGAACGGGACAGCGTTGCCGCAGGAATGCACGGAGTCCTGACGCACCATGATATTGCCGCTCCATGTCTTGCCCCCGTCCGTGGAACGCTTGACCACGATGTCCTTGTCCCCTGCGTCCCTGTGGTCGTTGAGCCTCGCCTCCGCAAACGCGAGAATGCTTCCCTCCCGGGTGGTGACCATCGCTGGTATCCTGTAGGTGTGGTACCCGTCAGTCCCGGCCTTGTACAGCTCAATCACGCTGTCCTCGGGGAAATGGTACTCATTGCGGCATGCAGCCAAGGCAAGGACGGACAGCGCCGCCACGGCCATCTTGAAATGCAGTCTCATATCTTTTCACTGTGCTTGGGCAAGCCCTGGCAAGACATGCCGCAAACGCGCGGCACCCTCTCTTCCAAAGCTTACCAATTTCCGCAAAAATACGAAAAAATCCCGCAAAAATGCCTATCTTGCGCCAGTATTCCGAGAGTGAATGTTCATTCGACATTTTGTAACATACACCATGTACCACAACCGCATCATCACCGCCGCAGCAGCCATGTTTGCGGCAGCATCTGTTCTTGGCGCATCATCCCTCGCACAGACGGGGCATGCCGCCCCTGCGACTGAAATCCGGGTCCTCGCCATCGGCTGCGACTTCGCCCAGGACGCCATCGTGCAGGATCTCCCCGGCTTCGCGGCCGCCGACGGGGTCAATCTCATCATAGGCAACGTCAACGCCTACGACCTCAAGGAGCATGTCCAGAGGGCAAAGGATAACCTCCCCGACTACGAATACCTCAAAATCGCGGGAGGGCAGCAGCAGACCCGGGACGGCATGCGCTTGTCAGAAGTCCTCGCCGACGAGGCGTGGGACATCATCACCCTGGAGCAATTCAGCGAGGAGGCCCCGTTCTGGGAGACTTACGAGCCATGGCTCAAGGACATGGTCAAATACATCCGCAGGCACAGCCGCAAGGGCACACGCCTCCTCTGGCACCAGATATGGTCTTATGAGAATGCCGACAAGCACAACTCGTTCATGATGGACCACTGGAACTCTCGCGGAGCGCTGCCCATGTACGAGGGCATCCTCGACGCCACTGTCAAAGTGCACGACAACTACGGCTTGGACATCATTCCCCTCGGGACGGCGATACAGAATCTCCGCACCGGCTTCAACATGGAGAATACGGTACGTGACGGATACCACCTGAGCCTGACGATGGGCCGGTATGTGGCCGCCTGCACATGGTACGAGGCACTCACCGGCAAGCCCTCAAAGGGCAACACCTACGTCCCTTACACCCTGACCAACTACATCCGCCGCGAAGGGGCGCAGAGGGCCGCGCACCTCGCCATGGAGAAGCCTTTCGAAATCACCTCCATGCTCTCCGGGCGCGGCACCTACGGCTCTGCCGAGGCCGGATACTATAACAGGGGCGACGAGAGCAAGGTGCCGCAATACACCCTCCCTGACCCTCTGGTGATGAACGACGGCACCCCGGTCACCACCACCGAGCAGTGGACGAACGAGAGGCGTCCCGAGTTGCTGAAGCTGTTCTGCGAGGAAGTGTACGGCCACAGCGCCCCGAGGCAGCCGGGTCAGCACTACGAGGTAATATACGAGGACCCGGGCGCATTCGGAGGCATAGCCACCCGCAAGGAAATCAAGATATACTATACCGCTGACGAGGACGGGCTCTACATGCAGCTCATGCTCTATGTCCCCAACAAGAGGAACGGCCCGGTGCCCTGCTTCATATTCATGAACCACAAGGGCAACATTGGCGTGACCGGGGAGCCTGAGATTCTCGACCCCACCGAAGAGCAGCTCCGCCGCTACGGGCTGTACGGATTCCCCTACCGGGGAATGGACTACCAGTGGTTCCCCATTTCGGCGATGATGGAGAGGGGCTACGCCCTGGCGACATTCTACAAGGGTGACGTTGACCCCGACTTCGATGACGGATTCCAGAACGGGATACACCCCTATATCTACAAGGAGGGGCAGACATTCCCCGAGCCCAACCAGTGGGGCAGCATCTCCGCTTGGGCATGGGGCCACAGCAGGGTCCTGGACTATCTGGAGACCGACCCCGACATCGACGCGCACAAGGTAGTCCCCATCGGGCACTCGCGCGGCGGCAAGACCGCCCTCTGGACTGCGGCGCAGGACACGCGCTTCGCCATGGCGATATCCAACGACTCCGGCTGCACAGGCGCCGCGCTCTCACGCCGCCGCTGCGGCCAGACGGTGAGAGCCATCCAAGTGACATTCCCCCACTGGTTCTGCCGCAACTACGAGAAATACATGGACAACGAGGACGCGCTGCCCGTTGACCAGCACGAGCTCATCGCCCTCATCGCACCGCGCCCGGTGTATGTCGCGAGCGCGACGCTTGACTACGGGGCTGACCCGAGAGGCGAGTTCGAGGGACTCGTTGCAGCCGAGCCTGTGTACAAGCTCTTCGGTTATGCCGGTCTGGACAGCCATGAGTTCCCGGAGCCGCAGAGCATAGTGGGCGGCGACCACATGGGCTACCACCTGCGCAAGGGGCGTCACAAGTGCACGTACTGGGACTGGGAGCAGTACATGGACTTCGCGGACAAATACCTAAAATAGAGACCGGTACATATCAACCATACGCATGCGGAGCTCCTCTTGGAGCTTCGCATTGTATTTTCCGGCCATGGCCGCGCTGCCATTGACATTGCCCATAAAGGTGTATGTCAGAGCCATGCCCCCTCCAAGCAGCCCCGTCACCCAGTCGCCGCCAATGCAGCCAAACGCCACCAGGCCTGCGGCTGCGGCATTGAGTCCCACCGACACAAGTCCCTCGGCATAATGCCCGGTATACCATTGCCCGAGCGGAGGCAGGAAAGACAGGGCCACGGCCCGGCTCTCGCTCTTGTATGAGGGCGCAGCGGCAAGGGCAGAGCGCATGTCCCCGAGCAATGCGGCAATGGCCGCGTCCTCCGCGTCAACCCCCTCCAGCACAGGCTGCTCCAAGGAGTACGAGCGGGCGGCATCAAAGTCTCCTGTCAGGAACGCGCAGACCTCCTTGAGGTGAGCCGTCCTGATGCGTCCTGGCGCATCCAGCATATACATCTGCACACGCTGGAGAGCGGCTGCGGCAGACATGAAGTCACCCGCCCGCATGCAGCATGCCGCCTTGCGGAGAATGGCGTCGTTGGCCTCATACATGTCCTCGCACACGAACGCCTCCCGCTCGCATGCCACGGCCTCCATGGCCCAGTACAGGCTGTCACGGGGCTCTGCAGCCTCAATCGAAGACGCTGCGCAGAGGAATATGGATATGATACAGTATGGCAGTGTCTTGCGCATTGCGAATGTTGTCATTGTGTATGCTGACGGACATGTAGCTTCCGCAGATGTTCCCTATGTAGAAAGCCGCGCACACCCCGCCCGCAAGCAAGGTCCTCCAGTCAGACAAGCCGTGATGCGACCAGTTCTCCGCAGTGACCGCCCCAAGAGCGCCCACGACCAGCAGGGAGTTGACCCCGGGGCCTGTCTGCCCGGCATATATCTTGCCGAGGCCCGGGACTGCGGCGGACATGAGAGCCGCAATGGCAGGAGACTTGCCCCGGCGGGCAGAATACCTGTCCGACCATATCTTGTCAAGCATCTCCTCGCTCTCCTTGAGGGCATAGCTTGTGTAGGTGAACGCGCCAGATGCGGCAAGATAATCTTCCGGACGGCCTGTCAGCAGCGCGACCCCGGCCTCCTGCAGGCTCCGCAGCTCCGTATAAGGGCCGCAGTAGCTGTCCAGCAGCTCCGTGCAGCGTTCCAGCCTCCCCAGATGGGCGTTGGAAGCCACATTGAAAAATAGGGACTTGTCGTAGTACACCGAGGCCATAGAGACCAGGCTCAGCTCCTCGGCCGCCTCGGACAGCCTCTTGGCGCTGTAGTCAGCCCACCCCCTCAAGTAACGAAGCGTGTCCGAGTCCCGAAAGTCTGCGGAGGACATCCAGAGCGCAGCTTCATCAGCCATCCCGCCCCCGATGAGGTAGTCCACAAACGCGCTCTCCTCCCCGGCATCGCGTGACCCGGTGGCGGGCAGCGGGACAGAGCGCGGCCCGGGCGTGAAAGGCGGCCTAGCCGTCTTGTATGTCCGGGAAATCCGTCCTCCGAGAGTAATCCGGTCTGTCCAGCCAAGGACTGAGACAATCCAGCTCCCGGAGCCGCTGCCCGCTGTCTCTGGAGTCCCAGCCAGCAGGGCATCCGCACTGCAAAGGCACAGCAGCGCCGCCCCGAGCAGTGCCGCCGTCCGGGGCAGGGAGCAAGGCAGACAAGGATGTCTCATTGCGCCGGCATCTTGGGGAGAGCCGACACCTTGGCGTCAGCTGGCACCTCAAAATCGAAATCCGGATCCTCCGAGTCAAACTGCACCCCGGAGTAGAGAGTCCGCGTCACGGTGGAGTCCCTCCCCACGTAAGCGATGCTGGTCACTCTCATCGGGAACATTGCCCTGCCGACAGGGGCGTACTTTGAGAAATAAGTCTTGGAGGAGACAGACCCGTCCGGCTTGTAGTAGGCGGCATATATGGGGAGATAGTCCTTGGACACGACCTCCACCTTGGGAGAGACGCTGTCGTCAGAGTTGACGTATGTCCTCTTGACGAGGCCGTCCTCGCTGGCAGCACCGAGCAGCCTGTAGCCGTACAGGCCCAGGGCCAGGTCCTCCACCCGGCCGCTCAAGAAGATGGACAGCAGCTCGTCCTTGGAGCTGATGCCCCCGCTGTTGTCCGTCAGGACCTCATTGGGGCCGGGCATATAGAGACGCGTCTCCCCCAGCACATTGGTGACAATATAGTAGTCCTGCGGAGTGTGGAAATGCACCACCATCCTGCCGTTGCCGAGGCAATAGACGCTCTTGGTGACAGTAACGGACTTGCCTTGCGCCACGGACTTCACTTCGACATCGGCTCTGACGCGTCTCTGCGCCAGCAGCCCCGAAGCGCTTCCGAGGAGCAAGGCAATGACAAACAGCGGCCGGAGCCGCCGGGATACTATGCCCACATCAAGAACTTGGTGTTGCCGCAGTACTGGCTGATGTCGTCCTCACAGAGGCCGATAATCAGAAAGACCCAGTCAACAAACGGCACGATGCCGAATATGCCGAAGAAGGTGAATGTGTAAATGGCCCACATATACCGCGCGGTGCCCATATAGTGGCGGTGCACTCCAAATCCTCCGAGGAATGTGCAGAGGATGAACGCGGCGACAGGCTGGACATTGCTGGCGGCGGCCACAGCGGCTGCGGCGGGCGCGGAGGACGCGGCCATGAAATCAGCCGTCAGAGGGCTGGCCTCAACGGCATTCTCAATCAGCGCGTCAACAGCAGAATCGTCAATGGTGTAGCTGGCTGCATTGGCAGAGATGCCGAATGTCACAGCCGCAAGGAGAACAACTAAAAGTTTCTTCATGCTTGTAGAAATAATGGTTACAATAGTGACCGCAAATCTGGACAAAAAAATCCTCAATTCAAAGCCCTTGGGGGTAAAACGCCACTTGATTCCCTTCCTTCGCGCGGGTCAAAACGGCGCAGGACGCCCTTGCGCTTATTTGCGCGGCTGTTTCCTGCCCCGGATGACATCGGCGCGTATGACGTCAAAGGAGATGGTCTCCCGGTAGTCCTCCATGCCTGACTCAAAGATGACAGCCACAGAGCCGTCCGGGAGCACGGCCATGTCGGAGTACCCGCCCATCACCTGCGGAGACTGGTACACAGTCAGCCAGCTCGCGCCAAGGTCGCGGCTGAGCTTGACCTTGAAATTGTAACGGCCACGGAACGAGTCAGGCCCGGAGTACAGCAGCCAGTCGGCATTCTTCTTGGGGGCGTAGCGCAACACAGAGGCCTCGCATGCCGGCTCCGTGAGATTCTCGTCGTACTGCCCGGCTTCGAGGGTCTGCCCGCCGTCCCGGCTCCATGAGAATATCCTCTTGCAGCGTATCTTGACATCGCCGTCATAGTCCAGCACCTCGCGGCTGTTGATGTAGATGTCGCCATTGGAAAGCTCCGCAGCCGTGCTCTCGTTGCCGTTCTCCACAGAGTTCCCGCTCCTGTGCCAGGTCTTTCCCTCGTCGTCAGACCATATCAGGTATGACGCGCCGGACACCCCCTCCGGGGATTTGACTTTGTAATATGACGGCACGACAATGCGCCCTTTGTGCTTGCCGTACTCAAGCTGGATGGCGTGGCCGGGGCCGGGCGCGCCGCTTGTCCATTCCGCATCCCTCATATCCTCCGTCACCTCATAAGGCTCGCTCCAGCTAAGCCCGTCATCATCCGAATGCTGCACATACAGATGCTTGACGCGAGGCTCCACATCGAGGTCTGTGCCCTGCGAGACGAGCAGGATTCTGCCGCTCTCCAAGACCACCGGACAAGGGTTGCCTATATGGTCTGTCCCCCTGTCCATAATGGTGATTGCCGGTCCCCATGTCTTGCCGCCGTCTTCAGAGCGCTTGACCACCAGGTCGATGTCCCCTATGTCCTTGCGGTCGTTGTTGCGGGCCTCGGCGAACGCCAGAAGCGTTCCTTTGCCGGTGCACACCAGAGCCGGGATGCGGTAAGAAAATACTCCCGCCTCGCCCTCGGCATAGACAGTCTTGAACTCGGACCAGTCAAACGGATTGCGGTCACGCTTGCATGATGCCGTCGCGACACAGAGGAGCGCAGCGGCAGCGAG
>CAZKVW010000078.1:0-6631 GCA_964556285.1 uncultured Muribaculaceae bacterium
TCAAGCCACGCTGCGCCGGGAGTTGTACGCCTCCAGTATCGCGCTCTCGTATGTCTTGGAGATAGGCAGGGGGGCGATGCTTTCGCGTCCGAGATCCACCTGGTAGCTGTCACCTGTCTTGATGATGCTCCTGACCTTGGTCATGTTGACGATGTACTTGCGGTGGCATCTCAACAGCCCGTTGTCGCTGAAATTCTCCTCCACCGTCCTCAGGCGGCAGCGCAGCATGTACTGCTTGAGCGTGCCCGTGTCATCGGTGTACCATACCTTTATATAGTTGTCGTCCGATTCGAAATAGTAGAGGCTGTCCACATTGAGGGACAGGCGCAGGGTGCCGTTGTTGTCAAACAGGGCTATCTTGTTGGATGACTCCTGCGTGGCGGGCTGGTCGGTCACTACGTTGCCGTAGTTGATCATGCGTATGGTGTTCTCCTTGTCGAGGACATCGAAATAGAGGGCTGCGATGACATAAGGCACGCCGATGGAGATGTAGCCGTAACGGAGCGCTGTCAGGAACACCTTGCCCACCGGCGCCCCGTGCCTGTCGATGACGCCGCGCGAGTCGCCGATGATGGTGACAATGATGTACACTCCGCAGATGACGAATATCTCCACGATATCCCACAGCACATACTGCCACATCAGCATGCCCTTGTCACGCATCAGGTACATCATTCTCTTGCTGATGATGGCTATTGTCAAGGCTATCAGGACAAAGACCACCGTGAGCAGGTAGCCGGTGCCGCCGGCGAGCTCAAACCACACGTTGTGCGAGTAGGGCAGGCTCACGAGCAGCAATATGATGGCAAACAGTGTGGCGAACACGACTGTTGCCGTCAGCTGGAACTTGCCCAGCAGGAACTGCGGCACTTTCTGGTTCATCCTGTTCATGCCGCGAAGTTACCAAATTTTCTTGGAACTCATGTCCGGATGACATGCCGCAGACGCCTCATGGCCGCAGCTTGCCGTTTCAAAATGCGGACGCTGCCGAGAGCACGGCTTCGCCCAGCGTCGGGTGGGCGTGGATGATGTCCCGCAAGTCACTGGCTCCGCCGCCCAGGCACATCAGCGCGGCGACCTCCTGTATTAGGTCAGCCGCATGCGGCCCGTACATGTGCGCCCCGAGCAGCCGCCCGTCCCCGGCATCCGCCAGCAGCTTGCAGTACCCGTCAGCGTCATCCATTGAGACAGCTTTGCCGTTGGCGCGAAACGAAGATTTGAGAGCCTTGTACTGCACTCCTGCGGCCTTGGCCTCCTCCTCTGTCATCCCGACGGATGCCGCCTCCGGGATGGTGAACACCGCAGCGGGCACAATGTCGAGACGTATGCTGTCCTTGACGCCGCAGATGTGGTTGAGCGCCCTCAGTCCCTCAAACCTGGCCACGTGCGCGAGCATCATGCCGCCTGTGACATCCCCCACGGCATAGACCCCTGGGACGGATGTGCACATGTCGGAGTCCACCGTTATCCCCTTGCGGGTGTATTCCACGCCTATGGCGGAGAGGTTGAGCGACTCCAGCTTGGGGCGGCGGCCTGTCGCCGTCAGCACCTTGTCCGCAGTGACCGAATGCAGCCCTCCGTCCTTGGCATAATGCACTGTCAGCCCGTCAGCCCCGCTGGTCACCTCTTTCACTTCTGCTGATGTCTCTATCGCTATGCCGCGTCTGGTGAGAGCCAGACGCAGACGCTTGGACAGGTCCGCGTCAAATCTGGGCAGGATGCCTGGCGCATACTCCAGCACGGTCACCTCGCTGCCGAAGCTGCGGAATACCGAAGCCAGCTCCAGCCCGATGACCCCGCCGCCTATGACGGCGAGCCGTGCCGGCACGCCCTCCAGATCCAGCATTTCCCCAGATGTGACGACGCCTGGCAGTCCCGCGCCTGGGACTGGCAGGGCGGCCGGCACCGACCCGGTGGCGATGATGACCCTGTCGCCGCTGTACTCCTGCCCGTCCACGACCACCGTATGCGCATCCTTGAATGCCGCCAGTCCGCTCACCACGGTGATGAGCTTGTGCCCGAGCATCTTGGCCACGCCGGAGCGCAGCTGCTCTACGACCTCGCGCTTGCGGGCGGCCACCTTGGAGAAATGCCATTGCAGCGACCCCTCTACGATGTCCCGCCCCGCCGCGCGTGAAAGCTCCTCGATGAGGCCGGCATAGTGGCAGAGCGTCTTTGTCGGGATGCAGCCCTCGTTGAGGCAGACCCCGCCGAGTGTGCCGCCGTTTATCAGCGTGACCTCAATCCCCCTGCGGGCGGCCTCCGCAGCGGTCTCATATCCTCCGGGGCCTGCCCCGATGATGATTATTTTCATTGCCTTGTGTCTTGCCAGTGCAGGATGGGGTTGCGTGCCGCCGCCGTCTCGTCCGGCCGCGATATGGGAGTGTTGTGGGGTGCGCCGTGCAGGATGTCGGGATCCTCGGCCGCCTCGCGCGCAATCTCTCGCATGACCGCTATGAACGCGTCCAGCGTCTCCTTGGACTCCGTCTCCGTCGGCTCTATCATCAGGGCCTGGTGGAACAGGAGCGGGAAGTAGATGGTCGGCGCATGGAATCCGTAATCCAGCAGCCGCTTGGCCACATCCAGCGTGGTCGCCCCCTTTTTGCCTGTGTCCGACCCGTCATTGGCCAGCCCGTCAAAGACGAACTCGTGCTTGCACACGGACGGGATGGGCAGCTTGTACACATCCTTGAGGCTCTCCTTGATGTAATTGGCGTTGAGCGTGGCGAGCTTGCCCGCCATCTTGATATGCTGCCGTCCGAGCATGAGGATGTACGCGTATGCCCTCAAGATGACTCCGAAGTTGCCCATGAAGCCCGAGACCTGGCCGCAGGAACGTCTGTCCGAGCGCACCACCCGCAGCCTCCCGTCATCGTCCCTGACGACCCTGGGGACGGGCAGGAGCTCCGCGAGCCGCTCCGACACCCCCACAGGCCCGGATCCCGGGCCTCCTCCGCCATGCGGGGTGGAGAATGTCTTGTGGAGGTTGAGGTGCATCACGTCGAAGCCCATGTCCCCCGGGCGGACGACGCCCAGCAGAGGATTCATGTTGGCCCCGTCATAGTACAGCAGGCCTCCGCAGCCGTGCACCAGCTCGGCAATTTCCTTGATGTCCCTCTCAAAAAGCCCCAGCGTGTTGGGGTTGGTCATCATTATGCCTGCCACATCCGGGCCGAGCAGCGGACGCAGGGCCTCCACATCCACCAGCCCGTCGGCATTGGACTTGACCTCGACCACCGTGAGGCCGCAGACTGCGGCGGATGCCGGATTGGTGCCGTGCGCACTGTCCGGAACGATGATCTTGGTCCTGCCAGTATCCCCCCTTGAGATATGGTAATGCCGGATGATCATCAGCCCGGTCAGCTCCCCGTGCGCCCCAGCGCATGGGCCGAATGTGAAATGCTTCATCCCCGTAATCGCGGCGAGAGCTTTGTCCATCTCGTAATAGACCTCAAGCGCCCCCTGCACCGTGCTGTCGTCCTGCAAGGGATGCAGCCCCCTGAAAGCGGGCATCGCAGCCGCTTCCTCCCCAATCTTGGGATTGTATTTCATGGTGCAGCTGCCGAGGGGGTAGAATCCGGTGTCAACCCCGAAATTCATCTGTGACAGCAGGGTGTAATGCCTGGCCACATCCGGCTCGCTGACTTCCGGCAGTGGCAGGGGCGCGTTGCGCCTAAGCTCCTCCGGCAGCCCGGGCGCGTCCCCGCAACCGTTGTCCGCGAGAGTATAAGCCCTGCGCCCCGGTCGGGACAGCTCAAATATCAGTTTGTCGTAGTATCTCATGCCTGCATCTCCTTTATCACCGCCACGAGGGCGTCCATCTCGGCGCGAGTGCGCCTCTCAGTGACACAGAAGCTCACATAGCCCTCCTCCGTGGGCAGCGCGGCGAAGAATCCAGCCTCATACAGGCGCGACTGCAGAGCCTTGGCATCCACGAGCGGGCGCAGCACGAACTCCTTGAGGAAAGGCCGCCCGAACACCGGCTCGAACTTGCCTGTCTCCAGCAGAGCCTTGTAGAGATAGTGCGCCCCGGCGGAGGACTTCGCGTTGACTTCGCGCAGACCCTCCGGCCCCATGACCGAGAGGTAAATGGTCACGTACAGGGCCATCAGGGACTCGTTGGAGCAGATGTTGGAGGTGGCCTTTTCGCGGCGGATATGCTGCTCACGGGCCTGCAGCGTCAGCACGAACGAGCGCCTGCCCTCCGTGTCAACTGTCTGCCCGACGATGCGTCCTGGCAGCTTGCGCATGTGCTCCCGGCGGCAGGCCATAAACCCGACCGTGGGGCCTCCGTAGGACATCGGTATGCCGAGCGGCTGCCCGTCGCCGACAGCTATGTCGGCTCCCCATTCTCCCGGGGTCTTGACGACGGCAAGGGCGCTCGGGTCGCAATACTCTATGAGCATCGCTCCGGCCCCGTGCAGGGCATCGGACATCCCGCTGTGGTCTTCCACGATGCCGTACCTGTTGACAGAGGGCACGAGAGCCCCAGCCACGCCGCCTCCCCCAACGAGGGAGCGAAGGCTCTCAAGCGAGGTCTGTCCGCCGTCGGCATCGATGTAGCCGAGCCGCACCCCGTGGTACGAGGCGTAGGTCTCCACCACGCGTATCACGTTGGGGAGCAGTGTCTTGGAAATCAGGACTGTCCCCTTGCCCCGGGAGTGCGCCGAGGCCATCATCACGGCCTCGGCGGCGGCCGTCGGGCCGTCATACATGGAGGCGTTGCTCACATCCATGCCAGTGAGCATGCAGATCATGCTCTGATATTCGAATATGTACCGGAGTGTCCCCTGCGATATCTCGCTCTGGTACGGGGTGTATGCGGTCAGGAACTCCGAGCGCGAGACCAGGTACTGCGCCACGGCAGGGGAGTAATGGTCATACGACCCCGCCCCGACAAAGACCTTGAGCTTGGGGTCTTTGGCTGCAAGGCTCTCCAAAGAGTCCCGCACCTCCTGCTCGGACATCGCGTCCGGCAGGTCATACTCCCCCTTATAGACAAACTCGGGCGGCACATCGGCATAGAGCGCGTCGAGAGACGGCACTCCTACCCGCTCCAGCATCCGGGAGATATCCTCCTCAGTATGCGGGAAATAAGCGAACGTCCCTGCCATGTCACTCGGCCGTCAGAGCCTCGTAAGCGGCAGCGTCCATCAGCTCGTCCAGCTCGGACTCGTCACTCATCTCCACGCGCATGATCCAGGCAGAGAACGCGTCCTCGTTGATCAGCTCTGGAGAGGCCTCAAGATCCAGGTTGGTCTCTATGACCGTGCCGGACACCGGGGAATAGATCTCGCTGGAGGCCTTGACACTCTCCACCGCTCCGCACTCCTCATCCTTGACCACCTCATCCCCGGCATTGGGCATGTCAACATAGGTGACATCCCCCATCTCCTGCTGCGCGTAATCGGTCACCCCGATGACCGCCACTCCTTTCTCGACCTTGACCCATTCGTGCGACTTGCTGTAGAGCAGCCCTTCAACAACCTTTGCCATAATCTTCTGTGTCTTTAGAATATTGTTATTTCTTGTATTTGGTCTGATAGAATCTCTTGCTGACGACCTTGCCGGGGAACACCCTCTTGCGGATGCGCACATACAGCGGCGTGCCGAGCGTGGCGCAGTCCTTGTCCACCAGGGCAAAGCACAGGCTCTTGTCCAGCGATATCGAATGGTATCCGGTCGTGACAGTCCCGACCTGTGTGCCGTCCTCTTTCTCTACCGGGTATCCGGCCCTCGGCACGGCCTTGTCCTGCAGCTCTATGCCCACGAGCTTGCGTGAGAGGGCGCCGGCCTTTTGCGCGAGCAGCGCGTCCTTGCCGATAAACTCCTCCTTGTCCAGCTTGCAGAACATCCCCAGCCCGGCCATCACCGGCGAGATGTCCGAGCTGAGCTCGTCCCCGTACAGCGGCAGCCCCGCCTCAAAACGCAGGGTGTCCCGGCATCCGAGGCCGCAGGGCGTGACTCCGGCCTCCGCCAGGGCGTCCCAGATCTCCCCTGTGGCCTCGGGGCTGGCATACAGCTCAAAGCCGTCCTCCCCGGTGTACCCTGTCCTGCTCAATATGACTCGATGGTCGCGCCACTTGGACTCGACGAACTCATAGAAGCCCAGGGCCTGCGCCTCCGGCATGCCGAGCGTGTCCACGACAGTACGCTCCGCCAGCGGCCCCTGCACGGCAATCTGCCCCCACTGGTCTGACTGGTTGTCTATCCTGACGTCGTAGCCCTGCGCGGCGCCCAGCATCCACTCGTAGTCCTTGTCTATGTTGGCGGCATTGACCACCAGCAGGAAATGGTCCCTCTCGTACTCCTTGTAGACCAGCAGGTCATCGACAACGCCCCCGTCGGGGTAAAGCATCATGCCGTAGAGTATCTTGCCTGGGGCGTGGCCGCGCACGTCGTTGGTGAATATGTGCCCGACATACCTCTCGGCATCATGGCCGCTCACAAATATCTCCCCCATGTGGGAAACGTCAAACATGCCGACCCTCTCCCTGACCGCAAGGTGCTCAACGGTGATGGAGCTGTACTGTATAGGCATCAGGAAGCCGGCGAAAGGGCTCATCTTGGCTCCGAGAGCCACGTGCCTGTCGTACAGGCAGGTAGTTTTGAGGTTATTGTCCATATATTA
>CAZKVW010000079.1:0-6551 GCA_964556285.1 uncultured Muribaculaceae bacterium
TGTGGAGCATAGGAGGATCGAACTCCTGACCTCAAGATTGCGAACCTTGCGCTCTACCAGCTGAGCTAATACCCCGTTCAGGCTGCGAAGTTAGTGTTTTGTCCCGGGTTTTGCAAGTCCCATGACGAAGAAAGCACAAAGAAAGTGCGGACAACGAGCACAGCAAAGCGGCAAGGGGAGTGCGAATAGGGGACATCACGCGGTTGCGTCATTGTGGCGGAATCACTAACTTTGTCCGGTCAAAAAACAAAGCATTATGGTCAAAAGAATCGCGCTTGTGGCGCATGACTCCCGCAAGGAAGAACTCGTGAGCTGGGTGAGATACAACGCGGGCACCCTCAAGACTTGCACACTCTATGCAACCGGCACGACAGGGCGGCTGATTGCGGCCGCTCTCTCCGAGACACTCGGGGATGACTCTCCAGCAGTGCACTGTCTGCTCAGCGGACCGCTGGGAGGGGATTTTGAGATAGGGGCGATGATTGCAGAGGGCAAGATTGACATGCTGGTATTCTTTTGCGACAACCTGATTATGCAGGGCCATCAGAATGACGTGATGGGCCTGACCCGGCTGGCATCCCTGTACAATATCCCGTTCGCCACAAACAGGAGCACAGCGGACTTCATCATCTCGTCGCCTCTTTTCCGCAGCGACGACTATGAGCGCGTCATCCCGTCCTGTATCGAATCCTACAAGAACCGCAAATTGAAATAGGAGAGAGCCCTCAACCGCGCCGCGCCGCGCCCCGCTATCGCCCTCCACCCTGCGGTGCGTCCTTTCCGTGCTCTCTGCGCCGGACTGCGCCGAGCCGTCACCCTCTATATCGCGGCGCACTTCTTCAATGGCCTCCTCAAAGCCCGCGAGCGCGGCGAATGGGGCGAACTGCGCCGCTCTCTGGCTCATGCCCATACGGAGATGAGTCTTTGGGTCGGGATGCGGCAGACTGATGATGTCATCGTACCTGCCTGGCCGGTCGTTGCTCTCAACACCTTTCATGCCTTGTACTCCGCCAGCCATCTGGCCGTGTCCCTTGCCTGCCGCGCTGGCGCCCTCCTGCCGGTTACATCCCGATTTCATGCCTTGTGCCCTCCTATCTGCCCGTTTCGCTCCTTGCCGGTAGCGCCCTCATCAAAGTCTATGCCCCGCAACAGGGAGTTCTTGCCGAACTCCCTCCTGACCCGGAGCAGCGTCTCCTGCAACCTGCGCTCTCTCGCAAGACGGTCCTGCTCCTTGGACGCGGCGTCGTCCCCATCAAACAAGTCCAGCTGCTGAGGCACGGAATCCCTGCCCGACGCAGCATCCTCGCTGATGAGGCCTCCTGCCGTGATGCCTATTCGACGGATTTTCAGCAGGGGATTGACTTTGTCCTCGTACAGGCGCTTGACCGCCGCTGTTATGACGCTGGCGGAAGAAGTCGGATGTCCGAATGACTCCGTGCCCCGGGCATGCTTCGGCACGGCACGCCCGTACCAGTCTGTGGACATGTCACCCCGGTAGCGCCGCCTGACATCGCTGTCCGCGAGACTTCCTGCGTCATAGCCAATGGTCAGTACGACTTGCGAACAGGCCATGCGCCTGCCTGTCAGCTCCATGGCGATACTGCCGGCCATTTCCAAGACCACGACCCTGGCCTTGTCCTTGGAATATGGGCTTTGCAGCACCTGCCCGCTGCTGACCGAGCTGTTGTCGGGGCGGTAGCTTTTGACAGCGTCCATCGTGACGGGCTCCCATCCCCACGCGTGATCTATGACAAGCTCGGCGTTGACCCCAAACAGTCTGTACAGCAAGACCTCATCGGAGAGCGACATCCGCGCCAGCTTGCCCATAGTGTCCACGCCGTACGGGGCGAGCCTGGCGGCAATGCCACGCCCGAACCGCCAAAAATCTGTCAGCGGCCTGTGGTCCCACAGTGTCCTCCGGTAGCTGTCCTCGTCCAGCTCGGCTATGCGCACCCCGTCCTCATCCGCCGGAATGTGCTTGGCCACTATATCCATGGCTACCTTGCAGAGATACAAGTTGGAGCCGATGCCGGCGGTGGCGGTGACTCCAGTCTCCTTGAGCACGTCAGCAATCATGGCCCTGGCAAGCTGATGCGCCGTCATCTTGTATGCCGCCAAATAAGAAGTGACATCCATAAACACCTCGTCAATGGAATACACATGGATGTCCTCGGAGGAGATGTACCGAAGATAGATGCCGTAGACCTGGCTGCTGACCCTGATATACTCGGCCATCCTCGGAGTGGCGGCGATATAGTCCGCCGCCAGCTCCGGCCGTCTCTGGAGCTCGACCGATGAGCATGAGCTGCCGGAGAGGCCCCGCACTCCGGCGGAACGCCGCCTCGTCTCGTTGACCTCCCGCATCTTCTCAATCACCTCAAACAGCCTGGCCCGCCCGCCCAGGCCATAGGCCTTCATGGACGGGGACACCGCCAGGCAGATAGTCTTCTCAGTACGGCTGACATCCGCCACGACGAGGTTGGTCGTAAGCGGGTCAAGCCCCCTCGCGACACATTCCACCGAGCTGTAGAAACTCTTGAGGTCAATCGCTATATATGTACGCGGCCGGGAGTCCATGTCATGCCAAGGGAAGGCCGATGGATGTCTTGACCGGGTCCATCACAAATGAGCTCTGGATAGAGCCGAGGCTGTCGATAGTCCCCAGCACATTGATGATGAACTCATTGTAGTACTGCATGTCAGGGGCGTATATCTTGAGCAGGTAGTCAAATTCTCCTGAGATGTTGTAGCATTCCGCCACCTCCGGGATGTCCTTTATGCGGTCCACGAAGTCATGCGCGATATCCTTTCCCATTCGCCGCAGCTTGACGCTGCAGAACACCGTGAAGCCGCGCCCGAGCTTGCCGGCGTTGAGCACGGCCGTATACCGCTCAATGATGCCGGAGGCCTCGAGCCTGCGCATCCGGTCAAATACCGGAGTCGTGGAGAGATGCACCCTCGATGCGAGCTCCTTGACGGTAATGCGTCCGTTCTCCTGGAGCGCACGGAGTATCTGCAGGTCGGTCTTGTCTATGGTATGAGATTCCATGCCGAGGTTTTTTCTGTGCGGCGGGCAAAACCCTCCGCAAAAACAAACATAAAATGATACAACAAGACAAAAATAGATGATTTTTCTGTTTTCGCAAGGCTTGTTGGAAAATAATACCGCAGAATCTAAATTTGCCCAAGAAAAAACATTCAACAACAAATAAAATTATGAGCGCAAACAAACTTCATTTTGAGACTCTCCAGCTCCACGTGGGGCAGGAGCAGGCGGATCCCGTGTCTGATGCCAGGGCAGTGCCCATCTACCAGACCACTTCCTATGTGTTCCACAATTCGGAGCATGCCGCCGCGCGGTTCGGGCTGACAGACCCGGGCAACATATACGGCCGCCTGACCAACACCACCCAGGATGTGTTTGAGAGACGCATCGCCGCATTGGAGGGGGGAGTCGGGGCTCTCGCCGTGGCCTCCGGCGCCGCCGCTGTCACTTACTCCATACTCAACATAACCCGCGCTGGCGACCACATCGTCTCCGCGAAGACCATCTATGGCGGCACATACGACCTGCTGGAGCACACCCTTGTCCCCTACGGTGTCACGACCACATTCGTTGACCCCGCGGACGTGTCCAATTTTGAGAAAGCGATACGTCCCGAGACCAAGGCCCTGTTTATAGAGAGCTTCGGCAACCCCAACTCCAATATCATTGACATCGAGGCCGTAGCCAAGATTGCCCACGCGCACAAGATTCCTCTCATCATCGACAACACTTTCGCCACTCCCTACCTGCTGCGCCCCATCGAGTACGGGGCTGACATAGTGGTGCACTCCGCAACCAAGTTCATTGGCGGGCACGGCACCACCATCGGCGGAGTCATTGTGGACTCCGGCAAGTTTGACTGGAAAGCCTCCGGCAAATTCCCCCAGCTGACCGAGCCGGACTACAGCTATCATGGCATAGTGTTCGCCGACGCGGCAGGAAGCGCGGCCTACATCACCAGGGCGAGAGCGATATTGCTCCGGGACACCGGCGCGACCCTCTCCCCAATCAGCGCTTTCATCCTGCTGCAAGGGGTGGAGACTCTCTCCCTGCGGGTGGAGCGGCATGTGGCCAACGCTCTCAAAGTGGTGGACTACCTGTCCAGGCATCCCAAAGTGGAGCGGGTCAACCACCCTGCACTGCCGTCACATCCGGATCACGCCCTCTACCAGAAATACTACCCCAACGGGGGAGGTTCGATATTCACATTTGAGATCAAGGGAGGCAAGGATGAGGCATACAAATTTATAGACAGCCTCCAGATATTCTCTCTCCTGGCGAATGTGGCGGATGTCAAGTCGCTTGTCATCCATCCCGCGACCACCACGCACTCACAGCTCACCGAGGCGGAGCTCACTGACCAGGGCATTTACCCGAGTACCATCCGCCTCTCCATCGGCACGGAGCACGTGGACGACCTCATCGCCGACCTCGACCAGGCCTTTGACAAGATCTGAGAGCACAGGCTCCGGTCTGCCCTCAATCAATCGTGAACAAGGTCACCCTCTCGGGGAGACCTTGTTCATGTTGTCAAGGAGGTCAGCGTTGGTCTTGAACTCGTCCATCAGCTGGAGCATGAAGTTCATGGCCTCAATCGGGTTCATGTCAGCGAGCAGCTTGCGCAGTATCCATATCCTGTTGGCCGTGCCCCTGTCATAGAGCAAGTCATCCCTGCGGGTGCTTGAGAGCACCACGTTGACAGCCGGGAAGATGCGGCGGTTGGAGAGAGACCGGTCGAGCTGGAGCTCCATGTTGCCCGTACCCTTGAACTCCTCAAATATCACTTCATCCATCTTGGAGCCGGTGTCGGTGAGGGCGGTGGCGAGTATGGTCAGCGAGCCGCCGTTCTCCAGATTGCGGGCCGCGCCGAAAAATCTCTTGGGCTTCTGCAGCGCGTTCGCGTCCACTCCGCCAGTCAGCACCTTGCCGGATGCGGGCTGGACAGTGTTGTACGCCCTCGCCAGTCGTGTGATGGAGTCGAGAAGTATGACCACATCATGTCCGCACTCGGCGAGACGGCGGGCTTTCTCAAGCACCATGTTTGCCACTCTCACATGCTTGTCGGCCGGCTCGTCAAAGGTGGAGGCGACGACTTCCGCCTTGACGCTGCGCTGCATGTCAGTGACCTCCTCGGGACGTTCATCGATGAGCAGCACAATCTCATACACCTCCGGGTGATTGTCGGCGATAGCGTTGGCTATGCTCTTGAGCAGCATGGTCTTGCCGGTCTTGGGCTGGGAGACTATGAGTCCGCGCTGGCCCTTGCCTATGGGGGTGAACAAATCCACTATACGGCACGAAACATCCTTGTTGTGACCCGCGCCGAGCAGGTTGAACTTCTCATCCGGGAAGAGGGGAGTCTGGAAGTCAAACGGCACCCTGTCGCGGATATATTCGGGAGTGCGGCCATTGATGTACTTGATCCTCACCAGAGGAAAATACTTGTCCCCCTCCTTGGGCGGCCGGATCTCGCCGGTCACCGTGTCTCCCACCTTGAGGGCATTGTTCTTGATCTGCCCTTGTGACACGTATATGTCATCGGGGGAGTTGAGGTAGTTGTAGTCGGACGAGCGGAGGAAGCCGTAGCCGTCAGGCATAATCTCCAACACACCGGTCGCCTCCACCGTACCCTCAAACTCGGGGGCCTTCGGCTTCTGGGGACGCTGCTGTTGCTGGAAATCCCTCTGGCGCTCCTGTCGCTCCTCGTCCTGAGCTGGCTGGACGGGAGCGGGGGAGTTCTTCTCCCGCAACGCCTCTGTAACCTCGGCTATCTTCTCGGGGGACGGCTGGTTGGCGGATTTAGGCTTGCGCCCCCGGCGGGAACGCTGCGGCCCGTCTCCGGCCGTCTGCTGCCCTTGCAGCTCCGGCTTCGGAGCTTCTCCGGCAAGCGGCTCGCTTCCGTCCGTTTGCGCCACTGTGGCGGGGGACGGAGCTGGCATCAGCTTTGGCTCGGCAACAGTCTGCTGCTCCGCTGCGGGAGCTGACCCTTGCGCAGACTTGGGCTTGCGCCCCCGGCGTGATTTCTTGGGGGTCTCCGCCTGGACTGCTTCAGCGCCGGCTGCGGCAGCGGGCGAGCTTGCCTTTGGTTCCTCATGCGCAGGGGATGCCGCAGCGGGCTTGTCTGACGCCGGAGCCGCATCCGTCGCAGGGGAGGATTTCTTGCGGGGGCGTCCAGGCCCGGCCTTGGGCTTGTCGGAGGCAGCTGACTTCGCTCCAGCAGACGCGGGAGCACCGCCCTGCTGCTGTGCGGAAGCGTTTTTGCGAGGGCGGCCGCGCTTTGCGGCGGGCCTCCTCTCCTCCGGCTTCAGCGACTCCGCCTTGGCCTCGGCATCCAGAATGGCGTAGGAAAGATGCTCCTCGTCGAGTTTCTTGGCATTCTTTATTTCGAGCCCGTTTGCTATGTCAAGCAACTGCTCTTTGGACATTGTGCTCAGTTCGAAAAGACTGTGTGGCATATTTGGTATTTTGTAACGGACGGTTCTGAAAATGATGTTGACAATCGCCG
>CAZKVW010000080.1:0-6515 GCA_964556285.1 uncultured Muribaculaceae bacterium
AAGCGTGGCGGGCGCGGGATTTGCAGCGGCGGGGGACTTCGGATATAAATCAGAATGCGATGGAAGAAACCAAGAAGATGCTGCTCGTCGTTGACCCGCAGATTGACTTTATAAACGGCACGCTCCCTGTCCCTGGAGCTGCTTCCGCAATGGACGCGCTGGCGGGATACGTTCGTGAGCGCGGGGACGGGTATGCTGTCAAGGCAGTTACCTCGGATTGGCATCCGTACCGGCATTGTTCCTTTGACCGTGAGGGCGGGGAGTGGCCTCCGCACTGCATCCAGCATTCCGCCGGGGCTGCTGTCTGGCAGCCGCTGCTTGAGGCTCTCAACGAGTCGCGAGGCGGGTTCACGATGCTCTACAAAGGGGACAGCATTGACCGGGACGAATATTCTGTCATGCGCAATTCCCAGTCTTCGTCCGTGCTGCTGCGTATCATATCGGCCTTGGGGATTGAACGTATCGACATCTGCGGTCTCGCCGGCAATGTGTGCGTCCTCAACACAGCCTCCGACCTCAAAGATGCCGTCGGGGTGGACAGGATCCACATTCTGGAGGAATATTCTCCGTCGCTTGACGACGGGTCGGCACTCCGTGCGTTTGTGGCAGAGTGCAGCTGACAGCCCCGTACTTCGGTTGAGCTTCTTACACTTGGGCGTTCTTCTCCGCCAGGCCTGAAAGCGTCTGTAAGACCTCGCGTATGTCCGCGTCGATGCAGACTGACCGGGAGGCGATTTCCCTTGGCGCACTGGCTTCGCCGAGATTGACGCTCACGTAAGTAGCGTCAGGATTGTCGTAAGTCATTCGCATGAAAGGGTATTTGAATATGACAGGGGTATTGCCCCCGCTTCCGAGATCCAGATAGAGCACATGGCCGCGCCTGTGCGAGCCGATGAACTCCTCATAACGTCTGGCCGCCCTGTACCAGCCCTCGTCCTGTACGAAGCGATCGTCTTTCCTCAGATTGGGTTCCATGCGCTCGCCGCATACAGGACAGTGCGGGATGAGTTCTGACGGCACTCGCATGTCCTTCTGCCTTGAAAACATTTCCTTGATGCGCTCCTCCATCTCGTAGGTCTTCTGGTGGCATGGAGTGACGCACTGCAGCAGCCCGTAGTCGCCTTGGGTGTAAAAGAGACGCTCCTTGCCGAATCCGCTGCGCTGGAAGAGATGGTCTACGTTGGTCGTGATGACGAAATAGTCCCGCCCTTCGAGCATTCTTTTCAGCATCTCATACACATCGCACTTCGGGGGCATGGTATAACGCTCATAGACAATCATTCGCGACCAGAATGCCCAATATTCCTCTTGCGTCGGGAAGTTGAAGAATGAAGCGCTGTAGAGATCCCGGAAGCCGTATTTGCGTATAAAGTCCCCATATCTTTCCTGAAATTGAGAGCCAGAATACTGTGCACCCGCCGAGGCGGACAGGCCGGAACCGGCTCCCACGACTATGGCGTCAGCGCGTCCCAGCGCGTCCTTAAGCCTCTCTATTGAGGATTTCTTTGTAGATAGCATAGTCCATGTCCTTGAATACATTGAATACAACTGTCCGCAGACGGCGCTCTCCCTGCAAGAGCCAATTTTTGACCGTCCTGACGGCAATCTCCGCAGCGAGGCGGCCCGGGAAGTGGAATACACCTGTGGAAATGCAGCAGAACGCGATGCTCTCCAAAGAGTTGTCCTCCGCGAGAGACAAGCAGTTGCGGTAGCACGTGGCGAGCTCTTCCTCCTGTCGTGCCGTCGGCCGGAGTCCGGAGACAATTGGGCCGACCGTATGAATGACATACTTCGACGGGAGACAGAATGCCGGAGTGATATGCGCTTCGCCAGTGCGGGCCTCTCTGCCCTGCATCAAATTGTTGCAGGCGATACGGAGCCTCACTCCGGCGGCGCTGTGTATGGCATTGTCAATGCAGCCGTGCAGCGGGACCCAGCAGCCGAGCATTTGCGCGTTGGCGGCATTCACTATGGCGTCTGTCTCCAGCCGGGTGATATCGCCCTGCCAGAGGGACAGGCCGTCGCTTTCGGGCCGTACCGTCCCTTTCTCCAGCAGCTGCGCCCGCAGCTCCTCTGCCTCCATTTCCACGAAACCGCTCGGCGCGGGCCATGGCGGACGGACATTCTCCAATGCCCTGAGCAGCTGCTGCCGCCTGCGGATGTCCGCAGGGATTGGAGTCCCGGCATAACGGGGATTCTCCTCCATCAGGATGGAAATCATCCTCCCGAGATTGTCAAATCTTGCTTTTTCCATGATTACGGTGTTGCTGGCTATGACCGGCCACGGCGTGCCGTTCAATGATTTTCTGTTCTTCCGTCACCTCGAAACAGTCCGTCCCGTCTGGCAGGACTGTACGGTGGAAACGGTAAGAGGGATGCCCTTTTACGGCTTTCTTCGCGGCGGAAAGGGCCTGTTCACCAGATTCGTAGGTGAAGACCGGGGCTGCATTCTCCGTCAGGCTGCGCTGCTCATCGTACTGGCGGTCCCATTGGCGGTAATACTCCATATTGGGGTCTTCAAACAGGGACATCTGCACGGAGCTCTCGTGCGTGAGCTTGGAGACGCCAAGGCCGACTTGCCGGATGGGGGAGCGCCCGTCCCAGATTTCGTCCAACAGGCGCCGGGCCTCGCCTAGGATGACGGCGGTGACATCCGTGGGCTGCGGCAGCGAGGTCTGCTTCTGCGCTACAGTAAAATCCTTGTGCTTGACAAAGATTGAGACCGAAGACGCCCGGAACCCGTCCCTGCGGATGCGGTGGGCTACGATGCAGGCCACATTGAAGAGTGCTTTCCCTACGTTCTTGGAATCGGTATAATCACGCGGGAACGTCCGTTCCGCACTGTAACTCTTGGCCTCGGCGGTTTCGGTCTCCACCGGGGAATCATCCCGGCCGTTGGCGTTCTCATGCAGCTGGACGGCGAACTTGCGTCCCACGATGCCGGCAAGCGGCTCCATTCCCAGTGTCGCGAGGTCGCCGATGGTGCGGATGCCGTAAGCGGACAGGCGTTCCTCCGTCTTCTTGCCTACCCACAGCAGGTCTCTGACCCCCAGCGGCCACATCTTTTCCCGTACCTCATCTTCCCACAGCGTGTGCACCTTGTCAGGCTTCTCGAAGTCGGAAGCCATCTTGGCGAGCAGCTTGTTGGAGCCGACACCCACATTCACTGTGAATCCCAGAGTGCGCTTTATCTGGTCTTTGAGGCGGACGGCAACGGCGAGCGCATTCTCTGGAGTGCAGCGCCCCGTCATGTCCAGAAAGCACTCGTCAATGGAAAACTGCTGCAGCACGGGGCTGTACGTCCGGCAGATGGCGATAAAGTCCTGCGAACATCGCTTGTACCACTCCCAGTCTCCCCGCACCAGCACGAGTCCGGGACAGGTGCGCAAGGCCATCGACACCGGCTGCGCCGTCTTGATGCCCATCTTCTTTGCAGGAATGGATGCCGCAGTGACGATGCTCCGGCGGTCATTCGGGTCGCCGGACACCACTGACGGTATCAGGCGGATGTCCTGCTGACCCTGCATCATGAGTTTTACCGCGCTCCACGACAGGAACGCGGAATTGACATCGATATGGAAAATGATGCGCGGCACTTCACTTGCTGCAAGTACGCCGTAAATGTACGATATTTTGGCGACAGCGCCGTACGCTACAGATTGACGGAAATGCTGAAGTTGATTCCCATGTAGGCGGTGTCACTGCGCCGCAGGTGACCGGCGGATACCCTGTAATTGTACTGCGGGTCTGTGACCCCAGCCGGATGATCCAGACAGCGGTGAACGGAAATGGCGAAATCGACGGACGAGCGTGAAGTAATCATAATGCGGTAGCCGCCGCCAAGCTTGATTATATTCGATGGCAGTTCGGAGGACGTGTCGTTGTGGGATATTACCTCGCCGGCCTCTATGAACGCCTTAAGCCCGTTGCTGTCCAGCCCCGAGAAAAATCTTGTCACCCTTAAGTCAACAGGCACGACGCGTCTGCCCTCCCAGACCCCTGCCCAGCCGGAAATCAGGTCCAGCTCCCAACGCCGTCCAATCTGATACCCCAAGTAGGCATAGATATGACCGCCAGGATGAAGCTCAAACTCACTGTCTTCGCTGTTGACCCGAGCCATAGCGTCCGTCAGGTAATTGTAGTGGTACCAATGCCAGCAGTTCTGCGTGTAGCCCCATTCCACGCCGCCGCGCAGGCGTTCAAGCGGCACTGCGGACAGTGCGGGCTGGACGCGGCAGCACAGAGCGAGCGCCGCGAGGGCAAAAGCCATTATGACAGAGTGCCGTCCCATGCGCATATCAGAACTCGTATATGATCCTCAGGACTGGCAGCCAGCATCTGTACAGTCCTGCCCTGTAGAATGTCATGCTGGGGCTGGAGAGGTCACTGATGAGGAATGCCGCGTCCGCCTTAAGCTCCACTGCCATGGTGATGCCTCCAAGCAGCTTGACGCCTCCGCCGATGTCCCCGCAGACGCCAGCCATCAGCCCCAAGTCCTCACCCCGGTTGCGCACATAGCCTCCGGTCACGCCAGGGCCTGCATAGAGCATGCACCTGTATCCGCCGGGAGTGCGGCCCTGCCAGATGAAGCGGTTGTGCAAGAATGAGAATTGCACCCCCGGGCTGTGCTCGGCGCCTTTGTAGATGCCTCGCATCTCCAGTGTCAGAGTGAATGTGTTGAACAGTCCGTCCGAATCCCGTGTCCGGGCGGTGAGTCCTATGTGATCCGGCGAGCTGGCAATCCCGGCCGCCCAGCCGTGCGGAAACGTCGCGCCGACATGGCTTTCCGCCGATGCGGGCACAGCTTCGCACAACACGGCCAGCAGCGTGAGGGCTGCGGCTAAGATTGAGGATCCAGTACAACGTGTCACGTCAGCAAATTTATCGAATATTTTTGACCGTCACTCCACCGTATGCAAAAAAATGGTATATTGCATTAAGCGGTTTCAGTGCTCCGGCAGACGCAGGCGTCGTGCCTTGTGGCTGGGGAGTGGATGGACGCTGATGAGGGGCATAGATATGAATGCGTCATAATGCTGGCAGTCAAAGATATGGAGACAAATACCGGAAGCAGGACTCTGCCGCCGCTGCCCGAAAGGATGCGGCCGCATACGCTCGAAGAGTTTGTCGGGCAGCGGCATCTTGTCGGTCCCGGCTGCATCTTGCGCACCATGATTGAGAGCGGGGCCCTGTCTTCGTTTATCCTGTGGGGGCCGCCCGGGGTGGGGAAGACCACGCTCGCCCGGATAATCGCGGACAGCATGGAGAGGGATTTCTTTACCCTGTCCGCTGTCAGCGCAGGGGTCAAGGATGTGCGCGAGGTCATAGACAAGGCGCGGAGCAAGTCCCTTTTCTCACATGCGGCAGCTCCTGTGCTGTTTATTGATGAGATTCACCGTTTCAACAAGGCACAGCAGGACGCGCTGCTGGGAGCCGTGGAGGACGGGACGGTCGTGCTGATTGGCGCCACGACAGAGAATCCCTCATTTGAAGTCATTACCCCGCTGTTGTCCCGCTGCCAGGTGTATGTGCTTAAGCCTCTGGATGCCGGCGACTTGCGCGAGATAATGGAACGCGCCTTGCGCGATGATGCAGTGCTGCGTGAGCGCAAGGTGAGAGTGACGCAGACTGACGCGCTATTCAGGCAGAGCGGGGGAGACGGACGCAAGCTGCTCAACATTCTGGAGTTAGTCATCGATTCGCAGTCCGGCAGGGAAGAGGCGGTGGTGGACAATGCCACTGTGACAGAATGCCTGCAGCAGAGTGTCGCCATCTATGACAAGGACGGGGAGATGCATTACGACATCATCTCCGCGTTCATCAAGAGCATCCGGGGGTCTGACCCCAATGCTGCTGTCTATTATCTTGCCAGGATGCTCCAAGGGGGAGAGGATCCGCTCTTCATTGCGCGCCGCCTGTGCATCTCCGCCGCTGAGGATGTCGGGCTCGCTAATCCAAATGCCCTGCTGCTGGCCAATTCCTGTTTTGAGATTGTCTCCCGCATCGGAATGCCGGAAGCGCGGATCCCGCTTTCCGAGACGGCCATCTATCTCGCCTCGTCTCCAAAGAGCAACTCCGCGTACATGGCAATTAATGCTGCGATGGCTGTCGCGTCCAAGGACCTGACAGCTTCCGTGCCGCTGTACCTGAGGAATGCCCCGACCAAGCTCATGGAGGACTTGGGCTACAGTGACGGCTACAAGTACGCGCACGACTATCCCGGCCATTTCGTTGATTTGGAGTTCATGCCAAAGGGGCTGGAGGGACAGGCTTTTTATGAGCCGCAGGACAACCGCCAGGAGGAAAAATTGCGCTCTTATCTCACCGCCTGCTGGCCAAAATACTACAACAAGCATTAGAATCCGCAAAAATTTCAGAACAACTCCTTGGTCACGGGGCTGCATCCGCTCCGGCGTGCCAGATAATATTGAGGTTGTGGCAGTCGTCTTATAATCAAGTGACGAAACGATGAAGTTTTTATTGATAACCTTTTTGTTATCCGTTTTTGCGGCTCT
>CAZKVW010000081.1:0-6407 GCA_964556285.1 uncultured Muribaculaceae bacterium
GTCGCGGTTTCCCCTTGCATTTCATCGGTTTTGGCTGTACCTTTGGCGTGGTTTGGAATCACGCGCCCCTCACCGGGGCCAAAGCAATAACACACATCATGGGAGAAACCAGAAGAAATTTCCTCAAGAAGACAGCCGCAGGAGCGGCGCTGTTCACCATCCTGCCAAGGCAGGCCCTGGGAGCTATGGGCAGCGGCAACAAGAAGTATGTCGCGCCAAGCGACCAGCTCACGCACGGCATCATCGGAACCGGGGGCATCGGCATGTCCAGGCATCACTTCTTCAGCAATGACAAGAGCCGTCTCGTGGCCGTCTGTGACGTGGACGCCAATCATCTCAAACGCGCCCTCGACACCGCCAAGGAGCGTTTCGGCTCCACCCCGCAGTCCTATACCGACTGGCGCGACCTCGTGCATGACCCCAATGTGGACGTGGTGCACATCGCCACGCCGTCGCATTGGCACGCGCTTATGTCAATAGAGTCCGCGAGGGCGGGCAAGGACATTTTCTGCGAGAAGCCCATGACCCGCACAATCGGGGAAGGCCGCAAGGTCATGGAAGCGGTCGGCAGGTACGGGCGGATATTCCGGCTCAACACCTGGTTCCGGTTCAAGGACACGTTCTACGGGCTCGGGACTACGGTGGAGCCCCTCAAGAAGCTGGTGGACAGCGGTGCGCTCGGCTGGCCTCTGACGGTCAGGATCTCCGGGGCGACCGGATTCGCCTGGAAGTTCTTCTGGACAGGCATGGAGAACCTCGTGCCGCAGCCGGTGCCCAAGGAGCTGGACTACGACATGTGGCTCGGCCCGGCTCCGGAGAAGCCCTACCATCCGCACAGGGTGCACGGGACATTCAGGGGCTACTGGGACTACGAGTCCGGCGGGCTCGGGGACATGGGGCAGCACTACATTGACCCTGTGCAGTACATTCTCGGCAAGGATGACACATTCCCCGTCAAGGTGGAGGTGGACGCGCCGCAGCAGCATCCGGACGCGGTAGGCACATGGCGCAAGATCACTTACACCTACGCGGACGGCTGCAAGATTATCCTGGAGGGCGAGGGATACGAGAGCGAGGGCAAAGTGCCCTATATCGAGGGCCCGGGAGGCAAGGTGTACAAGGGCTTCGAGTGCACCATCCCCAATGTCATGGACATCATCAACTCGCAGCCCGACCCTGCGCCGCGCAACACAGACTTTATCGAATGCGTCAAGACGCGGCGGCATTTCGCGCTGGACGAGGTCATCGGACACCACAGCTGCACCATAGTCAACATCGGCGCCTGTGCGCTGAGGCTCGGGAGGACGCTGGAGTTTGACCCCGCGACGCAGCGCTTTGTCGGTGATGACGCCGCTAATGACCTGATTGACCAGCCGATGCGCGACCCTTGGTCTGCAATGCTCTAAGTAAAGTGAAAAACAACACATTGCCATGAAAGCTAACTGTCTTGCAACAACAGCAACAATAGCCGTCCTCCTCCTGTCCTCATGCATAGGGCTGTATGCCCAGCAGGATTCCAGGCAGAGGACACCGGAGACCATAGCAGCCGACGTGCTGGCCGCGATGCCCGCACGGACAAGCGCTGATTTTGATGCCCAAATGAGCGACCTGGCCGCCGGGGCTCCCGCGACTGTCGTGGAGGTGGCCAAACTCCTCCAGCCGGCCGGCGAGGGAGTCAAGAACAGCGTATATGAGTATGCCCTGAGCGGCGTGACGGCATACGTCAGCGACCCGTTGCACAACGGCAAACGCGCTGAAGTGCTCCGTGGCCTGCAAGAGGCCGCAGAGGCATGCGCGGATCCTTACAACAAGGCGTTCCTGCTGTCGCAGGCCCGTCTGCTGCTTCCGCCTGTCGCGCCGCAGCAGACCGCGCAGATGAGCGTCAAGGAGGCCAAGAAACTGCTCAAGAACGGCAACTCCGCCGAGCGGGCGGCCGCAGCCCAGGTGATTATGGCCGGCAACCCGTCCAAGGCGGCGAAATTTGCCGCCTCGGCGATAAAGGACAGTGACAAGCAGTACCGCGTCGCGGTGCTGGATGCCGCTACCGCCCTGGCCGGGGCTGACGCGCTCTCCCCGGAGCTGGAGAAACTGTATCCCAAGCTCTCGGACGACGCCAAGTCCGACCTCCTCTACTGGTTCGGCATCAACGGCGTGCAGTCATCCGCCGGCATCGTGCGGGAGGAGCTTGCCGACATTCCCGCAGGGAACACCTCTGTCGAGACGGATGCCATTGAGGCTGCCGGGAGGCTCGGAGGCGACGAGTTCGGCAAGACGCTCGTAGCCCTGCTGTCCAGCGAAGACCAGGCCGTCAGCGCCGCTTCACTCAAGGCTCTCAAGTCATTCAGGGGCGACATCGAGGGGGATGTGCTCGCAGCTCTTGAACAGACGGGCGGCTCCAAGGACGCTCTCATGGCTCTGGCGTCATCACGTCACATGACAGCCGCCGCCAAGACAATCATCAGCATAGCCAAGTCCGGAGACAGCAGCGCAGCCAAGTACCTCGCCGGCACTGCCGACGGGGATGACATCCAGGATGTCGCCAATCTGCTCTCCGAGGCGGACGACAACGTTCCCGAGCTGCAGAAGGCCCTGGCGGCGAGCGTCAGCAGCCTCTCCGCCGATGAGCAGTGCGCCGTCATCAAGGAAGCGCTCGGCAAATCCTCCAAGCCGGACAACTTCTATCCCGTGCTGGCGCAAACCGGTACGGACGAGGCTCTCTCCGTGCTCAACAAGGCATACGACGGCGGATCGCAAGCCGCTTTCGCCGGGCTGCTCAGCATCGACAACCCCAAGGCTGCAGACATGCTCCTGTGGTATGCCCAGCACCAGCCTGACAAGGCGGAGAAGATACTCCCGCGCTATGTGGCCCTGGTCAAGATGTACGAGAGCGACCCCATCAAGCTGCGCCGCGACTACGCGTCCGCCTTGTCCCTGACAAGCAGCAAGAAGACAAAAAAGACAGTCCTGCAGGCTCTCGGGCAGCTGCCCACCATGCCGTCGTTCCTGCTCGCAAGCAAATATCTTGATGACAGCGATGTCAAGTACGAAGCTGCGCAGGCGGTCAAGAACATAGCGGCCAAGACCCAGGAGGAGATCAACTACTCTGACCTGAAGTCCTCCCTCGAGAAGGCCGCATCCATATTCGCCGCGACCGGCAAGGCGGACGACGGCTATGCCGTGGATGAAATCAACACCATCCTCGGCAAGCTGGAGCCCTCGCCGCTCGTGGAGTTGAGCGAGGAGGAGAAAGCGCAGGGGTTTGAGCTGCTGTTTGACGGCAGTTCAATGGACAAGTGGCAGGGCAATCTCGCTGGTTATATCCCTGTCAACGGCGCCATCTATGTGTCGGCTGGATTTGGCGGCGACAAGAACCTGTACACCAAGGAGCAATACCGCAACTTCGTGTTCCGCTTCGAGTTCTGCTTCCTGGAGGAGGGAGTCAACAACGGCGTTGGAGTGCGCACACCCATGGGCGTTGACGCAGCCTACTACGGCATGTGCGAGGTGCAGATACTCGACCATGACGCGCCGAGGTATGCCAACTTGCATGACTATCAGGTGCATGGCTCGGTCTATGGGGTCATCCCCGCCAAGCGCATCAAGCACAAGCCGCTGGGCGAATGGGAGACCGAGGAGATCAGGGTCATGGGCAATCATGTGACAGTGACCGTCAACGGGGAGGTCATCCTGGACGGGGATGTGCGCAAGGCCTGCAAAGGGCATAACGTATCTCCTGACGGCGGCAAGCGCAATCCCTACACCGTTGACCACAAGAACCATCCCGGCATGTTCAACGAAAAGGGGTACATCTCTTTCTGCGGGCATGGCGAGGGCCTCAAGCTGCGCAACATCCGCGTGCTCGACCTCGGCGACAAGGACAGGTAACAAAAATTTTGTTCCTTGGATTAATATGCCTATATTTGCACTCCCAAACGGGGAGGGAACTCCCCAAAGGGACAAGCAAATGGTGCTGTAGCTCAGGTGGTAGAGCAATGGACTGAAAATCCATGTGTCGCCGGTTCAACTCCTGCCAGCACCACAGGGCGGCTGAAAGTCAAAAGACTGACAGCCGCCTTGCCTTTTTTTTGAAAGAAAGTTGACGACAATGCCCAAGAGACAGCACATAGAGAAGATGTTTGACGGGATAGCCCCGTCCTATGACAAGTTTAACCATCTGATGTCCCTCGGGATTGACCGGATCTGGAGGCGCAGGAGCCTCCGGCATGTCATAGACAGGGAGCGGTCGCAGAGGATACTGGATGTGGCCTGCGGCACCGGTGACTACAGCATAGCCATAGCAAGGCGGATGCTTCCGGGAGGGAGTCTCACCGCGATGGACATTTCCGAGGGCATGACAGACGTGATGAGGTGCAAAGTCCGTGGCATGAAGCTGCCTGTGCCCGTGGAGATTGTGCTTGGGGATTGCGAGACGAGCGGATTTGAGGGCGGGAGCTTCGATGTGGTCACTGTGGCTTTCGGCATTCGCAACTTCGAACGCCGGGAGGCGGCCCTGCGGGAAATGCTGCGTGTGACACGCCCTGGCGGGCGAATCGTGATACTGGAGCTGTCCACCCCGGAGCGGCGGCTGCCGGCGGCCCTGTACGACCTGTACGCCAGCCATGTCATGCCCGCTGTGGGAGGATGGCTGTCAGGAGACCGCGCCGCATACAAATACCTCCCTGCTTCAGTCAAAGCATTCCCCCGCCCGCAGCAATGGATGCGCACCATGCGGCAATGCGGCTGGACCGATGTCATGCATCAGGCCTATACATTCGGACTCTGCCGCCTGTATGTCGGCTGGAAAGGCAGTGACGAGACCTGACGCCGCGAATTATGCAACTCTCTTACGGATTCAGGATTATGCTGCCGGAATACATACCCGACGCCCATGCCGGGCGGGAGTGCTGCCCGAGCTCATCCGTAGAATGAAACTTGGTGCGCACTGCAGGTATCACGTCGAACACGCCCAGCCCGGTCTGGGGCAGCACATACAGGTTGAGGGTCCTGCCGTCCACAGGGGTATACACCCCGAGCCACTTGCCCTCCGGCACACCGAGCGACAATGCACCCTCTCCCGTCTCGAACTCCACATCCCTGACCCCGGAGAAGTAGCCCTTGAACTCGGGATATGCAAACACCTCACCCGGAATGGCGTTGTTGTACTCCTGTTCCCACGCGCCGAAACGCGGACCTTTGAGACGGTTCTGCCATACCCTGCAAGGGCCGTCACCGACCCAGCGCTTGGACTTCACCAGATCCTCCGGATATTCGAACATTACACCCATCAGGTCTACGAGCCCGTCATAGCGATAGCAGTAGTCAATCTTGGCCGAGCCGTCATCCGAGAAAGCCCAGCGCGTCTCCCTCATAGCCCCCCGAGACCATCTCGCAACCAGCTCATCCCCTTCCATTCCGAAGCCCGCGAATACGCTGGAGTCCGCCACAAGGTCGTAACGGACATGCTCTGGGGCATTCCGCTTGAGCGGTTTCAGATTCCCGTCAACGGTGCGGTCGGCCCTGCGGGCGGCGACAAAGCGCGGCCCCCCGCTAAGGGATACTGTGCGCCCGTCTGCGACTATGCCAGACAGCAGCCCCGTCGCGCCGTCAAATGTCCACGCCACACCTCCTGCCGACACGCGGAGAAGCCCGCCGTCTTCAGACACCTCCGGGCGGACGGCATTGAATTCGCGAGGCCTGCGCGGCAAAGGAAATGACCATGTGAACAACTCCTCTCCTCTGTCGTCACAAGCTGTCACCAGCAGCGCGTCGGCCTCGTCCGGAGCTGGAGGCGCTGTGATGCAGCCTGTCTCTCCGGGAGCCACATCCGGGCCTTGCAAGGAAGTCTCAAAGAGGATAGTCTCCTTGTAATCCGTGATGGCAATATAGGACAGGGCCAAAGAACAGGAGGACAGGTTGAGAAAATTGTAGCGGTTCTCCACAGCCAGGGAGCCGCCGTCCTTGCCAAGCTTGCCGTCCAGAGTCACTTGCACTGGAGACCATAGCTGCCGGATAGTGTACCAGCTCCCCTCCCGCTCCCCGTGAGGGCCAAGGATGCCGTCGGGAGCCTTGTCGCCGTGGCAGTCTATGCTGTCGGCCAGGTCACGCCTGACCACCCCCTCGTCGGCCAGCGACCACAGGAAGCCGCCCGCGCCGTTGGGGGCGCTATGTATCGCCTCCCAGAAGTCCTCCAGCCCTGCGCCGTGGCCTCCGTCGTACAGGCCGTGGAGGTACTCGGTCGGCATCACCACTTCCGGCTCGCGCAGCAGCTCCAAGAGAGCCCCGTATGTCGGATAATGTTTGGTCTCGTAGCCGCCGTGGCGCAGCCAAGGATACAGCACCGGCCGCTGTTGCGGGTCATACTTGCGGTACAGAGGCTCCAGCTCAAAGTTGAACCCGCCCTCGTTGCC
>CAZKVW010000082.1:0-5968 GCA_964556285.1 uncultured Muribaculaceae bacterium
AAGATTTCCGAGGATAGATTGTCCTTCGAAGAGGGAGTGTAGCGGGCTACATGACCGATGAGAAGGGCAATATAGACCGGAAAGATATCCATAAGATGAGGCAACTTATTTTTTGAAGTTTACTCATCGGCGGCTGCCGCCGCCGGAATGACTGCCTCCCCCTGACGAGCGTCCGCCGCCGCTATAGCCGCCTGACGAGCGGCCTCCGCCGCTGTAGCCGCCAGATGAACGGCCTCCGCCAGAATAGCCGGAGGAACGGCTGCTGGAGGACGAGCTGCTGCGGCTGTAGGATGAACTGCTGGAGCTGCTCCGTCTGGAAGAGCTGGAGCTGCGCACTGACGGGCTGGAGCTGCTGCCGCCAGAAGAGCTGCCGCCGGAGTACGAGTTGCCGCCGGATGACGAGCCGCCCCGCCTGTATGTGGAGGACGAGCTGCCCGAGGACGAGGGCCTGACAGCGGAGGAAGTCCCCGATGAGCGGCGGTAAGTGGAACTGCTGGAACTGCCTGAACTACTGCTGCTCCCGCTGGAGCGGCTGCCGCCCGAATACGAGCCGCTGCGGCTGTATGACCCTCCGGAGCTGCGCTCTGATGAGCTCACGCCCGCAGAGGATGACCGGCGGGCGGATGTCGCGGAGCCGCCCGAACGCCTCACAGTAGTCAAGGAGCCGATGCCCCTTGCGCTCTCTGCGGGAGACTGGCGGCGGGATACGGAAGTCCCGGCCGGCCGCCTGTCAGATGCCCCCGCCCCGACGGCGTTGCCGCGAGGGGTATAGGCTATGTGCTGCCCGTTGCGACCTCTCGGCTCATGCCAATACGGGTGATGATGGTGATGACGCCCCGGCCCCGGGACATACCACGAGGCGTACCAAGGGTCAAACCACGGGTCGTAATACCACGAGTAATGCCTGTACCAGCGCCAGTTGTCCCAATACCAAGGGTCGCGCCAGGTCCAGTACCAGGGATCATACCAAGGGTCGTACCATGAGTTGTACCATCCGTAGCTGATCCAGGGCCTGAATCCGCCCCACCCCCAGCTGAACCCGACGTACGGGGCGCTCCATCCCCAGCTGTACCAGTCCGGATACAGGCTCCAGCTGTTGCCATAGCCCCACGACGACGCCATCCAGTCATCCGCGTCAATGACGGAGACGACCGTGGAGCTGTCGCTGCGGTTGAACTTGTATTGGGCGACTTTGCCTTCGGGAATGAAGAGGGTGTCAGCCTGTCCCCTGTGCAGGTAGATTTTAGATTCTTTAGTCTTCTGCACGAGCGTCGTGACGTCATCGTCAGAAGAACGGGTGGCGACTTTTCGGGCAGTGCGGACCGCTGGCGATGTGGCAGCGTAGACTCCGTCCTGATACCTTTGGGAACCGGTACTCTGGCCCAGCTCGGAAAGAGCGCCGCATGAGCTCAGCCCGAGCAGCGCCGCGAATAGGAAAGCAATGTGCCGTTTCATAATTAAGTCTCCTACGAAGTTTTGTGAAATTCGTATATTTGCACGAATTTACAATTAAAAACCGAATCAGCAAAAACAATACCATGTCCAAGGAAGTGACACCTCGCGCCGAGAACTACTCACAGTGGTACAACGACATAGTAATCAAGGCGGATCTCGCCGAACAGTCAGCGGTCAGAGGCTGCATGGTCATCAAGCCGTACGGATATGCCATCTGGGAGAAGATGCAGGCCCTGATGGACGCGAGGTTCAAGAAGACCGGCGTCCAGAACGCGTATTTCCCGCTCTTCATTCCCAAGTCGTTCTTCAGCCGCGAAGCGGAGCATGTGGCAGGGTTTGCCAAGGAGTGCGCCGTCGTGACGCATCACCGCCTGATGAATGACCCCGACGGCAAGGGCGTCGTGGTGGACCCGTCCGCCAAGCTGGAGGAAGAGCTCATCGTCCGCCCCACATCCGAGACCATCATCTGGAGCACCTACAAGAACTGGATCAAGTCATGGCGCGACCTGCCGATACTCTGCAACCAATGGTGCAATGTGGTGCGCTGGGAGATGCGCACCAGGCTGTTCCTGCGCACCGCAGAGTTCCTGTGGCAGGAGGGGCACACGGCCCATGCCACCGCAGAGGAGGCGCAGGCCAAGGCCGAAGAGATGGTCCGGGTGTACGCTGATTTTGCCCGCCATGACATGGCGATGCCGGTAATCATAGGGCACAAGAGCCCCAACGAGAGATTTGCAGGCGCCCTTGACACCCTCACCATAGAGGCCATGATGCAGGACGGCAAGGCTCTGCAGGCCGGCACCTCGCATTTCCTCGGGCAGAACTTCGCCAAGTCATTTGACGTCCAGTTTGCCGACAAGGACGGCAGCCTGCAGTATGTCTGGGCCACTTCATGGGGTTCGAGCACCCGCCTGATGGGGGCCCTGATAATGACGCACAGCGACGACAACGGCCTCGTGCTGCCTCCTGTGCTCGCCCCCATACAGGCAGTAATGGTGCCGATTTACAAGACTCCGGAAGAGCGCAGCTCCGTGATGGAGGCGCTCTCACGGCTCCAGTCCGATCTGGAGGGGCTCGGAGTCAGCGTCAAGATTGACGACAGGGACACGCTCAGGCCGGGATTCAAGTTCGCCGAATGGGAGCTCAAGGGAGTGCCCGTCAGGATTGCCGTGGGGCCGCGCGACTTGGCGGAGGGCACAGTGGAGATTGCCAGGCGTGACACCATGAGCAAGGAGACCGCTCCAATGGAGGGCCTGGCCGAACGGGTGCACGCGCTGCTCTCTGACATCCAGCAGAGCCTCTATGACAGGGCTCTGGCGTTCCGCGAGGCCAATGTGGAGAAATGCGACGACTGGGACGAGTTCTGCGCCAAGATACAGACAGGCAAGTTCCTGCTGTGCCATTGGGACGGCACCACCGAGACCGAGCAGGCCATCAAGGACGCCACCAAGGCCACTATCAGGTGCATCCCCGTTGACAGCTATGTGTGCGAGGAGGAGGGCCGGGACATATTCTCCGGCAAGCCGAGCCACAGGCGTGTCGTGTTTGCTATTTCTTACTGATCATGAGACGGATATTAGCTGCCGCCACAGCGCTGCTGGCAGGGAGCTGCATTTGCATGCGGGCGCAGAATGACATTCTCGACGCTGCGGCCAAAGCCGCCCAGCAGATCTCGCAGTCAGAAGACGTCAAGGAGGAAGTCCAGAAGCCCAACTGGTGGACTAAGTCGCTTGTGACCGCAATAGGACTCACCAACACCCAGCTGACCAACTGGGCGGCTGGCGGATACAACACCACCACCATTGACAGCTCGATAGACGGCAAGGCCGCATATTCCAAGGGGCTGGCCTCATGGAACAACCGTCTCCAGATGGACTACGGGTTCCTCTACTCTGAAGACAAGAAAGGCCTCCTCCAGCAGAACAAGGACCGCATCTACCTCGAGAGCAAGTTCGCGTACAAGACGGGCAAGAACTCCCCTGTGGACTACACGGCCTCACTTGATTTCAGGTCGCAGTTCTCCAACGGCTACAAGTACAACACCCCTGCCGAAGGGCAGAGCTGGAAAGATGCCGCCACCCTCAAGTCCGGCGCATTCGCACCGGCATACCTCAACATCGCTCTCGGAGCGGACTACAAGCCAAAGGACTGGTTCACGGTCAACATCGCCCCGCTCACCGGAGGCCTGACCGTGTGCACCATCAAGAGCCTGCGCAAGACATACGGCATGCACCTCAAGGAGGACGGGCTGGACGAGTCCGTAGGGAGCAACTACCGCAGCGCCCTGCTCCAGCTGGGTGCGCAGGTCAAGATGGACTTCAAGGCACAGATCAACGACATCCGCTACGAGACCCAGCTTGTGCTCTTCTCCGACTACCTCGACAAGCCGCTCAACCAGCGGGTCAACTGGGACAACCAGATCAGCTGGCAGCTCGCCAAGTATTTCTCCGTGTCATTCAAGACATGGCTCATTTATGACCCGAAAGTGCTGATTACCGACAGCGACCATCCGGACGGGAGGCCCATGGTGCAGTTCAAGGAGTTCCTCACGTTCAACTTCACATACACGTTCAAGCCCAAGAAATAGCCATGAATATCCTGCTCGCCGTCAGCGGCGGAATAGACTCGATGTATCTGGCGGAGAGAGCCGGCGAGATATTCCCGGGGGCGGAGTTTGCCGTGGCGCACTGCAATTTCTCGCTGCGCGGGGAGGAGTCTGACGGGGATGAGGAGTTTGTGCGGGGGTGGTGCGCCGCCAAGGGCTTGCCTTGCATGGTGAGGCGTTTTGACACCCGGCAGACAGCGTCAGAGAGAGGCCTCAGCATTGAGATGGCGGCCCGAGACCTGCGCTACGGGTGGTTTGCCGAGCTTTGCAGGGACTTCGGATATGATGCCGTGGCGGTGGCGCACAACGCCGACGACAATGCGGAGACGATGATACTCAACCTCGTGCGCGGGACGGGATGCCGGGGCCTGCGCGGCATGTCAGAGCGCAGCGAGAGCGGCGGCTGCACCGTGCTGCGCCCGCTGCTGGACACCAGCCGCGAGGAAATCCGGCAGTGGATGGAGCGGGAGGGCAAGCGGTGGAGGGAGGACAGCACCAACTCCGACACCGCTTACAAGCGCAACAGGGTGCGCCACGAAGTCTTGCCGGCGTTCCGCCAGATGAACCCCTCGTACCTCAAGACCCTCCGCCGGGACATGCGCCACATAGCCCAGGAGGATGACATCGCGGAGGATTACTTCCGCAGCTGCGTGACTTCCACCCTGGAGGAGGGGGTCAACCTGCGGGAGCTGATGCGGCACAAGCATTGGGAGTGGCTGCTGTACAGGCTGTGCGAGCCGTACAACCTGAGCGAGGAGACTCTCGGCAAGCTGGCAAATCTGCTGCGTTCGGGCAGGACCATCAGCAGCAAGGTCTTCCAGTCCCCCACCCACCTGCTGGAGATAAGGGGAAAAATGCTGACCGCACGGGAGAGAAAATTTGCAGAGTAGAATTATTTGCGTATCTTTGCCCTCCCGAGTGAGCCGCCAGCGGAGGCTCCCCGGAACATGGTGCGATTAGCTCAGTTGGTAGAGTCCCAGATTGTGGTTCTGGTTGTCGTGGGTTCGAGCCCCACATCGCACCCTTCTTGAAGAGAGTTACTTGACGATGTCGCAGATGGCGCGGAGATATCCCACCGACTCTGCAGTCCCGAGAGCGGGATGGTCGGCATTCTTCTCAAACTCAATCGATATATTCCCCTGATATCCTGTTTCGCGCAGCGCCTTGATGATTGGCACGAAGTTTATCACCCCGCGTCCCATTTCCCAGGTGCGCCCGGCCTGCGAGGCTGCGGTCTCATCCTTGATGTGGATGTCGTATATCCAGTCCTTGTAGTTGCGGATGTCAGAGAGCACATCGTCCCCGTAGCGCACGGAGTGCCCGAGATCCATGCAGCAGCCTATGCCGAGGGACGGGTCGCCGACACGATTGACTATCTCAGTGATGTTAGGGAACGGCATCTTGTCCGGCCCGTGCGTGTGTATCGCCACCTTGATGCCGGTCTCTTTGACCTTGGCTATCGTGTAGTCCAGCAGGCCGTAGTCCGGCACTCCGATAAACATCTTGTGCCCGAAACGCTCCACATAGCTGAACGCCGCGTCAATCTCCTCCTCGGAATGCATGTATATGGGGCCGAGGATGTAGGGATCGACCTCGTGCTCGGCGCATTTGGCCTTGAATGCCTCCATCTCCTCTGCGGTGGAGTTTATCGGCAGCCAGAAGTCCTTGATTGACAAGTAGTGGACACCCATCTCCTGCAGGGCGTCGAGGGTCTCGTCTATGGTGAACTTGCGGAATGTGTAACCGGCGACTCCTATCTTGAAGTCATCGGAGCCGCGATGCTCCCCAAGTATCACAGGCTCCTGGGCCTGCTTGTGCGCGTCACCCCCGCAGGAGCTCCCGCAAATGGCGGCGAAGACCGCTGCCGCAATCAGCAAAATACGTTTCATAGACCGAGTATTTAATCCT
>CAZKVW010000083.1:0-2842 GCA_964556285.1 uncultured Muribaculaceae bacterium
GTTTTCCGCGCCGAAATCACTATTTTTGCGCACGTCTGCGTGCCTGACGGACAACCAAGCCGCCGGAACGCCTCGCTGCCGAATGATTTTGAACGGAAAGCAACTGTCTGACTCCATCAGGGAGAATCTTGCCGCGCAAGTGACGACATTCCCCGCGCTGTATGGCCGAGTGCCGCATCTCACAGTGATACTTGCAGGGGATGACCCTGCGAGCTGCACCTATGTGCGCAACAAGGAGACCGCCTGCCAGAGGGTCGGCCTGACGCACGACACTATCCGTCTGCCGGAGTCCGTGCCGGAGGAAGAGTTGCTGGGCATCATCGGGAGGCTCAATGCGGACCCATCTGTGGACGGCATATTGGTGCAGCTGCCCTTGCCCCCGCAGATTGACGAGCACAAGGTCATCGGAGCCATCGACAGGAGCAAGGACGCGGACGGGTTCCACCCGCTCAATGTCGCCGGCCTGTGGCTGCACAGCCAGAGTATCGAGGCCCCGAGGGACTACATCCTGCCCTGCACTCCCAAGGGCGTTATCCGCATGCTCAAGTCCGCCGGGGTGCATCTGGAGGGGGCCAACGCGGTGGTCATCGGCCGCAGCAATATCGTAGGGCTGCCCGTCGCCAAGCTGCTGCTCAACGAGAACGCGACTGTCACCATCTGCCACAGCCGCACACGCGACATCGGCAGGATTGTCCGTCAGGCAGACATAGTGGTCGCCGCTGTGGGGAGGCCAAGGTTTGTCACTGCGGACATGGTCGCCCCGGAAGCCGTAGTCATCGATGTGGGCATCAATCGCGACCCCCTGACGGGCAAGCTCTGCGGGGATGTGGACTTCGATGCCGTGAGCCGTGTGGCCTCGGTCATTTCGCCTGTCCCCGGCGGCGTCGGCCCCATGACCATCTGCATGCTGCTGGACAACACCGTCGAGCTCTTCCTGCGCCGCATCCGCCGGCAGCAGTAAGCAAGCGGGGACAGCCCCGCAGCCCTCTGAAAAAAGTACTTGGTGAAAGTCGGGGTACGGTGACTCGAACACCGGACCTTCTGGTCCCAAACCAGACGCGCTAGCCAACTGCGCCACACCCCGAATGCGCGGGCAAAGCCAAATGACAGCCTTGCCTTGCCAATCCGCTTGCAAATATAAGAAGCTGTTTTGAAATAACCACTCTCGTCCTTAATGATTCTTCCCGGCCGCTTTTGAGCCGATGCCCGCACAAATCAAAATCCGGCGTCTCCGGATGAGCGGCGGCTCACCTGATGAAATGCATCGGAGTCCACGGGGTCTCCCGCTCCGGGAGGCTGGATGTCTCCTCATCGTGGAACTTCTTGAGCGTCCATGACATGTTGTGCGCGAGCGTGCGCATGGTCTGCATCCCCTCCACATCCAGGGCCGCCTGCCCTTTCTCGCGCCCGTAAGCGATGTTCCAATATTGGGATGTCACTATGGGCATGTTGCACATCTCGAACATCATGTTCATCGTCTGGTAAGACGCGGTCGCCCCTCCTCTGCGGCATACGCACACATTGGCCACAGGTTTGTATGCGAATGCGGCCAGATTGCTGTAGAGCATCCTCTGTATCAGGGCGATAGCGCTTGCGTTAGGCACTCCGTAATAGACCGGCGCGCCGAAAACGAATCCGTCGGCTTCCGCCGCCTTGGCCGAGATGATGTTGGCGATGTCGTCATCAAACACGCACCTGTGCTCATCCGGATGGGTTTTGCACCAGTTGCAGGCTATGCAGCCCCTTATCGGCTTTGTGCCGATTTCTATGAGTTCGGTCTGTATGCCGTCATTCTCAAGAGCCCTTTGCGCTTCATTCAGGGCTGTGTACACATTCCCGTGGTGGCGGGGACTTGCGCTGGTCAGCAGAACTTTCATTGCAGTGTAAGATTAAGTTTCAGGGGTTGTCCTTTGGCTGTAGAGCAAAAATAGCGAATTATTCGGCATTCTTCACAATAGCCGAATCTGCGCCCGTGAAGTCGGGTGAGGGGTTTTCAGCCCTCTTTCGTGTCGCGTCAGGAAAATGTCTATATTTGCTCTTTGGGCATGTGCGGATGCCGGTCAATTGTCGTCAGTCCGTATCAGGTGCATGTTAACCTGAATGCCTGTTTGGAATGGGCTTGGTGCGGGCGGACACATAAGACAACGGAAAAATATGTCAGACGAAGTGATAATCGCGGCAGCGGGAATAGAGAAAACATTTGGCTCCCTAAAGGTGCTGAAAGGTGTGGATCTTGAGGTCAGGAGGGGAGAGGTGGTCTCTATAATGGGGGCATCCGGCGCTGGGAAATCCACGCTGTTGCAGATACTCGGCACACTCTCCACACCGGATGCCGGAAGAGTGGAGATTGAGGGCACCGATGTGTACAGGCTCTCCGGCAAGGAGTTGTCCGCGTTCCGCAACCGGAAGATAGGATTTGTGTTCCAGGCGCACCACCTGCTGCCGGAATTCACTGCCTTGGAGAATGTGATGATACCTGCGCTGATTGGCGGCCGGCCGGCAGGGGAGGCTAGGCGCGAGGCGGGCGCGCTGCTCGAGACCGTGGGTCTCGGCGGCAGGCTTGACCACAAGCCCGCCGCGCTCTCCGGAGGAGAGCAGCAGCGCGTCGCCATAGCGCGCGCCATAGTCAACTCCCCTGCCATCCTCCTTGCAGATGAGCCTTCCGGCAACCTGGACTCAAAAACAAAAGAGGAAATCCATCGGCTCTTTTTCAGCCTGAGGGATTCCCTCGGTCAGACCATCGTCATTGTCACGCACGACCCCGGCCTTGCCGGCATGTGTGACCGCACCCTTACGATGCGCGACGGGCGTTTTGTCTGAAGGCGCCCTGTGCGCGGGCAGC
>CAZKVW010000083.1:2942-5936 GCA_964556285.1 uncultured Muribaculaceae bacterium
CGCGCCCTCCCTTGCCGCCATCACCCAGGCACCGGATCTGGCGCTGCCTGAATTTCTCCTCCGCAAGGTACAGCTTGGCTACCTTTGAAGCCGGCAGTACCTTGAGATACTCCTGGGTGTAGTCCTTGGAGCGGTTGGCCTCCAGCGCGTCGGTGTAGTCTTTGATTTTGGACTGTATCTCGGCATCGGGCTTGCCCTCATCCACGGCCTGACGCAGTGCCTTGAGCGCGTCGCCGCTGCGCTTGAATGCCTCCCTGCGCTCTGTCGAGGCCTGATTGTAGATGGGCCAGAAAGCCTGCGCTTCCTCTGGCGAGAGATCCATCTCTGCGGTCAGGAACGCTATCCTGTCGCTCTGGACCCTGTCCTGCCACTTCTTTGCGTCCGCTTTCCTGGGGCCGGACTGCTTGCCCGCATCCCCGGCGCACTGGCCGCAGCTCGCGGCAGGCTGTTTGCCATCTTTCTCGGCGCACTGGCCGCAGCCTCCTGCGGGCTGCGCGTATGCCGGTGCCCCTGCGAGGGCGACCAGCGCCGCCAGCGCAAGAGCCTTAATGTTGTTGTTCGCTTTCATACCTGATTGTTTCTGCGGAGACGCCCTCGGCCATCAGGCTGTTGAGGATGTCATCCAATGTTGATTGAGTCTCCGGATACGGATAGGAGGACTCATACACAGCGTACGGATCTGTCAGGGGGACCAGGTCTGCGTACAGCAGCTGTTCAAAGGTCACGCTCTGGGAATCCGCCCCCTCATCGCGCCAAGGGCTTGTGACAAGCACGGCGACGATGAGCACGGCAGCGGCGGTACAGGCTGCCAATACCGGGTATGGCAGGAAGCGTCTCCGGAGTCCGGTATCTCCGTGCGCTTCCGTCTGCGTCCGAGGGATGGAGGACAGGCGCGCGCCAAGGCTCTCGAAGTATCCCTCGGGGACTGCGAAAGGCCTTGTGTGCATCTGTCCGCGCATGCGGCCCTGTCCGGGTCTGCGCCCTTTTAGGGTCTCATGTATGTTGCCGTTACCGTTCATATCCGGTCATTTAGACATCTTCCTTGTGCGAAAGTAAAAAGTCGCGCACCCGTTTTTTTGCGAAATGGTAAGAGGCCTTGAGCGCACCCACGGACACGTGCGTGATCCGCGAGATGTCTTCGTAGCTCATTTCGTCATACCAGCGCATGGAGAATATCGACCGCTGTCTCGGCGGCAGGGTCGCGACAGCGCGGCACAGCAGTTCTTGCGCCTTGTCCCCGTTGAAATACGGGTCTGCGGATGGCAGCCCCTGGGCCGACGGGCTCATGTCCTCAACGGACGGCACGTTGCGCAGGCGGGCTTTCTTGCAGAAGTTGATGGCTTCGTTATTGGCAATCCGCCACAGCCATGTCAGCAGTTGCGAGTCCCCCCTGAACGCAGGGAGAGCCATCCACGCCTTGGCGAAAATGTCCTGCATCAGGTCGTCGGCATCCTCGTGCGACCCCACCATCGTCCTCACATGCCAATAGAGGCGTTCGCTGTACGCCCGCACCAGCTCGCCGAATGCCTGTTCGCGTTCGCCGCTGCGGTACAGCTCTATTATTTGACGGTCATCCATAATGGGGAGGAGGCTTTTGCGGCGCGGGGCTGCTGCCGGGGCATGCGCCGCGCAATTTGTGTGCCATTCCTGCGCCCCCTCCCCTTACAGCTCGTCGCGGCAGACCGGGTGCGGGACGTTCTTTCCAGTGCCCCCAAGCGTAAGGCTGGGAACCCTTACAGCTCGTCGCTGTAGACCGAGCGCGGGAGGTCGTGGAGGTTGTAGCGGGAGGCCATCGACTGCCCGTAGGCGCCTGCGGACTTGATGCTCAACAGGTCGCCCCTGCGGGTCACGGGGAGGGTGATGCCCTCGTCAAACACGTCCGTCGATTCGCAAGCCGTGCCGACGATGGTGTAGCGTTCCCGTTCAGGAGATTCGGAGGTGATGTTCTCGATATTGTGGTAGGCCCCGTAGAGCATGGGGCGTATCAGCTCCGTCATGCTCGCGTCCACAATCACCAGCTTGCGCCCGGTGGCGGTCGTCTTGTTGAAGAGGACTCTGGTGACCAGCTCTCCGCACTGCGCTACGATAGCCCGCCCGAACTCGAAATGCACCTCGCGCCCTTCGGCGTTCAGGTGGCTGTTGATAATGGAGAATACAGAGGCGAAGTTGGGGACCGGCTCGTTCTCGGGGAAGTCATAATTGACGCCCAGACCTCCTCCGACATCGAGAAAATCGAAATGGAATCCCAGCGCGGTCAGGTTGTCGGATATGACATTGACCTTGTCGCAGAGGTATTCAAACACATGCAGCTCACGTATCTGCGAGCCTATGTGCAGGTGCATTCCCTTGATGTTGAGGTTGGGCAGGGACTTGATTTCCTCGGCCTTGGCCAGCAGGTCTTCGTAGGAAATGCCGAATTTGCTGTCCGCCTGTCCGGTGTCGATGCATTTGTTGGTCTTGGGGTCGATGTCGGGATTGACGCGCAGGGCCACATCCACTGTCTTGCCAGCCTCGACGGCAAGGGCGCTGAGGACTTCCATTTCCTCGATGGACTCGCAGTTGATGGCGAATATGCCCTGGCTGATGGCGTAACGCAGCTCGCTGTCACGTTTGCCAACGCCGGCGTACACTATCTTGCCGGGGTCGAACCCGGCTTCGATGGCGCAGCGTATCTCATTGCCGCTGGCGGTGTCCACCCCCAGCCCGTAGTCCCGGATGATGGAGAGGATGCGGGGGTCATAGTTGGCCTTGATGGCATAGTGCAGCTTGTACCCGTAACGGGCCGCCACCGATGTGGCGCTCTCAAGCGTCTGCCTCAACAGGTCGAGGTCATACAGGTAGAACGGGGTCTCCATCCCCCGGAGTTTGTCTTTTACTTTTCTGCTGTACATCAGATGACACAATGTGTGCGTGCAGGCGGAAGTGCGCTGCTGCGCGGTTTTGCGCGGCAAATATATCGCGAATTTTAGTGTTTTGAAACATTTTCTTTGCCGG
>CAZKVW010000084.1:0-5642 GCA_964556285.1 uncultured Muribaculaceae bacterium
AAGTTCAGCATCCACGGCAGCGGCCGAACCCAGCTGGAGATTGTTCATGTGCGACTTGGCGGGAGCCCAGTGGGTAAGGAGAGCCGTGCTGTCTATAAGGATTGCCGCGCCGGGGAAATCAGCAACGGAACCATGGTTGAACTTGAAATTGACACCCGCGAGGACGGCAGTCTCGCCGAAAGGAACTTCCGTCACCTCACCGGTAGGAAGCTCAACCATTGAATCGCCGAAAGACTGCTGGAAACCGGCCATCATTGCATCATAAGCGCCTTCTTTTGTGAAAGTCCCCATGCCCTCGGCCATGACGACAGGACGGTCATAAGTGCCTCCGACATGGAAATCCGCTATTTCCGCCACAACCGGTTTTTTGAGTCCTTTGACGAATTCCTCGAATTCGGAGACTTTCTCCTTAAAGAGGGGGGTCTCGAGAGTGACGAGGCCTTTCTTGCCCTCTACGATGTAGCTGGCGTCTCCCATAACGTCGCCAGAGTTATAAACATAGAGGTTTGCATGAGGAAGAGAAATCTCGGTGAAGTGCGGGTTTTCAACCTTTGTCCCTTTAGGGCCGCAGGATACAATCATAAGTGAGAGAGCTATCGGCTTTGTCGAGGAACTCCTCCGGAGTGTAAACCGGAATGGTGGTATATGTCCCGAAATGCTGAACATTCCCCGTAATAATGCAGTCGCAACACTCCATCCAGGCACAGGACATCTGAAGCGCGTCCTCGAAGTCCGGAGTGAGGCTTCCAAGAGCTTTATAAAGTTGCATATCATTCATTGGCAATACCTTGCATTTGTCCAGCAGAATGCGGAGACGCTGCAAAATCTTATCTCTGGACTCCATCTTCCGTAGGATATAGGCGATATCCGCGACCGACAAAATGCTGATGCAGATGCTTATGTCAATGGTATTCCTGATGCTGAGAATCCTTGCTGACGAATATTCATATCTCCGCCCCGGGATAATGCAGTCCAGAATGACATTGGTGTCAAGGAATATCTTCATTTTCCGAGAATATATGCAAGCCTTTCATCCTCACTGATTTCTTCCGAAGTAAAGGGACGAGGGAGTTTCAGGCTCGCTATTTCCGGAGAGACCTCATCAGGAATCGCGATTTTGGGGAATACAGGCTCCTTAGGGGCGACTTTCTTAAGACTTGACTCAACCAGAGAGTTGAGGCTCACATTATCCGACAGAGCTTTCCTCTTCAGCCTGTCAAGCAGGTCTGCATCCAATCTGAACGCCGTCTGCACTCTTTTGCTTGTAGCCGTATGCATTTTTTCTTCAAATATAAACACTGTATAACTATTTTCAAATATGTGATACACCAAATCTGCGTTGAATCGTCAACATGATAAACAAGTTATTCGTCAAAAATACTTATGTCTGCAAAATCTTGAGAGCAGGATGACCTGCTCCAGACACACAAATTGAAACAGTACCCCGATGCCGAATGTCAAGGGAACGGGAGTTATTCAGTCCTGTGCGGAGGAAATCAGCTGGGCGGATCTGCGGTATTCGGCGGGGGACATTCCCACGGCTCTCTTGAAATAGCGGCCGAAGAATGACTGGGTGGGGAAGTTGAGGCTGTAGCTGATCTCCTGAATCGAATCCGCGGAGGAAGACAGTCTCGCCTTGGCGTCCAGGATTACATAATCCTCAATCCATTGCAGCGCACCCTTGCCGGAAGCCTTTTTCACAAGGGAAGACATGTATTTGGCAGTCATGTTCATCTTGCCGGCGTAGAACTCCACATCCCTGTGCTTCGCGTAATGCTTTTTGACGAGGGCGAGGAAATCGCCCGTCACCTCCGAAGGCCTCGGCGCGGAGTCTCGGGTGGCGGCGCCATGGTGGATGAACCACCCCATCATCATGAAAAACAGCTTGGTGAGAAGCCTTATGCCCTCACCTGTATTTGGGTTGCGGTCTTTGATCCGGAACATTGCCTTTGTCATTGAGACATAGGATTGCAAAGCCTCGGCCGTCTCCTCGTCGAACTGCATCAGGGGCTCTCTTTCAACGCTTTCGTAGAACTTGTAGCTGTCTCCTATTTCAAGCCGGGAAAGAAATCTTTCTGACATAAATATGTATGTCGCCTTGAAATCGGAGCTGACATTGCGCGATTCCATAATATGACCGGACAGGACAATCATGAAAGAGTTCCGTTTCAGGCGGTACGGCTTGAGATTGACAGAACCGAGGGCTTCTCCTCCCTCGCAAATGATCGCAAGAGTCAGCGGTATCTTGACAGGCTCTTTGCTGCAAGTCCTGTAGCGGGGATTGTGGACAATGAGTATGTCATCCTCGTACCAGTCAACCCAATCTGCAGATTCGATGCCCATGCGTTGAAACCACAGGTTGCCTCTCCCGTCTTTGTGCAGGTCTTCTGTGTAAGGCAATCTCATCGGCTAATTTTTGGTCAAAGGTACTCATTTCTGGAGAAATTGCACAATAAAATGGCGAAATGTGGCTTTCGACAGTAGGCGTTTGGCGTAATTTTGCGCATAAAACAAATGAGAACAAGTATGGAAAACAAAATGTATCTGGTGACCGGCGCGGCCGGATTCCTCGGAGGCGCTGTGGTGCGCCAGCTTGCGGGACGCGGAGAGAATGTAAGGGCTTTTGTCCTTCCTCAAGACAAAGCAGAAAAATTTATCCCGCAAGGAGTTGATATCATCGAAGGTGACCTGTGCGACAAAGTGTCACTCGGACGTTTCTTTGATGTCCCGTCAGACCGGAGGATAATTGTCATTCACTGCGCCAGCATTGTGACGGTCAACCCCGAATACAACCAGAAAGTGGTGGATGTCAATTACGGCGGCACCTTGAACATCATCGAGCAGTGCGAGAATCACCCCAATTTTGAGAAACTTGTCTATGTGAGCAGCACGGGATGCATTCCGGAGCTTCCTAAGGGACAGGCCATCAAGGAAGTCAGTCATTTCTCTCCCGATGGGCTTCCGGACTGTTATTCCCAGAGCAAGGCTATGGCGACACAGGCGGCGCTTGACGCCGCCGCCAAGGGGCTGAACGCCTGCGTTGTGCATCCGACAGGGATAATGGGGCCGGAGGACTATGCCATAGGGCATACGACCAAGACACTGATACAGATCATCAAAGGCGAGATGCCGGCGGCCATAAGCGGGGCTTTCAACCTCGTTGATGTCCGAGATCTCGCGGCTGGCACGATAGCGGCGGCCGACAAGGGCCGGAAAGGGGAGTGCTACATCCTTGGGAATGACGTTGTCTCGTTCAAGGTTTTCGCGAATCTTGTCGCCGAGGAGAGCGGCTGCGCCAAGGTGCGCTTCTTCCTGCCGGGGAAGCTCGCTTTCGCCTTGGCGAAAATGATGGAAAGGAGGGCGTCGCGCAAAGGAGGAAAACCGCGAATGACCTCATACGCCGTGTGGAACCTCGTGAGGAATAACGTGTATGATTCATCCAAGGCCCGCTCCGAACTCGGCTATCACACTCGCTCCTATCGGGAGACCATCCATGATGAGATACTCTGGCTCAAGTCCGAGGGGCTGATATAAGCCGCGTGTATTGCTGATTTGAGAGAGTTGGAGTACATTTGTGTAGCGCAACATCTTGGCGGCATGCTGCTTGGCAGCTTATGAGACACAAGCGTGCCGCCGCTAAATAATAATGACATGGATCTCTCAGAAGCAATCAGGGAACGGCATTCCGTCCGCAAGTACACGGACAGGCCGATTGAGGCCGAAAAGGTCTCTGCCATCCGCGCCGAAATCGAAAAAATCAACTCCGCAAGCGGGCTGCGCATTCAGCTTGTCCTGGATGAGCCTAAGGCGTTTTCCACGGGAATATTCAAGTACGGCCAGTTCTCGGGAGTGAAGAATTATCTCGTAATGGCTGGCCCTAAAGGGGAGGAGGCTGAGGAGAGGCTGGGCTATTATGGCGAGAGCCTGATTCTCCTCGCCCAGACTCTCGGCCTGAACAGTTGCTGGGTTGGGCTGACCTACAAGAAAATCCCCGAGGCGTTTTCTCTGTCCGAGGGTGAGAAGGTGCACTGCGTGATAGCCCTCGGCTACGGCGTGAGCGGTGGAGTCCAGCACCCTTTGAGGCCGGTGGAGAAGTTCTATGAGGCCGAGGGTGAGGCCCCGGCCTGGTTCCTCAAGGGAATGGAGGCTGTCATGCTGGCTCCTACCGCAGTCAACCAGCAGAAATTCAAATTTGTCCTGCATGGTGACGGCCGCGTCGAGGCCAAACCGCTGTTCTCCGTTGCCGGCTACACACGCATTGACCTCGGCATAGTCAAACGCCATTTCGAGATAGGGGCTGGCAAGGACAATTTCCGATGGGTCTGAATACTCCGCAAGGCAAGCAGGGCCTCCGCGCCCCAGGGCGGCAACCCTATTTGATAAAGGCAAAGAACACCGCGAGCACCAGGCATGCGAACGCGGCCAGATGATTCCACTGGATGGCCTGTCCCTTGAACACGAACATCACTATGACAGTGAATACGGTCAGGGAAATGGCCTCCTGGATGACTTTGAGCTGCATGAGGTTGAACGGCCCGCCGTTGCCGGCGTATCCGATGCGGTTGGCTGGGACGGTCAGGCAATATTCAAAGAACGCTATCCCCCAGGAAAAGAGAATGACCGCTATCAGCGGCCATCCCGTTGAGATTTTCATCTCATTGAGCTTGAGATGCCCGTACCATGCGAAAGTCATAAATACATTCGACACGATGAGCATGAGTACAGTCCACAATCCGTTCATTTCTTTGACGCTATAAGACCATGACGAGAGTGCCGGCTGTCAGGAGAACCATGCCGATGGCCGACTTGACGGTAAATGTTTCATGCAGGAATACGAACGCGAGAATCAGCGTCAGCACCGTGCTCATCTTGTCCACAGGGACCACTTTTGAAGCTTCGCCCATCTGGAGAGCCTTGTAGTAGCACAGCCACGAGGCTCCCGTAGCGAGACCGGAGAGGATGAGGAAGAGCCAGCTCTTGCCGTTTATGGCCACTATCCCTCCCTGAGCGTCAGTGAGAAAGACCATTCCCCACGCCATCACGAGCACCACGACGGTGCGGATGGCAGTGGCGAGATTTGAGTTGACTCCCTCAATCCCGATTTTTGCGAGAATGGACGTCAGCGCGGCAAAGACTGCCGACCCGATAGCGAAAAGCAACCACATCTTAAATCCTTTCATGACTATGGCACGGGCTTGGCGGAGCCGTCGGCCCGTCTCATCGCCCCTGTCGGAGGAGACGTGAGCGCCACGGCCGCCAAATCCCGGGCAAATTTACTGATACAGGCTGAATCGTGCAAGGCTAAATTGGTCGTGCAGTGGCGCAGGCCTTGCCCTGCGACATGCTCCCTCTTCTGCAATTGAAAACCGCCTCTCATGCATCTGGGAGGCGGTTCACAAGCGGAGCATAACCCATTGGGAGACCCACGTCAACAGGGACTACGACGCTTTCCTCGACAAGGCGATTGGCAGACACAGGCCTTTCCATGGCACTGACGAGTACATGGAGGCGGTCATGAGAAAACTTGCGTCCGTCGGCATAGACGTGTCCAGATTCACCGGAAAAGCCGGCATTCCACACGTTCAAATGCTTAAGCGCATTTGAGAATGATATCCGTTCATTTTTCCGATGCAGAAGATAGG
>CAZKVW010000085.1:0-5521 GCA_964556285.1 uncultured Muribaculaceae bacterium
GCGATGCCGATGTAATAGAACAGTGTCGCGAGCGAGCCTATCGCCGCGATGACGTATGTGTACGCAGCCCATTTGAGCGCGTCTGCAGCCATCGGGGCTGTCTCCCAATCGGTTATCCCTGAAGCTTCAAGCCACTGCGTGGCTCTTGCGGAAGCGTTGATTTCGACAGGGAGGGTGACGACACTGAACAGCGTGGTCATTGCGAACAGCGCGATGCCTATCCACAGCAGGGACGGGAACACGTTGATAAATACAACCCCGGCCAGCAGCACCCACTGCACCGTATTGTTGGCGAATGTCACCACCGGCACGAGCGCGCTGCGCAGACGCAGGGGAGCGTAGCCGGAGGCATGCTGCACGACATGGCCGCACTCGTGAGCGGCCACCGCCGCAGCCGCGACGCTGCGCCCGTTGTACACCTCGGAGCTGAGGTTGACGGTCTTGGTCTGGGGGTTGTAGTGGTCTGTGAGCCGTCCGCTGATGCACGTGATCTGGACATCGGTGATCTTGTTGTCACGCAGCATCTTTGCGGCCACTTCCGCCCCTGTCATCCCGCCCCGTGTCGGGACTTTGGAATACCTTGTAAACCTGCTTTGCAGGGTCTGCTGGATGACAAAGCTCAGCACCATCACAGCAATCAGCACAATCCATATAGTCATAAATGCACCCGTTTTTCGTTATACCGCCGCTTTCTCCGGAAATGCCCAGGCGTTTCGCCTAGCGAATCCCTTGCCCCCCCCGGCCGTCCGGAACGGCATTGTCCCGCCCCATGCCGGCCACTATTCCCCGTCCCGCCGCATGCGCAGCTCTTCCGGATTGCTCGCGCAAGGACGATTCTACAAAAATAATGCGTAAATTCGCACGTTATGATTTCTCGAGCGGAAAATGAATTTTCGAGGCTGGAGCTCAAGCTGCCGGCATGCCGGTCCAACTTCCGCTATTTCCGATCATTGCTGCAGCCCAAGACCAAGATGCTTGTCCTCGTCAAGGCCAACGCCTATGGCCATGGAGCGGTGGAGTTTGCCGCCATGATGCAGCAGGAGGGGGCTGACTACTTGGCAGTCGCGATGCCTGTGGAGGGGGTGGAGCTGCGGCGTTCCGGCATCAGTCTGCCCATCCTCGTGCTTACGGCTGGCGCGGCCTGTTTTGACGAGATTATCGACTGCCGCCTGGAGCCGGGCATCCCCAACATGTACACGCTCAAGGCCCTGTGCGAGGTGCTCCAGAGACGGGGGCTGAGGGACTTCCCCGTCCACATCAAGCTTGACACAGGCATGCACAGGCTCGGCTTTATGACTTCTGAGCTGCCGGAGCTGACAGAGTTTCTCGCGACGTGCCCGTATGTCAGGGTCAAGTCCGTGTACTCGCACCTGTGCGTGGCGGAAGACCCTCAGGAGGACGAGTTCACCCTCGGGCAGATAGCCATGTTCAGCCGCAATGCCGACACCATCAGCCGGAGCATCGGCTACCGTCCCATGCGCCATGTGCTCAACAGCGCGGGGATAGAGCGTTTCCCGCAGTACCAGTTTGACATGGTCAGGCTCGGGATTGGGATTTACGGCATCAGCGCGTTGCCGGGAGTGAGGCTGTCGGCGGTCGCGTCATTCAAGGTCAAGATATTGCAGATTAAGGATCTGACCAACCCGGCCGATACCATCGGCTACGGCAGGCGAGGTCATGTCGGCGCGGGCGGCAAGAAGATTGCCACCATCCCGGCGGGCTATGCGGACGGCATTGACAGGAGGCTTGGCTGCGGCAACGCCTCGTTCTCCCTCAACGGGCACAGGGTGCCCACTATCGGCAACATATGCATGGACATGTGCATGCTTGATGTCACCGGGGTGGACGCCAAGGTCGGGGACACGGTCACCATCTTCGGGGAAGACCCGCCGGCGGAGGAGCTGGCGCGCATCCTCGGCACGATTCCCTACGAGATATTCACCAGCGTGCCCAGGCGCATAGGCAGGGTCATTGTAAGATAACATCAACACAACTTTATACTTATGGATACAGCTTACATCTTTCTGGCTGACGGGTTCGAGGACATCGAAGCCCTTGCCACACGTGACGTGCTCGTGCGCGCAGGCGTAAGGGTCATGTTGACAGGGATTGGCGACGACCCTTTTGTGGTGTCGTCCCACAGGCTTACGGTCAGCGTGGATACGGTGCTGGATGCCATCAAGCCGGATGTCAGCGATGTGCTGGTGTTTCCCGGCGGCATGCCTGGAAGCCGTCATCTCGCGGAGGACAAGCAGCTGATTGCCTTGATGAAGTCCCACTACGCGGCTGGAGGGCGTCTTGCCGCCATCTGCGCCGCTCCCGGGCTTGTGCTCGGGCAGCTGGACTCTCTGGACGGGATGGAGATGACGTGCTTTGACGGCTTTGAGGACGCGCTCATCGCAAAGGGCGCACATTTCGTCAAGAGGCCGGCGGTCACTTCCGGGCGCATTGTCACGGGGCGCAGCGCAGGCTACAGCGTCCAGTTCGCTCTGGGGATCGCCCGCATGATTGAGGGGGATGAAGCCGCAGCCAAGGCGGCCCAGGGGCTGCTGCTGCCGGTCGAATAAGGGGTATGGAGGCGGAGAAGAGATTGTACCCGTTCCTCTTTGAGACGATAGAGGATACGGGGGAGCATGCCAAAGTGCAGCTGGTGGACCTGGGCTATCAGGACTCGGTGATACGCAACGGCTGGCTGTCAGCCGACACCCTCAGCGATGTGATGGAGACCTACATGGAGAGGGTGGTAGGGGATGACGTGTTTGACTATTACGGGCGGCAGTTCCCAGTGTGTGTCAGGACTATTGCCCCGGAGGGGCGCACCCCCTTGCTGGTGTGCCCTGACGACAAGACTGCCGAGCAGAGGTTTGATTTTCTCGGCAAGGCCAAGCTCTGGTACGTGGTGTCCGCAGGGCCGGATGCCCGGGTGTGCGTCGGGTTTGAGAGGGAAGTGAGATCGGCCGAGTTCTATGAGGCTTGCATTGACGGGTCGGTGGAGAGGCTGCTGCATTGGGTCCAGCCGTCGGCGGGGGACTCTTTCCTGATAAGCCCGGGGACGGTGCACTGCCTGTCCGGGAACGTCACCGTGTGCGAGATCGCGGAGTCGTCGCCGCTGGATTTCCGCCTGTACGGCTGGGGCGAGCCGGATCCCGATGAGGGGTCCAGCCTTAATATCGAGACGGCGTTCGACTTTATAGATTATGGCGCGTATGCCGCCGCATCCCCCTTGCACGGTGATGCGGCTGGACGGGGGAGCGCTTCGCCGGATGCGGCAGATGAATTCTTGCACGGTGATGCGGCTGGGACGGGAGGCGCTTCGCCGGGAGCTGCGGACGGCCCCTCGCAAGGCAATGCCGCTGCTGATGGGGCGGATGTGATTGCCGATGTGCCGCAGTTTGTCGTGACAAGACGGCGGCTGGACGCTCCGCTGCTGGTTGGTGGCGGCCCTGCGGAGAGTTACGCCGCGTACAGCTGCATCAGCGGGGAGGCCGCCATTCTCGTTGAGGAGGATGCTTCCGGCAATGGCTCCACGCGCTGCGTGATACGTCCCGGGGAGACAGCCCTCGTGCCGGCGGACGTGAGCCGCTTCCATGTCCTGCCGCTCCAGCCGGGTGCCGTCCTGCTGGAGACTTCGACCCCGCCTCGCCCGCAGCCTGACAGCTACCTGTCCTGACGGGCCGGGGAAACTTTTTTTCACTCTTTGCTTACTGTTCAATATGAAGAAAATAGCATTAGCAATCATCATCGCCGCGACGGCTGCGCTCAGCGTCGCCGCCCAGCCCAGGACTCTGGGCATACGTTCCACCTATGGGGCTGAGGTTTCATTCCAGTTCGACCCCTACAGCATTCTGGGAGGACTTTCCGGAGAAGGGTTCGTGGAGGCTGACCTTGGATGGTTCAATCACGGGGTCTACCTGACAGGGGTGTACGACTGGCTGCTCGGCTCTGAAGACAGGTTCAATTTCTACGCCGGCGCAGGCGGCACGCTCGGATACTACGACCACAATGACGACGCGGGGCTCAATCTCGGAGTTGTCGGACAAGTGGGCGTGGAGTACAATTTCGACTTGCCGCTCACGTTCTCGCTCGACTGGAGGCCCGTTTGGAACTTCATGTACGGCGGGTTCTATCCCGGAGGCCTCGGCTTTGCCGTCCGCTACCGCTTCTAGCCCGCCCCGCGCCGCTGCTCAACTTTGCGCACACGTAACGGCTGTCCTATCGCATCCTCAACCAAAGTTCGAGGAATCTGTCGTTGAGGTAGTACGTCCCTTGAGATTTTGAAATCACCTTCTTTTTCAAAAGGGCGTTGCTCACCGCTTGCACACTGCTTGCGCCTCCACCAAGGGAATGTCTTGCGATAAACGCCTGGGAGAGAATGTCTTTTACGTCCCCCTCGTCTGCGATAGCTTTCAGAAGTTCCCTCTGCTTGGGTGTCAGGAACGACAGCCCTGTCTTGAAACTTTGCTCATTTGACCGGAGTATCCTCTCCAACGCATAGCGCACGTTTTCCTCTGAACAATGCCCGCCTTGTTTCGTTATGGCAAAGCATTCATTCATGGTTCTTTGCATATAGAAAGTGTTTCCTTTGAACAGAGAATAGACAGCCCTCACCGCTTCTTCGTCGATTTCTTTGCCATTATTTTTGAACATCTTGACGGCAAAGGCTACATAAGTGTCTTCCGGAATGGCTTGGAGGTTTAAATCCGTGGCGCTTGAAAAAAATGGGTGGTCGTAGGAATGGAACATTAGAGCCAAAGTCTCCCGCTCACTTCCAGAAAACATGAAATTGACATTGTTAAGGGTCTGGATTTTTGTGCGGAGAATGGCTTCGACATTTTTCTCCGAATATTCGGCTATCTGCTGAAATTCGTCAAATGCGACATAGCAGTGCCTGTCAAGACTTTCGAGAAAAGACAGGATTTCGTCAAATGTCTCTGACGGTTTCTTGATGTCTCCAAGGGCGAGGGTGAATTTCGGCAACCCGGACAATGGGTCATATCCCAGCTCCCCTTTCAGGGATTTGACAAAATTGAGGAACTTATTGATTATTACAGGTTTTTTGCGGGAAAGAACCTCAAACACCTCTTTGTCGAGGGCGTATGACAACTCTTGCATGCTTCCCGTTGACAGCAAATCGACATAGAAAACATAATCCGAGGCGAAATCACTCCTTGAAAAGGTATGGTGAATCAGACCGGATTTGCCCATCCTGCGAGGTGAGAAGAGCACCACATTGTTGCCATTTTTCAGCAGACTGGTAAGCTCCCTCGTCTCGGTTTCCCTGTCACAGAAATACTCATCCGGAATCATGTCCGAGATGTAGAACGGATTTTCTTGATAATCAGAATTTTTCATCGCCTCGAATCCATGTCGTTAGTTGAATCGCACTTTTCCCACATGCCTGCAAATATATCATTCTATCTTGAATTATGCAAAATACAATTATGGTGTTTTGTATAATTTTCAAGAGCGTCTCGATATTGATAGAGGCCAGAACGTGGTTTATTTCAGCAGGAAGCCGTAG
>CAZKVW010000086.1:0-5252 GCA_964556285.1 uncultured Muribaculaceae bacterium
GCGGGGGTACGGTGCAGGGGGTTGTACCCCCTGCGAACAAGTCTAATAGCCGAAGATGTCCTCCAGCGTCAGGCGGGTGACAGGCCCGAGGGTCCTCACGAAGCCCATGTCGAAGTTGGGCGCATCGGCGTTGCCAAGGAAGCCGTACAGGTACGTGCGACCCTTGATCCAACGCTCCTGCACCGCCTTGACATCCTCCAGCGTCATGCCCTGCACGGCCTCAAACACCGCCTTGTTGCGGTCTTCGGTCAGGCCCAAGTCCTTCAGGTCAAGATACTCGTCCAGCACGGCGAAGCCGGTCGTGCGATGCACCCTGAGGCTGCTCACAAGCCCGCTCTTGGCTATGTCGAACGCCGCCTGTGACTCGGGCATCTCGTTGATGATGCCGTCGAACGCCTCCACCGCAGTGCGCAGCTTGTCATTCTGCGAGGCTATGAACGCGTAGAACATGTAGGTGCCGTCCGCATGCCTCGGGGCCGCCAGATACGCCGATGCCGAATAGGCCAGCGCGCGCGACTCGCGCATCTCCTGGAACACGATGCCGTTCATTCCCGAACCGAAATAGCTGTTGTACATCGTCACGTCGGCATCCGCAGTCACATCAAACTTCTCTCCCCTGTCCGAATACTGCAGGTAATAAAACTGGTTGGCGTCATACGGGGCGATGACCACCTCGCTCGCCTCCACGACACGCGGCGCAGGGAAAGTCCTCTCCAGAGGCTGCGGGTCGTCCGCCACCTTGTGGTGAGATGCCACCAGCTTCTTTGCCGCAGCCTCCCCCGACGGGCCGTAATACAGCACCTCGTGCCTCTTGGCATACAGCTCCCGCACCAGGGCGAGCAGCTCCTCGGAAGTCAGCGCGGAAATCTGCTCATCCGTAAGGGTCGTCTTGCGGATATACTCCGGTCCGTACATCAGATAAGACGTCAGGGCCGAGAAACATGCCCGCTGATTGAGCTTGGCGTCGGCGCGGGACTTGAACGTGTCAGACTTGACCCCCTCCAGTATGGCTTCATCAGGAACGGCGTTGAGCACCAGATCCTCAAAAATGTCCAGAGCGCGGCCGATATTCTCATCCAGCCCGGTCACCCCGAAACGGGTCTGCGAGTCTCCCGGACGCAGCGAATACGAACAGGCCAGCGAATACATCTCCCGCGCTATGTCCTCCGCGCTGCGCGTGGGAGTGCCCAGATAGCCAAGATACTCCAGCGCAAGCTCCAGCCTCGGGTCATCCAGGACGCCACGGTCATAGACAAAGTCCAGACGGGCGATGTCATTGACCTCATTACGCTTGTACAGCAGCTCCATCCCCTCGGCATGCGAGACCGACATGTCCTTGCTGAAGTCCACGAACACCGGCTCGATGGGCTTGACCTCCACCGCCTGCATTTCAGCAAGGAAATCACTGCGCTTGTCCCTGTTGGTCTCAATGGGGGTAATCTTCGGCGCGGCTATCTTCTCGATGCCTGTGTCCACCCCCTGACGCTTGTAGGCTGTCACATGGCTGTCTGCGCCGAGATACTTCCGTGCCCAGTCCACCACCTGATCCTTGGTCAGGCGCTCAAGCCTGTCCATCTGGTGCACGTCCTGCGCCCAGTCACGCCCCGAGATAAAAGACTGCACGAACTTCATGGCGCGGGAGCTGTTGCGCTCCAGCTGGCGCATCTCCTGCAGCTTGAAATTGTTGACCGACGAGGAGATGAGACTCTCGTCGAAATCACCGCTGCGGAGCTTGCCCACCTCCGCGAGCATCAGCTCACGCACGTCCTCAAGGCTCTGTCCGGCACGGGGATAGCCAACGAGCAGGAATTCGCCGTAATCGCTGCGAGTGTAGTTGAACGCGAAGACGTTCCCGACTTTCTGCGTCTGCACGAGGTCAAGGTCAAACAGGCCGGCCTTGCCGTTGTACAGCACAGAGCTGACGACATCGCCGGCCTCGCTCTCCAGCAGGTCGCGGTCACCGGGAGTCCTCCAGCCGATCATCACGAAATCCGCGTCCAGCCCGTACACGGTCTTGACCACAGGCTCCGTAAGCGGCTGCTCCGGCTCATACTCCAGAGTCTTGATGCCTGGGTTGGGCTGCCATGAGCCGAAATATTTCTCCACCGTCGCCACGAACTCGTCCGGGTCGAAATCCCCGGAGACGCAGATGGCCACATTGTTGGGCACATAGAAATTGTCCCTGTGACGCTCGATGGCGAGGATGGACGGGTTCTTGAGGTGCTCCTGCGTCCCGAGCGTGGTCTGCAGGCCGTAAGGGTGATGCGCGAACAGCACCGAGTCGATGGCCTCCATGGCCTTAGAGTCGTCCTCCGTGAGACTCATGTTCTTCTCCTCGTACACAGCCTCAAGCTCCGTGTGGAATCCCCGGATGACCGGGTGCATGAAGCGGTCGGCCTCGATGCGGGCCCACGAGTCAATCTCATTGGAGGGGATATTCTCCTGATAGACCGTCATATCGTTGGAAGTGAACGCGTTGGTCCCGCTCGCCCCGATGATGGTCATCAGCTTGTCATACTCGTTGGGGATGGCAATCTTGGACGCCTCATGGCTCACTTCGTCTATCTGGCGGTAGAGAGCCGTCCTCGCAGCCGGATCCGTCGTGGCGCGATACGTCTCAAAGAGGGCGCTGATGGAGTCCAGCAACGGCTTTTCGGCCGCATAATCGGAAGTGCCGAAAGACTCTGTGCCCTTGAACATCAGGTGCTCCAGATAGTGGGACAGCCCGGTGTTGTCGTGCGGGTCATCCTTACTGCCGACCCTCACCGCGATATAGGTCTGGAGCGTAGGCTGCTCCTTGTTGACGGTCATGTACACCTTGAGCCCGTTGTCCAGGGTGCAGATCTTGGAATGCATGGGGTCTCCCCCCACGGTCTCGTACTTGGGGCCGCCGCAAGCGGCAGCCATCAGGCAGACCAGCGCTCCAGCGAGCGCCCATGTCACAGTCCTCCTCATAGTTTGTAATGTGAATTGTTAAATGTCATCTCGTCATTCGCCAGCTTCCTTGAGCCTCTCGGCGTTCTCCGCTATCGTGAGCTGGTCAATGCACTCCTGTATGTTGCCGTCCATGAATGACGGGAGGTTGTACATGCTCCAGTTGATGCGGTGGTCAGTGACCCGCCCCTGGGGATAGTTGTAGGTGCGGATCTTGGCGGAACGGTCTCCGGTGGAGACCATGGTCTTGCGCTTGGAGGCTATCTCGTCGAGGTATTTCTGATGCTCCAGATTGTACAGGCGGGTGCGGAGCTCCTCAAAGGCCCTGTCCTTGTTCTTGAGCTGGGAGCGTTCCTCCTGGCACTGGACGACCAGTCCGGTAGGTATGTGCGTGAGCCTGACCGCCGAATAGGTGGTGTTGACCCCTTGCCCGCCAGGCCCGGAGGAACAGAAGAGGTCGAGGCGGATGTCATCCCATTTGAGCTCCACGTCGAACTCCCCCGCCTCGGGGAACACCGCGACAGACGCGGCCGAGGTCTGGATGCGCCCCTGGGTCTCGGTCTGGGGCACCCGCTGCACCCTGTGGACGCCGGACTCGTATTTGAGCACGCCGTAAACGCCGTCGTTGCCTGAGACCTTGAAAACAATCTGCTTGTAGCCTCCCGAAGCTCCCGGGGTCTGGTCGGTGACCTCCACTTTCCAGCCTCTGGACTCGGCGTATTTGGTGTACATGCGGAAAAGGTCTCCCGCAAAAATGGCCGCCTCGTCCCCGCCAGTGCCGCCGCGAATCTCCACGATGGCATTCTTGGCGTCATCAGGGTCGGCTGGAATCAGCAGGAGCTTGATTTCCTGCTCCATGCCCGGGAGCTTGGGCTCCAGCTCGGAGATCTCCTCGCGGGCCATCTCGCGCAAGTCCTCGTCTTTCTCGTTGATAAGTATATCCTTGGCGGACGATATCTCGTCTGTCACCCTCTTGTACTCAAGACCGGCCTTGATGATGGGCTCCAGCTCCTTGTAGTCCTTGTTGAGCTGGACGTATCTCTTCATGTCCGACATGACGTCTGGGGCAGAAAGCTGCTCCTGGAGCGTGCGGAACTTGTCTTGGAGAGAAAGCACTTTCTCCAACAGTTTGGTGTCTGCCATAATTTGGCCTCCTCAAATCTTCTTTATGTAACAGCGCCTCCTCATGTACAGCTCGTGCTTGTAGCTGTTCCAGATGTTGACCGCGCTGTTGGTCTCAATCTGGGGATTGGTTATCGAATGCCTCAGCCCGTTGCGCCGGGACTTCTCGGCGAGGTCGCAGAAATAGACTGCGGACACTCCCTTGTTCTGCCAGTCGGGAGCGGCCCCGTTGAGCATCAGGTCATAGACGTCATTGCGCCTCATGGCCTTGAGCAGATGCGCCCAGCCGAACGGGAACAGGCGCCCGCGCGCCTTTTGCAGAGCCCGGGAAATGGACGGGAACATGATGCCGAATGCGACCACATTACCCGCCTCATCCAGCAGCACGCTGCTCGACTTGTCCGATACGAACTTGAGCGTCTCCCGGGCCTCCTCCTCTATCTCTTCATCGGTGAACGGTATGAAATTGTACACCGACGAAGAGAAACTCTCGTTGTACACGTCAAAGAACTTCCTGACCATCGCCTTGTCACGCTTGAGCCGGTCGATGCTGCCCACCCTCAAGCCGTAACGCTCGCGCACCATCCGCGCCACCCGGTATGTCTTGTCGGGCAGCTCGGTAGGGATAATCGAGTACTGCACCCAGTCGCATTCCTTGACAAAGCCCAGCCTCGTCACGAGGTCGTTGTAGTAGGGATAGTTGTAGAGGCAGTTGAACGGCGGCACTTTGTCAAACCCCTCTGTCAGCATTCCCTGCTTGCCGAGAGTGTTGTAGTACAGCGGGCCGTGTATCTCTGTCATGCCCCTCTCCCTCGCCCAGTCCTCGGCAGCACCTATCAAAATCCTCGCCACCTCAATGTCATTGATGGTGTCGAACCAGCCGAATCTCACCCTCTTGACTCCGTAGCGTTCGTTGTAGCGCGGGTTAATCATGGCGCACACGCGCCCCGCCACCTCACCTCTCTCGTCCAGCGCCATCCACATCTTCCTCTGACAATATGACAGGGTGGACACCTTGGTCAGCGACCTGGCCTGGTCGGAGTGCAGCGCGGGCACATACTGCGGGCAGTCCCGATACAGGCGGTCAGGGAAAGCTATGAAACGGCGAAGATCCCTCCTTGAGGAGACCTCGGTGAGTCTGTATTTCGGCATAGGCGGCTTAGTACAATTGGCTTGCAAAGTTAGCAAATTCCTCC
>CAZKVW010000087.1:0-3563 GCA_964556285.1 uncultured Muribaculaceae bacterium
AATTTCCGAGACTCTCGGTGGTGAAACTCGTGCATAGCGAGTCCGACGGGCTGCATGCTTGGGCAGCAACCTCCGGTGTAACATAGGGCTTCTTCATAGACGTTATTAATTTGGATGTTATTGTTTCGCGGTTTTATTCTCCGTATGCCTTGACGGCGGCAATGTAGGGCACGAGCTTCTCGGGGAAATCCGTACTTATGTAGTCAATCCCGTGCAGGACGGCCCAGTCGGCCACCTCATAGTGGTTCACCAGCCACAGAGTGGTCTCTATTCCCAGCTCTTTTGCCTGGCTCACGATTTCGGGGTGATTGAGAAAGGCGTTCAAATCGAATGAAATGCCGTTGAACCCTTTTTCCTTTGCCCATGCGGCATCGTGGACTCTGACTCCGGACTGCAGGTAAATCACCTTTGCGGACGGCTCGACCCGGTGTATCTCAAGACATCTGCTGCTGCCGAAAGAGGTGTATTCCACCTGATCCTGCATCTTCATGCTGCGGACTGTCCCGACGACTTTCTCAATGAGCAGAGAATCTTTTTCCTGGCTCAACTGGGCTTTGATCTCGACTATGAGCTTTATTTCGGGGCGCTTCCTGCCCGACTTGAGCCATTCTTCAAGAGTCGGCATCTTGTGTCCTCCCGGGAGGGACACACCCCGGGCTTCGGACAAAGTCATCTCGCGGATGTCCTTGCCGCTTCCCGGGACATTCGGCCCATGGAAAACGACCACCTGGCTGTCAGAAGTCAGGTTGACGTCAAATTCGATGGCGTCGGCTCCGGCGTTCTGCGCGACTTTCATGGAGGCGATGGTGTTCTCGTAAGGGCCGTCGTAGCGGCATCCCCTGTGCCCGATCACCTTCGGTTGGGCGCAGACAAGGCTGGCGCCCGCAAGCAGGAAAGCTGCCGAAAGCAAGATATTCCTTTTGTTCATGGTGGCAGATTGGTTATTTGGTGTCATCAAAGGTAAATGATTCCCAAGGCAGTTCCGCGTCCTTGCCCTCGTCCAACACCGCCGCCGCATGGCACAGCATCGGGAACTGGCCCAAATCCGCCTTGCCGAGCTCGGCTTTGCGGGCCATGGCCTTGTAGACCCTGCGGGCGACCACAAGGCTCTCGAGTGTCACACCGGAGAGGATCTTGAGAGCCTCTTCATAGGTCTTGCCCTCCCCGAGGAGAATGCCAATCTTGCGGGTGCGGCCGCCGTACACAGTCACATAGAGGTCGCCTATCCCGATATTTTCGCAATCCCGGCTGGCCCCCTGCATCTCCAGCAGGAGCCTCATCTCCTTTACCGCCTGGTAGAAAGCCCCCGCCTGGGAATTGTAATGAAGACCGGCATCGGGGCCGTTGTGGCGGTAGACAAGGCCTATGGTCATGGCGATGGCGAGGGCATAGCCGTTCTTGAGGGCGACCGCACTCTCCAAGCCGATGACGTCGTTCGTGAGGGATATGTGATAGTACGAGGTCTTCATAGCCTCTTTCATCATCTGTATCTGTCCGGACTCTTCTCCGCAGAAAGCCACTTCCGTCTGGTCGTGGGCAACCAGCTCATAACTGGTGCACGGCCCTCCTATCGCGTTGATGGTGCGGCGGATGCCTTTTTTCGCAAGCTCCCTCTGCCAATAATCGGGGTAGCTTATGAGAGTCCCGTCGCCCAAATTGATAAGGCCTTTCGTGACCGAGAGCACGGGAATGTCAGGGCTCATTTTCGCGAGGACTTCCTCGAGAAACCAGTCCACACCGAACGACGAGACTCCGCCGATGACGAAATCGGCTCCCTCCAAGGCCTCCTGCCATTCCTCGAACTGGAAGTACTTCACGCCCTCAGGAAAAGGGCGGTCGAATTTGGGGTGCTGCCCGGTCTTGCGGCAAGCCTCAATAATCTCTTTGTCCAAAGGCGTCCCTACGAGCGCGACTTCGTTTCCGTTTTCCCTTGCGGGAAAGGCCAGGGCAGAACCCATCATTCCAGCCCCAATGATTGTGATTTTTTTCATATCCGAATGAATCGTCAATGCATGGTTATAACGCAAAGGTAGTATTTTTATTTTCAAAAAAGCAAAAGCAAAACAAAAATCTACTCACATGATTCGAAAATGCTTATCTTTGTAGCCGGTATGCTTAACGACAAGGAACATAGGCTCGCGCTGACAATGGACGAACTCTCGCGGAAAGGGTTTGTCAGCGTGAACGATTTGGCCGGGACTTTCGGAGTCACGAGCGCCACCATCAGGAATGACCTCAATACCCTCGAGCTCCGCCATCAAGTGGTCAGGAACCATGGAGGGGCTTCCCTGGTCGCCCAGAGCGTAGTGGACCTGCCCGTGCAGGAGAAAGCCAGAATCCATGCTTCGGAGAAGAAAAGGATTGCCCGCGAGGCGGCAAGGCTCATCTCTGACAGCGACTCCATCATCATGACCTCCGGCTCCACCATCGAAGCCATGGCTCTCGCTATCCATCCCAAGGCTCCCCTCAACGTGGTGACCCCCTCCATTAGGGTAGGCGTTTTCTTGAGCGGGGAAAAGAATGTGGAAGTGATAATGCTGGGCGGGCGGCTCGTCAAGAAGTCCCTATCCGTCCGCGACACCTACACCCTTGACGGGCTCAAGAATGTCCGGTGCTCAAAGCTTTTCTTGAGCTGCGACGGATTTGACTGCGATGCGGGGGTGATGACGGCATTTGTGGAGGAGGCCAGGATCACCAACGCCATGATGGATGCAGCCAGCCAGGTCATTCTCCTCGCGGACTCCAGCAAATGCGGGAAAGTGGGCTTCGGCAAGATTTGCGATTTCTCCCGGATAGACATCTTGATTACAGACACCGCCCTGCCCGAAAGCGTCAGGGCCAGCATTTCCGATGCCGGGGTAAAAGTGACGGCTGTTTGATTTTTTTGACCATATAGAAATGACACCACAAACTGAAAAGAAATACATCCGCTGGCAGTGGCGGACCATCATCTGCCTGATGGTGGGTTACGCGCTGTTCTACTTTGTGCGCAAGAACCTCTCCATGGCCATCCCCGCCATGGAGGCAGAGCTGGGCATAGGCAAGGTGCAGCTCGGCATCTTTATGACTCTCAACGGGGTGATATACGGGCTGTCGCGTTTTGTCAACGGCTATCTGGTGGACCATTTCAGCCGCCGCAAGATCATGTCCCTCGGGCTGCTGCTGTCCTGCGCAGTCAACTTCGTGATAGCGTTCAGCCCCCGGATGAACGGGCTTATGCACCTGCTGGACACGGAGGGCAAGGCCACCGTCGGCTTTGTGTACCTCATCGGGGCGCTGTGGCTGGTCAACGGCTACCTGCAAGGCATGGGGGTGCCGCCGTGCGTGAGCCTGCTCTCGCACTGGATCCGCCCCAAGGAGCTTCCCACCAAACAGGCGATATGGAACACCTCCCACAGCATCGGGGCCGGGCTCGTGGTGCTGCTCTGCGGTTTTATACTCAAGCACATGGGCTATAGCGCATGGAATCTCTGCTTCCTCATCCCGGCGGCCATCGCGCTTGTCGGTGTGCCGGTGATATGGTTCGGAGTCAAGGACGACCCGACCGAGGTGGGGCTGCCGCC
>CAZKVW010000087.1:3663-5136 GCA_964556285.1 uncultured Muribaculaceae bacterium
CGGCCGCCTTGGGAGCGGCATTGACATTGGTCTGCGGCATGTCCGCAGCCAGGCCAAGATATGTCACATATGAGCAGTATGGGGCCAAGGGAGACGGCGTGACCGATGACATGCCAGCCATTGTCAGGGCGCACAATGCCGCCAATGACAAAGCCCTGCCCGTCAGGGCCAGAGACAAGGCCACCTATTACATTGGAGGCAGGGACCTGACAGCTGTGATACGCACTGACACCGACTGGGGCAAGGCGCGATTCATCGTGGATGACAGGGCCGTCGAGAAACGCACTTCCCCCATTTTCCGGGTGGAGTCCGCCCAGGCTGGATTCCAGGTCACGGGCGTGGAGACGCTGCGCAAGGGGCAGCAGAATATCGGGGTGAGCCTGCCGTCCCGCTGCCTGGTGTCGGCCGAAGATGACAGCAGGAGGGTGTACATACGCGCGGGAAGCAACCGCGACAACGGCGACCCTGTCCAGGAGGTCTTTATCGCGGACAAGGACGGGACGGTGTCTCCCAATTCCTCCATATTGTGGGACTATGACCGCCTGACCTCGTTGAGGGCATATCCGATAGACAGCGTCACGCTCACGGTGAGGGGAGGGATTTTCACGACATACGCCAATGCCGCCCCGTCACTTTACAACTATTACCTGAGGGGGATCCAGGTCTGCCGCTCCAATGTGGTCGTGGAGGGCCTGACGCACTATGTCGAGGGGGAGCCGGAGGATCATGGCGCCCCGTACTCCTTTTTCCTCGGGGTGGAGACGGCGGCGGAAGTCATTGTCAGAGACTGCGTCTTCACTCCTCACAGGATTTATCCTACCATGGGGTCAGCGGGGTATCCGACACGGATGGGGTCTTATGACCTGCTGGCCGAACATTGCGTTGACCTGACATACACAGGCTGCACCCAGACCGTTTCCATCGATAACACCTTTTTCTGGGGCATCTTCGGCTCCAATTATTGCAAGGACATCAAGATGGACAAGTGCGTCTTGTCCCGCTTCGACGCCCACAGGGGCGTGTTGGGAGTGACCCTGACAGACTGCGTATTCGGTCATCAGGGCGTGAGGATGGTTGGATTCGGGGCGCTGAGGATGGAAAGATGCGAGGTGCACTATCCCGCGCTTGTGAGTCTCCGCAGCGACTACGGCTCATCGTGGGAGGGAGAGATGGTCATCCGCGACTGCTGCCTGCGTCCGATATGGCCGTGCAATTATTTGAGGATCATCTCCGGCACCAATACGGGGCTGCATGACTTCGGATATGAATGCATGCTCCCCTCAAGGATTGAGATTTACAATCTGCACATCGACAACACTGTAGTCACCAGCAATGTGACGCCTTGTGTATTCGGAAGTTTCGGGAGGGATGCGGACAAGGAGGGACTCCTGCCTTTCAGGGCGGAGGGCGAGTTAATACTTGACAATGTCAGCATACAGGACGGAAGACCCCTGCGCATAAGTGACAATCCCA
>CAZKVW010000088.1:0-5130 GCA_964556285.1 uncultured Muribaculaceae bacterium
ATGGTCGCTGCTCGAAGATGCACTTGCTTGACGGCAATCTATATCTGCTTATGCACCAGAGAGATTCTTCCATGTCGTCTCTGATGAAGTGCTCCCTGCAAGAGGATTTTACGCTTAAGCCGCTGGCGAGGTTCGGGGCGCAGACGGACACCCACGGGCTGCATGTGATTAATGACTCCACATTCGCTTGCGGGATGAGATTCTACAAGCGCGGGGAGAACGGGAATGTGCATACAAGTGATTCGGTCATGGTCACGAGAGACAGCGGCAGGACATGGGAGGCTTTGAGTCCGCTCGGGCCTTCTGGAGGATATCCTAATTTTACATTTGATGGCAACCGTGCACTCGTGACTCTGTATGACGGTACTGGCGGGAGCTTTCTGTTTGTCAAAGACATTATTACGGGAGAGGAGCGGGAACTGCCGCTGCCATGGCACTTCGACCCAGTTGCCGCTTCCGACAATTTGATAGCGACAAGACGCTTGGCTTTTTTTGGGCGATACAACGATAAAGATGTCAAATCGGTATCCACTTTCGGCTGGATTCCGGGGTGGGGGTCATTCTCCCCAGAGTATCTTCACAAACGGGGAAATTTTGTAATATGTATAGGCAGCCAGCGTCCTGGGGGCGAGGGGGAGAAATGCGTATTCGCCTCTGTGGACGGAGGGAGGTTTTGGCGAGCGGCGCTTATGGGCGATGACATCTGCGGCCCGATGGCGACAACCGGCGGATGTTGGCATGCCGACATGTCATCCCAATCCGTTTCAGTATTCTTCACATGTAAGGGTGACATTCGGCGAGGCTACAAGCACTGTGTCCTGACGCTTGGAGAAAGGGTGGATCCTGCATTGTAGCTATATGACCTTATCTTTGCTCCGCTGATTGAGTATTACAAAGAGAATGTGCCTGGATTCAATGTTCCCGACATGTTTTAGGGCTGCTGCTGCGGCTCTCGTCCTCCCAACGCACCGTCCTATTCTTCCAATGCCAGCCCAGACCGGCTCCACGCCCGCACCTCATCCTTGGCCCTCAACGTGAAAGTGTTCTCCAGCTTGAGCGGCATGGAGAGTATCTTCCACGCCACCTCGCGGGCCTCCGTGCCCCTGCCGTTACGGACGTACATACGCCAAAGCATATAGATCGGCCGGATGCGTGTCGGCACCATATACGATGCTGTCCTGTAGTAATGCTCCGCTTGGGCGATGCATCCGTCCCTCTCGCTCTCCTCGCCGAGGTCACACCATTTCTCGCAGCTAGGAATGCGGTCAGGAGCGGTCGAGTGACGGCCAGTCACGACTCCAAGACAGACACCAGCGGCAACAATTGCCGTGACACAGGCCGCCGCCAGCCTTGCCCATGCCGGGAGGCGGGCTTCATTGCCATGCAGTGCTGCCCCAGCTGCAAGCGGCAACACCGGAGCAAGCACAATACTTTCGCTCGGATATGAGAAAGCTCCGAAGACAAGGATCACGAGCACAGGCGCGAAACCCTCCCGGTCACGCAAGCAGCGCCAGAACACAAGCATAGCGAATGCTGACACAGCAAGCCCTACTGTCCCGAATTCGACCGCAATCTTGATATATTCGTTGAACGGGCAGGTGACATTGTCCGCCACAGCGGAGAATCTTGACTCCGGATGGCATGCGAAATAGTCCGCCTGATACAGCATGTAGTTCAGCGGGAAATTCCCCGCCCCGAATCCTGTCAGCGGCTTGTCCATGAACATGTCGAGAGACACCCTCCAAATCAGCAGCCTGGCATCTGCTGAGCCGCTGCGGTGGAAATACAGTCCCACTGCTGCAGCGGCTGCTGCAATCACGCATGGCAGGATAAGATATGCCCTGCGCGACAGGAGACTACGGATTTTGTCACGCCACACAAAGACTGCCCCCGCACAGGCGGCAACCCATCCGGCGCGAGAGTCCGCCAGACACAAAGAGACAAATATGACAGCACAGGCAATGGCCGCACACATCGACCTCTGTTCTTTAAGCAAGGACAAGGCGCAGACGAGGGACACTGCTTGGAAGCCCCCAGCCAGCCCTGGATTCCCTGCAAATCCGGAGATTGGGAACATGGCGTTTCCGCTCCGGAAAATGCCGGCAAGCTGCCCGAACACAATGCCCGCCTGCAGGATTCCTGCCATGACGAACAGAAGACACAGACCCCTGCGCTTGAGTGCTGCAAGAGCAAAGGCGAAAACGCATGCAAGGAGGATGAACTCGTCGGCGACTCCGATGTCCCAGCGTCCTACAGCCATACCTGCGCTCCGTCTTTATACAAGAATGGCCTCTCCTCCTTGCCCCTTGAAATGTCCCTGAGCCACAACAGCGCTCCCGACGGGACTCCGCTGTATTGCAGTTCATAGCTTTCCGCACGGACAATTCCGAGGCTCGACCATTCTCTGTCACCCCAAAACAGCAATTCATAGCTGTCGTCTGGCGATATGTCGTTGTCATCTGTCCTTGGGCAGTAGCCTACGCTCCCGAGGCGGATCTCCCTGCCGAAGTCCAGCCCCACCCATATATCTGTCAAGCCGGAGATTTCAAGGTATGTAAGCGGATTCCCGTCCGTCACGTTCTCTATCCCCGGCATGTCCTCAAGCCCTGTCGGGCATACAATCTCGCCTCCAAGCACGCTTCCGGCATTGTCGCGGAATATCATCTCACCCAAACTAAACACTCCAGAGGCTTTGCGGTATCTGGCATATCTGCATCGCACATCACAGGCTCTCTCCTGCATCCTGCCATGAGGGATGCCGTCTATCCTGAACAGCTGCCGCGCGTCCGAGAAGTCTGGCTCACTCGCCGTCTCAAACACACCCCCGTTCATATATCCCGCAAACATCAGCATCCTCTCCGAACGCGGATATTTTCTCGTCAACAGCACATCCGTGGTCGTGCCGTCTGGAACTATCTCCTCAACAGCGTCTTGGCGGACAATGATTGGAGACGCTGCCGGGACAAGGCCGCTGTCGCCGTACAGGCATGGCAGGTACAATATGTCCATGCCCACATCCTTAAACCTCGCCGTTCGTCCCCTGACCTCTCCATAGGCGACCGGTATCCACCCCTGCGGGGAGAACACCGCAAGGTACGCCAGCCTGTTGCCGTTAACGAAGTCGAGCCTGACGCGGACATCCCTGCACCTGACCCCATGGAGTCTGGTCACGTCCTTGAACCTGCAGTCCCCGAATTGCGCGGGGATGCTCTCCTTGCCGCGCCTCCTGTATATAGGGCTGTCCATCTGCTCGAAGAAAGTGCGCCTGTAGATTTTCGGCGGGATGTCTGAAAAAACGACATCAGTGCCGTTGTCCTGCCTGTCCTGAAACACATAGGACGAGCCGTCAGGGCGCACGACGCTGCAAAAGGAATGACCGTTGTTTTTCCGTCCCCAGGCCGGAACGAAATCAAATGCAGCCGGGATTCCGTATGAGCGCAGGGCCATCGCAAGGAGGATAGCCCTGTCGTCACATTTCCCGGGGACTCCCGTCAAGGTCTTGGAATAGCCCATTTGGGGATTGCCCCATGCTTCTGGCCTAATAGTGACATCCACAATCGCGTTGATTCGCCGCGACAGTGCCAACATCTCATCGCCCGGGGCGGCATCTCCCTTGATCCAGCACGGGATGTCCTTGCGCCACCAGTACTCCAACGGCTCATCAGCAACCCTTGGAGGCAGCAGGTATTCTTCAAATGTCGCGTCGTTGTATTCAACAGACCATGGAGTGCTGTCCCACACGGATTGCGCCAGGCTCACCGTCGCCGCGACGGAGTCCGCATTGAGGGACAACTCGCTGACGCAACGTCCTGAAAACCTTGCGGCTGGGGATGAACAGGACGAGAGCGTTTGGAGGACGAGCGCCATAGCGGCGAATACCCTAAAACACATCGGGCAGACTGAATCCCGGCACATTCTCTTTGTAATACTCAATTAGAGGCGCAAAGATAAGGTCGTACAACTCCTGTGCAGGATCCATCCTTTCCCCCAGTGTCAGTATGCAGTGCTTGTAGCCTCGCCGAATGTCACCCTTACATGTGAAGAATACTGAAACGGATCGGGATGACATGTCGGCATGCCAGCATCCTCCGGTTGTCGCCATCGGGCCGCAAATGTCATCGCCCATAAGCGCCGCTCGCCAATGCCGTCCACCGTCGACGGAGACGAATATGCAGTATGTCTTCCCAATACTCCCAATGAGTTGCTCGCCAATACATATAACAAGATTCCCTTTCTTGTGAAGATACTTTGGATAATATGTCCCGTGCCCGGGATTCCAGCCGAAACCGGGCTTCCGTTGGATGCCGCTGCCTTTATATTGCCAAAAAGCAGACATTGGGCTTGCCGCTATCAGATTGTCAGACGCGACAATTCCGCTAAAGTACCCAGGCAGTGGGAATCTCTTTTCCTCCCCAGTCATAATGTTCTTGGCAAACAGATGCCACCCGCCCTCGCCATCGCTGAAAGTCAAGAAAAAATGGTCGCCGTCAAATGCGAGATTTGGCAAACCTCGATGCATCTCTGGCAGACTGACTGCCTCCCAAGTTCTGCCGCTGTCCGTCGAGACCATGACCGAATCACTTGAGGACACTTGCCCGTCCTCACTGCGCTTGGAGAATCTCATGCCACAGGCAAATGTGGAGTCATTGAGCACATGCAACTTGTGCACGTCCGTCTGCGCACCGAACCTCGACAACAACTTCAGTTTGGATCTGTTCTCCGTGTCGTACTTCAGTATAGCCGACATGCGAGGCCGCCTCTTGTGCATGAGCAGGTACAGGTTGTCGTCAAGCAGACGCATCTCCGAGCAGCGCCCTCTCATCCTCTTGCCTGTCGGCTGCCATGTCCTGCCGCCGTCAACCGTCATAAGCAGTGCCGACTTGTAAGGGTCATAATCTCCGCTCGAAGAATGAGTACCGATTACCCCGTACCCCACACCGTACTGGTCGAATGCGACGGCCTCGAAAACGCATGTGTCCTTAAATTCCTCCAAGACGGCCAAATATCCGTCAACCTCCGCCACCCCGGGAGCCGTGAGCAGAGGCACACGCTCTTCATTCCACTTCTCCTGCTTACAGGACGAGAGCGTTGGGAGGACGAGAGCCGCCGCTATGGCCGCCCTAATACACG
>CAZKVW010000089.1:0-5060 GCA_964556285.1 uncultured Muribaculaceae bacterium
ATGACAAGCGAGACCAGAGCACGGATAGAGGAGTGGGAGGCGAAGTACAACTCCCCGGAATACTTTGCGGAGGACCCGATAGCGTTCCCCCGGCATTTTGCCGAGGCTGGGGCCGCGCTTGCGGACGTGGAAGTGGCGGCGGTGTTTGCCGCGCATTTCGCCTGGGGGCGCAGGGCAATGATAGTGCGCGACACCCGCAGACTCATGGACGAGATGGGCTGGCGGCCCTACGACTATGTCATGCGCGGAGTGTGGCGGGACGACGGCGCGAGCGCACACAGGACTGTCAAGTGGAGCGAGGTGGCGCAGATATGCCGCAGGCTCCGGGACATCTATCTGGAGACTGACAGCCTCGAAAGCCTGTCAGTGGAGGAAATGCGCACGAGAGTCTACGGCCAGAAGCCGGATGCCAAAGCCCCCAACAAGAAGATAAGCATGCTGAGGCGGTGGATGGTGCGGCGGGACGGCAAGGTGGACCTGGGGCTGTGGACGCGCACCAGCCCGGCATCCCTGATTATCCCCCTGGACGTGCACGTGTACGAGGAGGCCGTATCCCTGGGCCTGACCTCCCGCAAGCAGAAAGACCTCGCCACGGCTATGGAAATCACGGGAGAATTCCGGACAATATGGCCCGATGACCCGTGCAGGGGTGATTTCGCGCTGTTTGGCTACGGAGTGAGCGGACATGCCTAAACTCTACATCATAGCGGGCTGCAACGGCAGCGGCAAGACCACGGCGTCATACACCATGCTGCCTGGGATGTTCGGGCACGTGGAGTTCGTCAACTCGGACGAATTCGCCAAGAGCCTGTCCCCGTTCGACCCCGGAGCGGCCTCCGTAGGCGCGAGCCGGTACATGCTCCTCAAGGTCAAATACATGATGTCCCACGGCAAGGACTTCTGCATAGAGACCACGCTCGCCACGCGCTCGCTCATCAAGATCATCCGTGACGCGCGCTCGCACGGGTACTACATCACGATGCTGTATTTCTGGCTCTCAACCCCTGAGCTCGCCATCCGCAGGGTGCGGGACAGGGTGCTCGCAGGAGGCCACGACATACCGGAGGACGTCATCAGGCGGCGTTACGTCATGGGGCTGCAATATTTCTTCGATGACTATTGCGCCGTGTGCGACAAATGGATACTGGCAGACAACACGGAGATCCCTTTCACCATAGTGGCGGAGGGCACCCAGGAGGGCACCACCATCCTGGACAGCGTCAAATACCAGCATATCTGGGAGCAGGCTCACCCGACCGAGACCGAGGTGGACATCTGACGGCCCTCTGTCAGATTCCCGCCCTGGGGATGTCGTACTTGACCCCGCGCGAGAACTCCTCGATAGACTTGAAGTGCCGCCTCAGGCACTTGTCCGCGCCATCGGCATCCGAGCGCCGGATGCATTCCAGCATGTCGCGGTGCTCTTCGTAGATTGCCTCAGGGAGCATCGCGCACACCTTGTACTTGCGATAGAAGCGGAGCACGTCAGGGGTGATGGAGAGCAGGAGCGACTCTATCACGGGATTGTGCGAGGCCTTGGCAATCGCCATGTGGAACGCGAAATCCTTTTCGTCCCTCAAGTCAGAGTGCATGTTGTCCTTGAACACCTGCAGGGCGTTGTCCAGCATGCGCAGGTCGTCATCCGTCCTCATGGCACAGCACAGCCGGATGGCCTCCGACTCCAGCAGGACACGCACAGTCACGAGCGAATGGAAGTCAAAGCAGTCAATCTCGACGATGTCCTGGATCTGATTGCGTATCACCGACGGAGAATGGTCGGCAAGCACGGATCCGCTCTGAGGGAATATCTTGACTATGCCGTAGAACTCCAGCTTCTGCAAGGCGAGGCGCACATTGGCGCGGCTCACCCCCAGCAGCTCCGACAGCCTCCTCTCCGATGGCAAGCGTTCACCGGGCACGACCCTGCCCTTGTCCAGAAGGGATACAATCCCCTGCAGCACGGCATTGGTCTGTTCAGCCTGAAGATTTGACATAATGACGGCTCACTCTTGATTTGAGGTGCAAATATACTCATTTTCGGGCTTCATTGGAGTTTCTCCACCCTGAAATCGGCAAACCTCAGCACCTCGTCCCTCAGCTGCCCCGCCAGGCTGCGGCCCTCGCCGAAGTTGCGGTACAGCCCCCATTTGGGGCGCATGCCGGAGGCCCCGTCACGCCACAAGTCCAGGCCTGTCCTGCTGACGGAGGCTATCTGCTTGCCGTCACGCATACGCACTATGGCAAGGCTGTAACTGCCTTCAGTGTCAAACTTGACCGTCTCCGAGACACTGAGCCACTCGCCCAAGCACTCGGACAGGGGGATGCGGGCAAGATAGGTGATGCCAGACCCGGCTGCTGTCGGGGCGACATAGCGCACCTGCAGCTGCTGTGAGCTTCCTGACGTGACGCAGGTGAATGTGATGACAGGATTGCCCACATCAGCAGTGCCCGCCTTGTTGTCTATGCCCTTGAGCTGGTGCACGTGCGAGAAGCGCTTGGTGGTCTGCATCCCCTCCGGCAGACGGAACTTCCATGTCATCCGCAGCGTCTCGCCCTGCAAGGCCCGCATGTCAGCGGGCGACTTGGCGTCGGTCTTGATCTCATTGCGCTGGCGGTCAGTGACATTGGCGAGCCCCCGGTCATCATCGTTGTCGATGTGCATCCAGAACTCAAAGACATGCTTGCCGAGGGTCTCGTCGTATGTCTGGCGTATATGCCGGAATGGGGCCAAGGCATGCGCCCCCGAAGTGTCCGGAGTCTCGTAGTTGTAGCCGCTGGAGAGGATAAGGGCGTAGGTGCCCTCATCATTGCCGTCAGCGGCGAGCAGTCCGCGCGCTCCCTGCTTCCCGTCATCCGGAGTGCCGCCAGACCCCCCGTTGCCGTTGTCACCGTCATCCTCCGTGCCGCCGCCCGGGTCATCGTTGTCCCCGTTGTCCTCGCCGCCTGTCTTCTCGGTGCCGTTGTCCACCGGGTCCGGCACGTTCCAGTCAGACCCGCATGCCGTCAAGGCGCACAGAACTGCCAAAGCGCATAGTGTCATAATATGTGATTTTTTATATATTTGCATACAACTAAATTGGTTGACCAATTTGCGTAAAGGTAGCAATTTCATAACAAAAAACAATAACCATGAAGACAACAGACAGATTCTTCGCTACGTTCAGAAAGACAAGCGAGAGGCACAAAATGACAAGCGGGGAAAGAGCGCTGGCCACCGCGCTGGCGATGCTGGTGTGTGCGGGTGTGTGGGGGCAGCAGACTCAAGTCACCAACCGCTACGCGATGAAGCTCCAAGAGAACGCCGACGGCAGCTGGAGCCTGCTCAAGGAGCGAAACTACCGCAAGATCCTCCCCGATCTGGACGCCATCCCCGATCTTCTCACCCCCTACACCTACCAGAAAGACAAGCTCAGCGGCAAGCTCTACAACAAGGTGCAGACGGAGGAATACGTCTACAAGGAGCATGACGGCTACAGCCTCAAGATAGCCGTGGACAAGGCCATCGGAGACGGGGCTGCGCCGGTGATGTTCTACTGCCACGGAGGCGGCTGGTCCAGAGGCAATTTCGATGCCGGGCGCAGCCTGTCCAAATACATGGCGCAGCAGCACGGGATCACTGGAGTCCGCGTCGAATACACCCTCGCGCCCCAGCCGGGAGCAAATGTGCAGGTCTCCATTCAGGATGTGCTGGACGCGGTGGAGTACGTGCGGTCACACGCGTCGGAGCTGGGTGTAGACCCGGACAGGATAGGATTCCAAGGCACGTCGGCAGGAGCGCATCTCGCCGCTTGTGCCGCGCTCAAATACGGCAAAGCCAAGCTCTTTGTCGGATACTCCGGCATATATGACCTCACCACGGCGAAGATTACCACGCGGGCCAAAGACCCGGAGAGGATAGCCTATTTCGGGGACTTGGACAAGGAATACCTCAAGGCGGCATCGCCATATTACATGATACCCAAGAAATGCCCGATGCACGTGATGCTCGTGTGCGGCACGGGCGACATCACGGTGGAATGCAGCCAGAGCGAGGAGTTCGCATACGCCCTCAAACGTCACAAGGCCAAGGTGGAGCTGGACGAATACAAATACTACGACCACAATCTGACGGCCAAGGCCTCGGACAAGATGGAGGAGATATTCTTCAAGACGGCGGAGTTCATTGCGGCCAATCTGTAAGGTGAAGATTCTTCGCTGACGCTCAGAATGACAGAAGACAGCTAGGATGACAGGGACTCTCAAGGCCCTGACACCCTGTGCCGCTCCAACACAAAGCAGAGAGGGCGACTCTTTTCGAGTCGCCCTCTCTTTGAATGCTGCAAGCCGGGGCTACGGGGCTGGTATCGGCTGGGGGCCGTACCCGCTATAGTCCGAAGTGAGCGCGAACGTGCCCGTAGAGACATCAGCGGTCGCTATGGGGCTCTCCGACAGCACTGCAGGGTTGGCAAGGTTGCCCACGCGGAACTTGCTGTCGCATATGACCCATGACTTGCTTGCGTCACCACTCGTAAGCGAACCGTATGCGTAATTGTTGCCGCAAGTCGTGTTCGCCGAGAAAGAGCTTCCGTCCGACACGTTCAAGGCAATGACCTTGGCGTTGCCACCCGGGTCGGTATCATCTGCCGCGTAGAAAATGTTGTTGCTGATATCAACAGAACCAATGTCATAGCTCCGGAACAGGCCGCTGCTCGTTGTCGTGTTGTAGAAGATGTTGTTGTCAACCTTGAGGGCCGTAGTCCACCCGCTGGTGGGCGTGCTGCCCGTGAAATTGGCCAGCTGCATCTTGACATTGCTCCCTGTGGAGCTGTACATCACATTGTTTGTGAAAGTGAACTTTTCCAACGCGTTGAAACCCGTGTGGGACTTGGTGGGGTTAATCAATGAGACAAGAGTGCCGGATGTCCGGATCAGGTTGCCGTCGAAATACACCTCCTTGATTGCATACTCCTTTTTCGAACTATGCGGATACCACAAGTTTGCGGCGGCGCCCTCGTCGGTGATGGCGCAATTGGACAGAGCCAAGCGGTCGAAATGGGTTGTCGCACCAGTGTTTAACATTA
>CAZKVW010000090.1:0-2857 GCA_964556285.1 uncultured Muribaculaceae bacterium
CTGGGGATGTAGGCGGTGACGGCGGTGAGGAGGCTGTCCACGATGACGGCGACGCGCTGCTGGCCGTGCCAACGCGCCACAGTGCCGGTAACGCCCTTAAAATCCCCAGCAGTGACGCGGACTATCTGGCCGGTGCTGAACTTGCGTATCTTTTCGGCTGTGATGATCACGTCCGAGGAGTCCGCGGCCTCGCAGATGATGCGGAAGCTGCGCATCTGCTCATCCGGCACGACCAGCGGCTCACGGCGCCTGTCACGTCCGATGCCGACGTCGTGGCAATAGAACCTCAACCAGGGCAGGTGCACATTGTCGTAGACATGGGACTTGAGTTCGTCGCGAGTGCCAAGGGCAAAAAAGAGATTGGGGATTAGGGACTCCACCACGACCACTTTACGGCCGCTGACCAGTTTCGACACCGTCCGAGTCGGGTGGAAAGCCTCCACCCCATGGGCGGCCAGATACTCGCAAGTCCTCCTCTCCCTGCCGTATGTCGCGCGCAGGACATGCCAGCGGCGTACTGCGCAGTCTTGCCGCCACACGGAAGCAATCGCCTGCGGAAGCGCACTTCTGGTGGACACCCCTGTATGTGAGTCCTCCGCTTGGAACGGCTTGCGGACTTCGGGGATGACATCGGGGGCAAGCCCGATGTGGGACTCTTGGCGAATGCGGCTTGTGGCATCCATAATCAACAACGGCCAACCTTTTCTAAACAGAAGCAGGTCCGGGACATAGAAAAAGCGTGGAATCGACCGTTGTCCATTCCACGAACCGAGGCTCTAGCAATCGCCCATCATTGTCGAACAGACAACGACAGAGCCCACGCCGTATGATTACAAGAAATAATCACACCCGGGACATCCACCGTTGCTTTGTCCATGACAACAACTACCCGTAATTTGCTAGATTTCGGTTCGTCAAGAACACAGCGCCGAGTAAACGCCTTGAATATGTCCTGGATTGCGTTTCCCGCCCAGACCCGCTTCAAACGGCTCCGGCCATACAAGTGGCCGCACCCGCACTCCGCACGGCGCAGGCTGTCCCGGCGGCCGCAGAGGAAAGACATGTCCACCCCTCACGGCTGTTGCCCGGGACTGTCGCAATCCAAGTTGCGAATTTACGGCTCGCGCACAAGAAAACATGGATTTCACGCCAAATTGCGCAAAACAGATCCTAAATTGAGAACTGACAACTCCAGTTTTTCAGAATCACCATCAGAGACAGTCTAATCAGAAAAAAATCACTATTTTTGTTACGGCTGTAAAAATTACAGCCGTAACAAAAATAGGTGCCATGAGATTTTACGACAGGGAACGAGAGATTGCCCAGCTCCGCAAAATGCGGGAGGACTCGTATCGTGACCACTCAAGGATGAGTGTTGTCACGGGAAGAAGACGGATAGGGAAAACCTCGTTGATATGGAAATCTTTTGATGACGAGGCGACCGTCTATTTCTTCGTCGGACGCAAGAACGAAGCCTCGCTCTGCGAAGGATTCTGCTCCGAAGTATCGACGAAACTGTCTGTGACAGTCCCTACGATGAAGTCTTTTCACGAGGTGTTTTCGTTCCTGATGCTGCTTGGAGAGACAAGGAAGTTCACGGTAATCATGGATGAATTCCAGGAGTTCTTCAATATCAACCCCTCCGTATACAGCGACATCCAGAATATCTGGGATCAGAGGAGGCTGTCAACGCATGTCAATCTCGTGTTCAGCGGGTCGGTGTACTCGCTGATGGTAAAGATATTCCAAAACAGCCACGAGCCGCTTTTCGGGAGGGCGGACTTGATCTTGCAGCTGAGCCCGTTCCATACAGCAGCATTGAAAGAGATAATAGCGGACAATTTAGAGACATATGGCAACGACGACCTTCTTGCCCTATATGTGGTCACAGGAGGCATCCCGAAATATGTTGAGCTGTTAGTGGACGGACATGCCTTGACGGTTGCAAGCATTATGCGCTATGTCTGCGGACAGGATTCGCCGTTCAAGGAGGAGGGGCGCAACCTGCTGATTGATGAGTTCGGCAGACAATACGGCACATATTTCTCGATTATGGGCGCAATCGCGAGAGGAATGGACACGCAAGGGGAAATCACCTCCGCTCTCGGGGAGAAAAGCATTGGAGGCCAGCTGAAGAAACTCGACGAGACGTACAATCTCATCAAGAAAGCGCGCCCGATAAAGTCAAAGCCGGGGACACAGAATGTGCGTTACGAGATTTCAGACATGTTTCTCCGTTTCTGGTTCCGGTATTTCGAAGACAACCGGCCTCTCATCGAGCTGAACCAATTCAGCGAGATTGAGAGGATTGTGGTATCCGACTACAACACATATTCAGGAAAGATACTGGAGGATTACTTCAAGCAGAAAATGGCGGAAAGCCATCTGTTCAAGGAAATCGGCTCTTACTGGGAAGCTAGAAAAGGAAAGGGACAGAATGAGATAGATATTGTGGCCCTCGAGCTGGAAAGGAATAAGGCCATTGCGGTCGAAGTGAAACGGCAGAGAAAGGAATACAGACCAAAAGACTTTCTCGAGAAAGTCCAGCATTTGAAAGACAAGGCCCTGCCTAAATATAGCATCGAGGCCCTTTGTCTGACACTTGAGGACATGTAAACAGTGCCCCGCCGAGATGGCTTTCGAGCAGTCCAGTACGCTGTGCCCTGCGGAATGTACGAGACCCTCCGCCCTGCCTGTTGCTGCCAAGTTTCATGGGGCTATACGGGAATCTTCTGATTGTCACATGTCTTCGAGCGTGAGACAGGCGAAGTCTACCGGCCGTCCGCCGAAGATTTTGTTGGACAGGTCGCGGGTTTGGGAATCAAGTTCGGAAGCATTGTATTTCTCACGCTTCCTC
>CAZKVW010000090.1:2957-5021 GCA_964556285.1 uncultured Muribaculaceae bacterium
TGCCCGGCGGCAAGCCAGCTGATTTTACAGCAGCTTCATCGCGATATGCGCACATGCCTCGGCATCCGCCAAAGCATGGTGGTGACGCGTCAGGTCATATCCGCAGGCGGCAGCGACGGTCTGCAGCTGGTGGTTGGGCAGGCTGCAGCCGAAATGCCTGCGTGAGGCGGCCAGCGTGTCCAAGAACTCATAATCCGGGTAATCCATCTGATAGACACGGAACACCTCTTTGAGGCAGCCCTCGTCAAACCTGGCATTGTGCGCGACCAGCGGCAGCCCCTCAATCTTGGGGGCGACCTGCTCCCAGACATAGGGGAACACCGGCGCATCCTGCGTGTCCTCTTCCGAGAGGCCGTGCACCTGCCGGCAGAACCACTGGTAATACTCCGGCTCGGGATGAATGAGACTGTAGAACGAATCCACAATCTCCCCGTCCCGGACAATCACCACTCCCACGCTGCACACGCTGCTGCGGCACTCATTGGCTGTCTCGAAATCAATCGCCGCGAAGTCTCTCATTGTGCGTATTTGTTATACATCCTGACGACATCCGCCTTGATTTCGTCGCGGAGCCAGCCGGGACTCAAGACCTCATAGTCAGACCCGTGGCTCATGATTTCCTGACGAAAATCGTATGTGGGAACCAGCCGGAAGCGGTACACGCTGTACTCCGGGGTCTCCAGGATACGCTCCTGCGACTGGTGGAGGCGCAAGGACTCGATGTATTTCGCCTGACCGCCGCTCACCTTGATTTCCACGGTGGAGGGCTTGTCCTCGCCGCCGTTCACGATGATACCGAAATAGTTGCTGAAGAACGCCTGGGCGTCGAAGTTCTTGGGAACGACGGCCTTTTTCTTCAGTTCCCTTGCGTCAGACATTCTCTCGTCGAGGGCGTAGATGCGGGGATGCTTGTAATCCTCGCTCCGCCCCAGCATGTACCAGCGCTGCTTGAAGAGCTTCAGGCAATACGGATGGACGGTGAAAGTGGCAGGCTGCGTATGTGAGAAGCTCTGGTAAGTGACCTCCACTGCTTTGCCGTCACGCATGGCATTCACAATCACGGAGAGCCACTTCTGGCTGGACGGGACTGACTCAAACAGGATCCTGTCCCGCATGTCCCGGGTCTCGTTGAGCATGTTGTTAAGTGAGAGCGACTCCAGCAGCCATCGCCTGATGCCGTCAGCCTGAAGGTCTTCGCTGTTGGCTATGCAGTACCCAAGCGGGCGCTCGCATTTGATCTCGATGCCGAAAGTGTCGAGAATCGCCTCCCTGTGGTTGTGGAACGTGCGTTCGGGGATTTCCCTCTCCCGCTTCTCGTTCAGCGGCGAGCGGCGCCACAGCTCGTCAATCTCGCTTTTGGAGATGTGCCCGTGCCGGTTGACGGTGTCAATCAGCCACACATACTTGTCAAAATAGTTCTTTGCCATATATTGTTTGTTGCTGTCTTCGGTCAAAAGGCCGGCGCATCCCTGCGGCGGCCTTGCTTACAAACTCTTAAAAAATCAGCTGCAAAGATACGCACAAAAAATGCCAAAATATGGCAGCGGCCGGCGTTTTTGCTGAAGTCTCGGGGTTCGAGGCCGCGTAATAGCGTGAGGCCTCACCCTCGTAACATTTGACGGACCCGGTCGCCACGAAGCCGGCATTGAGAATCAAATGGTTACATTTCAGCCCGGGGCCAATCCCCACGAACAAGGCTGATTGGAACCGCTGTCCCCCTCTAGACTGCCCTGCAACGGGCTTCCCCAATCCCAACGAATATCACGAAGCCAACCTGTCCCAAAACCGGACAATGTCTCACAGATTCTTGGGAAAGAGTAACCATTTTCTTTAAAAATGGCGGAGAGGGCTTGACTTTTTCAATCTCCGAGCCGCCCCGATGTGGATACGGCAAGACACGAAAAAAGGGAAAGCTTGGCACATCGCACCGCTACAACCTCCTGCCCTTGCTGCCTTCCGGCCCTGGGGGATGCAGAGGGAGCTGGTCGTGTACGACTTTCCCCGTGGCAAATATAGCGTTAAATACTGTCAAATACAAGCGGCAGGATGTCGTCCACCTTGGAG
>CAZKVW010000091.1:0-4738 GCA_964556285.1 uncultured Muribaculaceae bacterium
ATATGGCAACAACAGCAGATTTCAAGAACGGACTGTACATCAAGTTCAACGACAAGCCGTGCTCGATAGTGTGGTTTCAGCATGTCAAGCCGGGCAAGGGCCCCGCTTTCGTCAAGACCAAGCTCCGCAACCTGGAGAACGGGCGCATCCTGGAGAACACATTTACCGCCGGCGCGAGGGTGGAGACTATCGACGTGGAGCGTCGTCCCTACCAGTACCTCTACGCCGAGGAGGACGGGTTCAACTTCATGCATGAAGAGACATACGAGCAGATCAAGCTCCCCAAGGAAGCTGTCGAGAATGCCGACCTTATGAAGGAGGGGCAGCATGTCGAGATGATGTTCGTGACCGGCCCGGAGGAGAGGTGCCTGACCTGCGAGCTGCCTACCTATGTGACGCTTCAGGTGACTTATGCCGAGCCTGCCGTCAAGGGCAACACCGCCAGCTCCAGCGCCCTCAAGGAGGTCACTTTGGAGACCGGGGCAAAGGTGATGGTCCCGCTGTTCATCAACCAGGGCGACACCATCACGGTCAACACTGCCGACCGCAGCTACGGCCAGCGGGTGTAGGGGGGGGAATGACAAAGGGCGGCTTCGGAATCACTCCGGAGCCGCTCCCTTTCTAACCAACCTAAAAACTTATTTTATTACTAACCCGAATCCCCATATTGCAAGGGGTGTGCCAAACTCGCGACTTGCCCGCAGAACTCAATGAATCGAGTTGATGCGTATCTGCTGGATAAGGTAGTGGTCATCGGTCAGACATACGAACAGGGTCACCATATATGTCTCCCCTCCGGCGTTCAGCGTCCCGATAGCGTACTTGTAGTTGCCGTTGCTCGCGGTGTGAGTGATGTCAAAAGACCTCGGGGTGTGCTTTTCAAAGAACGACTTGACTATCTGTGTCGCCTGCTTGCGGCTGGAGTCGTTGGTCGTTGAGGAAATGGTGACCTCAAGGTTGTCGGCAAACCAGCTGGAAAGGCTCTCCGCGTCCCCCTGTGAGATGTACTTGGCAATGGGGACAAAAACATCGTATCCGTTCTGCGCCCTCCCCGTGACGGGCAGAAGCAGCAGAGCGGAGGCAACTGCCAGTATTTCTCCAAGTCTCGCCATGCCAGCGGGGGTACTTTGCAAATTTCAAGCCATGTCCCTATATTTGCTCCTGTCTGGACAGGGATGCAAAAAGGAGTCTCGCATAGGGTCAAGCAAGTCATTGCATGGCTGCTGCTTATCGCGGCGGCGATTGCGCTTGTCATCGGCACGGACGCCAACAGGCGCGTCCCCAGCACGGAGAGGGTCGCCTCGGGACTGGAGAAGACTCTCGCCAAGAGGATGGACTATTTGCAATCCTGCATGGACAAGGCCATGGCGCATGGCGGAGACAGCTGGATGCGCATGGACGGGCTGCCGGAAGACATGGTCGTGTACAAATACGTAGATGACACTCTGCGGTATTGGAACAACCAGTTTACCCTCATTAATGACAACATAGAGGACAGGATGGTCGTGCAGGCCCTTGTCGGCACGCCCTCGCTCATATCTTCGCCGCTCGCCAGAGTGTCCTCGGATCCGGAACTGATGGACATGGGGGCCAAGTGGTATATGGTCAAGTCAGCCATATCCGCTGACACCTGCGTCATAGGAGGGCTCCTGGTGATGGAGGATGCCGACGGTATCGAGTCAGGAGGAGTCAACCGCAAGCTGCGCCTTGACAGCCGTTTTGTCATCCAGACCATGGACTGCGCCTGCGGTGTGCCAGTGCTCCTGGATGGGCATCCCGTGTTCAAGATATACCATGACATCACAGCAGAGCCTGCCGGCAACATGATGTACATGTTCTGGGTAGCCTTGCTGTGTCTCCTCGCATCCGTGGTGCTGCTGATGGATATACACAGGACGCTTTCCCAGTATCTGGTGTCCTGCCTCGTCATCATATTGTCATCGGTGGCCCTTTATATGGCAGGAGAGGCTCTCCCGCCTGGCGGACAGCGGATCTTCTCCCCGTCCCTGTATGCTGACGGAGGGCTGTTCTATTCCCTTGGGGCGGTTATTATAGTCAACTTGATGATAGTGGCGTTCGCAGTGTGCACCTATCTGGCGAGACGTCCCTTGACGCGGCTGTGTATGCATTCATGGCGGCTGGTGAGGATTGCCGCCGGGCTGGCTCTTGCTATATTTATCGCCGGCATCCCGGTGGTTGCCCTGTATGAAATCCACAGCGTGATATTCAACTCCGGCATCACTTTGGAGCTCTACAAGCTGCACGGCTTGAGTGTCTATTCGGGAATAGTCGAGCTGTCGCTGCTGTCCATCCTGCTGATGGTCCCGCTGACGCTGCAGATGTTCAGGCCGATAGTGTACAAGCGCCTCCGCTATGACATGCTTTCAGGCTGGACTGCTGTCGGGGTGGCTTTGGCGACGGCCGTGTTTCTCGTGTTGAGTCCCGCAGTCATCGGATTCCGCAAGGAGGAGTCGCGGCAGACCCTTTGGGCCAACAGGATGTCCATGACCCGCGATGTCATGCTGGAAGTCCGTCTGCGCAACACGGAGAGCGCCATAGCTTCCGATGCCGTGATTGCGACCCTATCCGCTATGGACAATTCAGCGTCGCTCATTCTCAACCGGATAGCAGAGAATTACCTGTGGCGCATCAGCCAAACGTACAACATGCAGGTCTATGTGATGCGCGACAGCAAGCAGACTCCCGAGGGGGTGGCGCTGTTCCGCTCCAAGATGCAGAACGGGCAGCCGATAGCCGACAACTCCAAGTTCCTCTATTCTACAGCCGCCAACGGCAGCACCGTGTATTCGGGGATATTCATGTATTACATGCAGGGCAGCGGGGTGTCCCGGATGCTGCTGGAGATAACGCCCCGCAACAGCCGCCCTGACAAGGGATACGCCAGTCTGCTGGGCATGTCGCCCCCGGGTGTGGTGTCGCTTCCGCCCAACTATTCTTCGGCTCGTTATTCGGGTCAGGATCTCGTTTCGTACAATGGCAATTATGCTTATCCCACCCGGCTCAATGACAGGCTGGAAGGGATAGTGCATGACGCGTCGGCAAGGCATTTTGTGGAGAACGGCTACATGCATTTCGTCAACCATGTGGACGCGGATACGGTTATCGTCATATCCAGACAGAGGTTCGGGGCGTTCCAGTACATACTCGCCACCTTGTTCCTTGCCGTGATAGTATATCTGGCGCTCAAGCTGTTGTCCATGCTCCGGAGACGGCCCCAAATGCCGGTGATGTCCCGCAACTACTACAAGAACAGCGTCACGGTGGTCCTCGTGGTGTCTCTCGTGGTGACCTTGTTTGTGATGGCAGTGGTGAGCGTGGCTTTTGTCTATCAGCGCAACAACACCAACCTCGTGGCTATGATGTCCGAGAAAGTCACCTCGTTGCAGAGCCTGCTGCAAGAGGAGTGCTCCCTGGCGCGTTCCACGGAGGATCTGGACAGCCCGGAGTTCCTGTCTGTCATGCGTATTGCCGGGGAGGTGTCCAAGACAGATGTCACCTTGTTCTCGACGGACGGCAAGGTGTTCAAGTCCACGGTCCCGGTCGTATACGAGAGCATGATGCTCGGGAGCAGGCTCAACCAGCGGGCCTACGAAGACATCATTTACAACCACAAGCGTTACAGCATACGGCGAGAGAGCATAGGACGCAGGCGCTTCCATGCCCTGTATGCGCCGGTGTTCAATGCGGACGGCAAGATGCTCGCCATCCTCAGCGCCCCGTATGTGGATGACGACTCGGATTTCGGGCAGCAGGCGGTCATGCATATAGTGACCATATTCACGGTGTTTCTGATATTGCTGTTGTCCGCCCGTGTGGCGATAGAGTCCATATCCAACAAGATATTCCGGCCGCTGGTGAGGATGGGGGACAAGATGAGTTCCACTGACATTGACAAGCTGGAGTACATACAGTACGACAGGGATGATGAGATCTCGGTGCTGGTCAAGTCCTACAACCGAATGGTGCACGACCTGGCGGAGAGCTCGCAGAAGCTCGCGCAAGCGGAGCGCGACAGGGCGTGGAGCGCCATGGCCCGCCAGGTCGCGCATGAGATCAAGAACCCGCTGACGCCCATGAAGCTCCAGCTGCAGAGGGTCATACGGCTCAAGCAGCGCGGGGATCCTGCATGGCAGGACCGTTTTGACGAATGCAGCAAGATCATACTGGACCACATTGACATCCTGACGGATACAGCTAATGAGTTCTCGACATTTGCCAAGCTGTATTCGGAGGAGCCGACAGTCATTGACCTGAATGCGCTGCTGGGAGAGGAGATTGCCATGTTTGACAACCGGGAGGACATCGAGTTCCTGTACATGGGCTTGGAGGGGGCGCGCGTGTCAGGCCCCAAGCCGCAGCTGACCCGGGTGTTTGTCAACCTGATAACCAATGCCGTGCAGGCTGTGGACATGCGGCGGCAGGAGGATGCGGATGCCGGACGCGAATCTGCGCCCGGGCGTGTGCATGTGTCGTTGCGCAACTCTTCATCGCACCCTGACTGTTATGATGTCGTGGTGGAGGATAATGGCGGCGGGGTGTCGGAGGAGAATATGGATAAGCTGTTCACGCCCAATTTCACGACCAAGAGCGCCGGGACGGGGCTAGGTCTTGCAATCTGTCGCAGCATATTGGAGAAGTGCAACGCGAGCATCGCTTATTCCCGCTCGTTCATCCTCGGCGGCGCATGCTTCACGGTGACCTATCCGAAGCTATGACG
>CAZKVW010000092.1:0-4669 GCA_964556285.1 uncultured Muribaculaceae bacterium
TCAAATACAAGCGGCAGGATGTCGTCCACCTTGGAGAACTTGAGGATGCGCCGCGACCCTGCCATAATCACGGACATCGGCTTGCCCGAGCGGGTCTGGTACTGGGCCATGACCTGGCGGCAAGCCCCGCATGGAGTGGCCGGCAGCTCATCCACCTGCCCTCCTGCCCCGCCGACTATAGCGATAGAGACAATGTCCAAGTCCGGATGCATCGCGGCGGCAGAGAACATGGCCGTGCGTTCAGCGCAGAGGCCGGAAGGGAACGCCGCGTTCTCCTGATTGGCACCCTTGACTATTGAGCCGTCAGAGAGACGCACAGCCGCCCCGACATTGAAATGCGAATACGGGGCATACGACCCGGCCATTGCCGCCCGTGCGGCTTCGACCAGCTCCCTGTCCGCCGGAGAAAGCTCATCCGCCGATGACCACTCCTCATAGTCTATAGAGAGTCTCTTGATGCTCATCTTACGAAGCTGTTGATACTAAAACAATCCGGCACACTCCCTCCCCTCTGCCGCAAACATACAAAAAAATCACGACAGTCGGAAAGCGTGTGCCGGCATCATAGGGCAGAGCAGCCGCGTCAGCGGAAGCCCGCGCCCTAAAGGGATTTCTTGATCTCCTCGACCCAGGCGTCTATGCGCCCGTCAGTTAGGTCGCTCTCGTTGACATCGTCAAGCGCAAGCCCGACGAATTTGCCGTCAACGACTGCCGAGGAGGCATCGAAAGTGTAGCCGTCCGCCGGGACTTCGCCGATGAGGGTGGCCCCTGCCGCCTTGGCTGCATTGTACAGCTCTGACATGCCACCGCAGAACGAGTCGGCATACGAAACGCTGTCCCCGCAGCCGAACACGGCGACGGTCTTGCCACTGAGGTCGGCTCCCTTGATGACGTCAAGCGCGCTGTACCAGTCGTCCTGCACCTCGCCCTCTCCCCATGTGGAAGTGCCGAGAATCAGGTTGTCAGCCCCTGCTATCTTCGAGGCATCCAGGTCAGCGGCGCTGATAACATCGGAAACGCCAAGCTTGCCGGCAATCCTGCCTGCGAGATCCTCGCAAGTGCCGGTCGTAGACCCATAAACAACTATTGTAGGTTTCATAATGCTAAAAAAACACTAAAAATTACCGTTTGCGGACAATCCGCTATCACAAACGGATGCAAATATTGCAAATGCCATGCAAAAATGCTATCACAAAAAATGATTAGTGAAGTTGCCCCTTGAGATTTACTCTGTGCAGCCCGGCTGCGTCAGGCCGCGCAGTACAGAGCCTGTCACCAGCCCGCACAACGTCATGCCGAAGATGGCCGTTATGTGAACGAAAGTGCCGTTGACGCGCTTCCCGCCTTGCACGGGATCAACTCCGGCAGCCCCCTTGTTGTCCATCACCTCGTCACTGTACACACAGAGGAAACGTTTGGACGGAAAGACGCCGCCCTGCCGGATGCGCTTGCGCAGCATGGCTCCGAGCGGGCATCCTCGGACATCCCAGAATTCAGCCACCCTCACCCTTGAGGGGTCGGTCTTGAGAGCCGCGCCCATGGACGAGTACAGTTCAGCCCCGCTCCGCGTGGCGTGCAGTATGAGGGCAATCTTGTCCTTGAGGCTGTCTATCGCGTCCACCACGAAGTCATACCCTCCGAGAGCGAAGTCATCGGCATTCTCTTTGCTGAACGTCTGCCGCAGCGCCACCACATCGGCCTGAGGATTAATCTCAATGAGACGATCACGCAGGACATCCACCTTGGGCCTGCCCACTGTCAGCGAGGTGGCCTGTATCTGGCGGTTGATATTGGAAAGGGCGACAGTATCCGGATCAACTATGGTCAGATGACGTATCCCGGAGCGCACCAGTCCCTCCGCGCACCAGCTCCCCACGCCTCCGACGCCAAACACGATGACCCTCTTGAGGGCAATCTCACGCATGGCGTCCTCACCGGCGAGGAGCGCCGAGCGGCTGAACATCCCCTCACTTGCCGTCATGGCTGCCGGGTTGGGCTGGGGTCTTGGGAGAGGGCTTGCGCTTGGCCTGCTGCGCCTTGGCGGCCTTGCGCTGCGACTTCCATTTCTCTCTGGCAAGCTGCTGCATATCCCTCACGTCATCCTGCTCGTCCACTATCTCGTCCCCGAGAATGGTCTCCAACACATCTTCCATGGTCAGGATGCCTTGGAAAGAACCGTACTCATCGATGATGACCGCAATCTGGTCATCCTTGGAGAGCATCTTGTCCCATATCTCGTCCAGGGGCGTATCCTCCTGGAATGACGCAATGTCCCTGCGGATAGAGCCGAGAGTGACGTCAAACTTGTCCTCGGCCATGAGCTGCAGGGCCTCCATCCTGAGGATATAGCCGGTAATATACTCGTCATCCCCCGCATACACCGGTATGCGGGAATGGTGCAGGTACCTCTTGTCTTTGTAGAATGACTTGATGGTCATGCTCTCGGGCGCGATAGCCGCCACCACACGCGGCGTCATAGCATCCGAAGCCGTCACCTCGTCAAGGGAAATGATGTTCTGGATGACCTCATTCTCGTCCTCGTCCAGCTCACCTGACTCCTCCGCCACATCGGCCATGGCGCTGACCTCCTCACGAGAGACGGACGTGTCGCGCTCCTTGGGGGTGATCTTCTTCTGGAGCAGCTCAACGCATATCACCACCGGGTACAGGCAGAATATCAGCACCCGGATTGCACCCGAGGCAAATCCCATCAGGCGTTTCCAGTATGACGTGCCTATGGTCTTGGGGATGATCTCGGCGAACACGAGTATCAGCAGGGTCATGCCGGCCGACACAAGCCCGAACCACTGGCTCCCGAACACTACCGTCCCCTGGTGGCCGACTCCGGCGGCGCCTACGGTATTGGCTATCGTGTTGAGGGACAGGATGGCCGCTATTGGGCGGGACGAGTCCGTCTTGTACTTCTTCATCCTCCCAGCCGGCTTGTACCCCTCCTCCTCCCTCATTGTAATATAGGAGAGAGGCGTGGACATCAGCACCGACTCGAGGATGGAGCACATAAACGAGACAGCAAGCGCCCCAAAGAGATATAGCAAGAACAATCCCATAATCGGATGCAAAAATAGTCATTTTCACCATAAAACGACGATATTTCTCTCCGGTGGCAGCGCGGAAGCCATACGGTGAGCCGCGCCCATTCCGACCTGCGGCCATGGCAGCAGCCCTCGTCACCATCCGGAGGAGACCCGCGCAAGGGAGGACGACATCCTGTCATGCGCCGCCGGACTCACCCACGCCTCCCGGGGCGGGCATGCGTCTGTAAAGACTACGCTGTAGCCCTTGTCCAGCTCCCCCGGGCGGGCGCACCAGGTCCAGCGGTGGCTGACATCAAGCATAGAGACGCCTCCCAGCTCATCACGGGTCAGGCGCAGCTCCACCATCAGCCCCAGCTGGGTATCCCTTGCGCTCATATTGGACACGACATTGCCGAGAGAATAATATACAGGCACTCTCCTGCCGTCAGAGGCGGTCAGTTCAGCCCTGTCCTGCACGACATGAGGATGAGCCCCGGCTATCATGTCCGCGCCGCATTCGGCCATACGCACGGCAAGCGTCTCCTGCAGCCTGTTGTGTCGCAGCGAATACTCCTCTCCCCAATGCGGGCACACAATGACGAAATCCGCCCCGCGCTGCCTGGCCCTGGCGATCATGGAGTCCGCCGCATCCATGCGCATCACCCGCGCCCCGCCCGGAGTCTCCCCGCCGGAGTTGGTGCCGTATGTGCAGTTGACTATCGCAAGCCTGACGCCTTTTGCCAGTAATATCAGGGGATTTCTCGACGTGTCTCCCGGAGCGGCGCAGCCGGTGTAGCGTATCCTCGCGGCATCCTCCATGCCGTCATAGTGCCGCAGCGTCCTGTCAAGCCCTCTCGCGCCCTTGTCCAAAATATGGTTGTTGGCCGTCAGAAGCACATCCACCCCGCAATCAGCCACATAGTCAGCGTAGCTGTCAGGGGCGCTGAATGACGGATAGCCCGTGTATGGCGGCCCGGCCAAGGTAAACTCCATGCCGGCCACGGAGATGTCCGCCTCCGTCAGGCTGTCCCTGATTCCTGACAGGAAAGAGCTGAAATCAAACGTGCCGTCAGGCCGGCTGGCCTCTCCCATCTGGCGCGAATGCAGCATCACGTCACCGACAAAGCGGATGGTGAGCGTGTCCGTGCGCGACATGGGGGACGGGATGCCGTCATGGAGCGTCAGGGAGGCCGGCATCGGCGCAAGAACCGGCAAAGAGACAGGCGTTGGCACAGGAAGAGGCTGGGACGGGCGGAGAGTATCTCCGTCCACGGCGGCGCAAAGCGCGGCGGGCTGCGTCAGCAAAATGGCAGCCGACAACGCTGCCGCCGGGAGCGCTGCGCACATCCTGCGTCCGGACGCGCCCGCAGCACGGAGCCGTATGCCGCCAATGAAATTCACATCCGAAAATAACAATTTTCCGGCAAAAAACAGGGACTGTCCGACCCGAATAACCATTTATTGGGATTGACCGGGCGGGGCGGCAAGGCGAAATTTGCAATGTCGTTCATTCCGGCAGGCTCCGGAAAGGAGCACAACGCCGCTGCGCTTTTGCCGGCGGCGCAGGATCCGGAAAGGGTAAATCCTATTAGATTGTAGATGGAAAAAGGCGAGTCGTGAGATTCGCTTTTTTT
>CAZKVW010000093.1:0-4573 GCA_964556285.1 uncultured Muribaculaceae bacterium
ATGACCGCCCCGTGGTCTGCAGCCCAGACCATGGCGTTGTAGGAGTCGCCTTGCAGGGTCTTGTTGGCGTCAGAGGGGTCAGTGCGCATCATCTGGCAGGCCAGGATGCGGACTCCTCCGCTGCCGTCACTTCCCCCTGCGACCCCGCATACGCCCAAGCCGTTGTTGTTGATGGCGGCAATCGTTCCGGCCACATGTGTGCCGTGATCGTCGGGATAGATGGTGTAGCCTGCATAGTCATACACGAAACACCGGCTCCCGTTTACGCCTCCCGGGATGCATGCGGCTGCAAGGTCAGGGTGGGAAAAGTCTATGCCCATGTCCTGCACGGCAACTGTCACATTGGAGCTGCCGGCCGTGTAGTTTTGCCACACTGGCACCACATTGATGTCCGCCCCGGACACATACTTGGAGCCGAGCGTGCCGTCATTGCAGAGCGCCCACTGCTGCGGGGCGTAAGGGTCGTTGAAATACGATGTGGACTTGACCTTTCGCTCCGGCTCCACATAGAGGACACCGGGCAGGGCGGCAATGCCTGTGGCGGCCTTGGTCGCCGGGACGGCCTCGGCATCATAGCCCAGGCGGTACCAGCGGTGCAGCCCGGCCTTGCGGTGCAGCGGCTCCCATTCTCCCCCGTCTTCGAACACCCTCTCCATGGAGGTCACCCCGGACGGAGGCAGCATCTTGCCGCTCTCCAGCAGCGCCGTGACTTCATCGGAAAATTCGGCTATCAGGCTGCCGCTGACGAGGTATTTGTCTTCGGTTGCCGCTTGCGCCGTCATCTCCTTGTCGGGAGACGGCTCTTCGCCGTCCTCCGTGGAACATGACGCGACAAAGGCTGCTGCAAGGGATGCGGCGACAAATGGGCAGAGCATGGACAGCCCGGCCTCGAGGAAGAATGAGAAGTGACGGTCTTTGCGCATTTCAGAGATTTTCGTTCAGATAAGGCAGGAGCCTGGCTACGGACGCGGAGTCTTTCCAGCGTATCTTCGCTGACTTGATGAATGATTTGGTCTTGTCCTTGTCCAGCCCCGGCCAGGACAGCAGCTCGCTCTTGACGGCGGGCACAAGCTGGCCTTTGACATAGAGATACATGGTCTCCTTGACCGGGATCACCATGCCGCTGTACTTCTCCGCCTCGCTCTGGGCTATGGTCTTGGTCATGTTGGATCCACGTCCGTCCAGCAGGATGGTCAAGTTGGCACTGGAGGCAGTGGAAGAGGAGATGCCGTAGCCTATGTTCACTTTGCCCAGCTCGTCACGGTCAATCTCCTTGCCGAGCAGCACGCTGCCTTGGTCAGCGGAGGAGAGCACGCGGTACAGGCCGCCTCCAACATTGACATAGCCGTCCTCGCCGATGCGTGCCGACTGCACCAGGGTCATGTCGGCATACATTATCTTGCCGGTCTCAGGGTCAACATACATCAGCTTCCCTCCGGAAATGGTGATGTTCATAGGCCCTGACGCCAGCACCTTGTCCTGCGCCGTCATTGCAGTCCCGCCGGTGAAATTCTCGTACACATAAGGCCAGCTGTCCCTCGGCTCATAGCTTTGGGCCGGAGCCGGCAGGGCTGCAGTCATCGCAGCCGCCAAGGCCGCCGCAGCGGCAAATAACACCTTTTTCATTTCGTTGCGCTCACTTTACTAAACAACTTCGGCAAACATTTCAAAACAGCTTATTGCCATGACCTGTGGCATGGACGGGCCTCCGTCGCCACGTCCCAAGAAGTCATCAAAAGGGTGGCTGGGCGGCCAAGCCTGGCCGCTGCAGTCACCCTCCCGATTATCGGTTGCCGGAATCAGTTCTTAACGAATGTCGTCGGGTAGCTGGAATAACGCCCAGAGTACATCACAGCCAGAGGATAGAAGCTGTCGGGATAGTCCTCCAGATCATCCGGATGGCTGATGCCGTATCCGTCGGTAGTGCTCCAGACGCCTGTTGACTCGTCAAGAGTGAACACCACATCCTTGTCGGTCGTGACATAGTTGGAGCCGTCGTGATAATACATCCACGCGTAATCGTAGCCGAAAGCGCTCAGGTCGCCTGTAGTCCTCTGGGGCAGGGGGACTGTGATGGTCTTGTGGTCATCTGAGACCACGCCATAGACAGGGCAGTCTCCGGTATAGCTGCCATAGCCGTCGCTGCTGCTGAAGAACACGATGTTGTCCAGCCACACTCTCGTGGCATCGCCATCATAGGCGGTCATGTTCATCGTCCAGTCCCAGATGTAGTACCCTGCGGCACTGCTGCTGGAGTAGTACGCGACACCTTCCATGGAATATGCCCCAAACATGTCCGCAAGAGGATGGTCCAGATCCTTGATGGACACCTGACAGGCAGACAGACTTCCCAGCGTGACGCCGTTATTGGCGGTTCCGAGCTCCACTACCAGGGTGCGGCTGCCGGTGAATGTGCCGGGCTGCCCCGTGATGCTGAGCTGCACCGCGAGCGAGTCCTCACCGGCGGCGAAAGTCAGCACGCCGGAATCATCCACGAGCGTGTAGTCAGTGCCGGCCACCGCGCTGACATCCGTCACCGTGTAGGTGACAGTGCAGCCGGACTTGTTGTTGTAGACCCTGACAGGGATGGTCAGCAGCGTGGCGGGGTCAGACTCTTCCACCTCCACCGACGCCCTGTCCAGACTCACGAACGGGACACTCTTGTACTCGGGATTGTCGGTGCAAGCCGCGAGCCCGGCGACGGCCGCAGCCGCCATCAATATTTTGATTGTACTTTTCATTGTTGTGTCTCCCCTTTAATTATTCGGCATATCCCTCATTCTGGACAAGATTGCTGTTGATCTTGGTCTCATGCGAGGGGATGGGCCACTGGAAATAGAAACTGCTGGCATCAAACACCTTGCCGGTGAACGAGTCCCCGGATTGGAGCACCACGAGTGCCCCGTCCTGGCCGGGACGGCCGTTGAATCCGATACCCCACCTCTTGAGGCAGCTCTGACGGAGGCCTTCGCCTACGGTCTCCTTGAACCACTCGTTGCGCACGGTAGTCTCATTGGCCTGTGTCGGAGTGGCCCCACGGGCTGTCTGCAGGGCGTTGAGGTCAGCCCTGGCCGCAGTCGCGTCCGTAGTGAGCTCGGCCTCTGCCGCGATGAGATACATCTCGCCAATCTTGAAAGGCTTGGGAGCCTGACGGCCATTGCGGATAGGGCTGCTGGTCAGTGACGGGTTGCCGCGGAATTTCACAAAGGTGTAGAAGTCTCCGGTGTAGTACGACCCGGCCAGCTGCACGGGGACGGTATTGTCGTACCATGCGGCGAGGCGCAAGTCACTTTGCTCATACAGGTCCACGAGAGTCTTGGTTGGCAGGTAATACGGCCTGAACACTTCACCGTAGGTGTCATTGGAGGTGGCCAGAGTCCATACGTTAAAGGCGTTGCCTGTGAACTCCGTGAGGCTGATGTACATCTGCAGGATGGCTTCAGTGCCCTCATCGTTGACATATTCATCCTCCATCTCGTCCGCTGTGGATGCGAGGGTGTAGGTATGCGTGTCAATCACCTTGTGGGCGTAGAGAGCCGCGTTGGCCGCATCTTTCACATCGATGTAATATCTCGCATAGAGCGCGTTCACGGCATCGATGGTAGGCTTCTGCGCACGCACGCTTCCGGACACGCCCTCCAGAATGACCGCAGCGGAGTCGAGGTCGGTCTTGATTTGCGCGTAGACATCCGCCACGGTGGCGCGTGCGGGACGCTCGTTCTGGTTGTAGGTCAGCACGAGAGGGACGCAGAGGTCAGTCGATGAGGTGGAAGAATAAGCCTTGCCGAAATGGCGCGCCAGATTGAGGTATGTGGCGGCACGGAAGAAATACGCTTCGCCCTTGGCTGTCCTTGCCCGTGCGGCCAGGCTTTCGGGGACATTGCCGGCTGCGGCTATCAAGATGTTGTAGTTCTTGATGGCAGAGTAGCTGTATGACCAATAGTCCTCCACATAGTAGTCACTTGAGGTGAAGTTGTAGTCGGTCGTGTGCACTCCGCCGTAGTTGTTGCCGAAGTCAATGGTGGCGTTGAAACCGTCGAGCATCAGCTCCTCGGTCATGTAGAACTCGCCGTTCTGATACGAACGGTAGGACGAGAGGATGCCGTTCTCCAGCGATGTGAGGTTGGAGGATGTCTGTATCAGCTGCCCTCCCTCATCGTATGCGATGGCATTGTTGGGGAAGAGGTCGAGGTCGCAGGAGGACACCGCCGCCACACCCAGCGCGACAGCGCAGAGGTTAAGTATCGATGTTTTCATTCTTTTCATGTTTTGGGTCTCCTTAAAAGGTTTCATGCTTCCCTCCTCCGTCAGAATACCAGCTCCAATCCGCCAAGGAACTGCTTGGTGTTGCCGGGCAGGCCCATGGTCAAGTTGCTGTCAACCTCCGGATCCATGCCGGTGTACTTGGTGGCGGTGAAGAGGTTACGTCCCGTGAATGTGACCTTGATAGAGTCGAATACTTTCGTGCCCAGATACTCTACAGGGATGTTTACCCCAATCTGCAGGCTCTTGAGCCGCAGGAAGTTGGCATTCTCATAGAGGTGGGTGTCGAACTGCATCGTGTACCCCTTGG
>CAZKVW010000094.1:0-4222 GCA_964556285.1 uncultured Muribaculaceae bacterium
TGCTGCGATGGCGGACAGGCCGGTTGTAGCGACAAACCGAGGCTGTGGCGACAGGCCAAGACTGCGGCGGCATGCCCGGCAGGAGTCTGAAAAAACAGCGTGGCGGAAGATGAATGCATTGAAAATCAAAAAATAAATGGTATATTTGCAGCCCGCCGGATTTTGCGGCGGGATTATTGTGTTTATAATCAATTAATTATCAATCAATGCCTGGATTAATTGGAAAGAAAATCGGAATGACTTCCGTTTTCGGTGCTGATGGCAAGAACATGCCATGCACTGTCATCGAAGCTGGGCCGTGTGTTGTTACGCAGCTGCGTACAGTAGAAAAGGATGGTTATGCCGCTGTACAGCTTGCCTATGACGAAACCACAGAGAAACACGCCAGCGCGCCTCTCCAGGGGCACTTCAAAAAGGCAGGGACCAAGCCCATGCGCAAGCTCGTCGAGTTTCCGGCGGACTTCGCGCAGGAGCTCAAGCTCGGCGACACCGTCGCGCTGCCAGACGTCATCACCGGTGACGTGGCGTACGTGGATGTCGTCGGGACATCGAAAGGAAAGGGTTTCCAGGGCGTCGTCAAGCGCCATGGATTCGCCGGTGTGGGGGGACAGACTCACGGCCAGCACAACCGTCTGCGTCACCCCGGCTCCATGGGAGCCTCATCATGGCCTTCCCGCGTTTTCCCCGGGATGCGCATGGCGGGGCACATGGGCAATGAGAGAGTCAAGGTGTTCAACTTGCAAGTGATCAAGGTGATGCCGGAGAACAACATTCTCGTGGTCAAGGGCTCCGTGCCCGGTGCCAGAGGGTCTTATGTAATTGTGGAGGCTTAAGAGTTATGAAACTTTCTGTATTGAAAATTGACGGGACAGACTCCGGAAAGCAGGTTGTTCTCGACGACAACGTGTTCGGCATCACGCCTAATGACCACGTCATCTATCTGGATGTGGTGCAGTACCTCGCCAACCAGCGTCACGGCAATGCCAAGACCAAGGACCGCAGCGAGGTGTCCTATTCCACCAAGAAACTCGGCCGCCAGAAGGGAGGCGGCGGCGCGCGTCACGGCTCCCGCAAGGCGGGCATCTTCGTAGGCGGCGGCCGCGTGTTCGGCCCGGTGCCGCGTTTCTATCACACCAAGCTCAACAAGAAGGTCAAGGATCTGGCTCGCCGTTCGGCTCTCTCTTACAAGGCTCAGGAAGACGCCATCATCGTGGTGGAGCCGTTTGCCATGGATGCCCCCAAGACCAAGGAGCTGCTCGGCATCGTGTCCGCCATCAAGGCCGGGAACCGCAAGGTGCTCTTTGTGCTGCCCTCCGCGTCGGACAATATCTTCCTGTCTTCACGCAACCTCAAGGACGTCAATGTCATCACTGTTGACGAAATCAACACCTACACCATCATGAACGCAGGCAAGCTCGTTCTCTTTGACGGAGTGCAGGACATCATCGCCTCGAGGGCAAGAAACTAAATCACACAGACGAAAATGGGAATCTTAATTAAGCCAATAGTTACCGAGAAGATGACAGCTCAGGGCGAGAAGCTGAACTGTTACGGGTTTATTGTTGACCGCAATGCCAACAAGCTGCAGATTAAGGCGGCTGTGGAGCAGATGTACAATGTGTCTGTCTCTGATGTCAACACGCTCAACTACCATGGCAAGCGGAAATCCCGCTACACCAAGTCGGGTCTTCTCAAAGGCCGCAACAACCACTACAAAAAGGCGTATGTCACGCTTGCCGGCGACGACAAGATTGACTTCTACAGCAACATTTAAGGGAGGGTTCGACAATGGCAATAAGGAAATTCAAACCGACGACCCCTGGTCAGAGGAACAAAGCTATCAGCGCGTTTGACGAGATCACAGCGCGCAAGCCCCACAAGGCGCTGCTCGAGCCCCTCAAGAGCACAGGCGGCCGCAACAACACCGGCCAGATGACTGTCCGCTACAGAGGCGGCGGTCACAAGCGCATGTACCGCATCATAGACTTCAAGCGCACCAAGGACGAGTGCACAGCCACAGTCCGCACGGTCGAGTACGACCCCAACCGCAGCGCGCGCATCTCCCTTGTGGAATATGAGGACGGCGTGAAGAGGTACATCATCGCCCCTGCCGGCATCAAGGTCGGGCAGGTCATCGCATCGGGCAGCGGAGTTGCTCCCGAGGTGGGCAACACTCTCCCTTTGAGCGAGATACCTGTCGGTACTCTCGTGCACAACATCGAGCTTCATCCCGGACAGGGCGCCGCAATGGCGCGTTCTGCCGGCACATTCGCGCAGCTCGCCGCCCGTGAGGGCACACATGCTGTCCTGCGTCTGCCTTCGGGCGAGACCCGTATGGTGCCTGTGTCATGCAGGGCCACCGTCGGCACAGTGTCCAACGCTGACCACAATCTGGAGTCATCCGGCAAGGCCGGACGCAGCCGCTGGCTCGGCCGCCGTCCGCACAACAGAGGTGTCGTGATGAACCCTGTCGACCACCCGATGGGCGGCGGTGAGGGACGTGCCTCCGGAGGTCACCCTCGCTCTCGCAAGGGTCTTCCTGCAAAGGGCTACAAGACACGCAATCCCAAGGCAGCCTCCAACAAGTTCATTATCGAGAGGAGAAAGAAGTAACAACAGGGGATTAAACTATAGAGATTATGAGTCGTTCACTTAAAAAAGGACCTTATATCCAGGAGGCGCTGGAGAAGAGAATTCTCGCCATGAATGACGGCAGCAAGAAGAAAGAGGTCGTCAAGACATGGTCACGTGCCAGCATGATATCTCCTGATTTCATCGGTCATACGATTGCCGTACACAACGGGAACAAGTTTATCCCTGTCTACGTGACGGAGCAGATGGTTGGCCACAAGCTCGGTGAGTTTGCGCCCACAAGGACGTTCAGAGGCCATTCGGGCAATAACAAGAAATAGTAAAAAGAAAAGGTTATGGGAGCTCGTAAAAGACTGATGGCGGAAAGGCTCAAAGAAGCCAAGAAGACCACATCGATAGCCAAGGCCAAAGGCGTCCCCTCGTCACCCCGCAAGATGCGTCTTGTAGCGGACACCGTCCGGGGGGTCGAGGTCAACCGTGCGCTTGACCTTCTGAAATATTCCAAGAGAGCGGCATCCAAGCCGCTTGAGACACTCCTCCGCAGCGCGATTGCCAACTGGGAGGCCAAGAATCCTGACAAGAGCAAGGAGCTGGACAACGGCAACGTCATCGTCAAGACCATCATGGTGGACGAGGGGCGTACCATCAAGCGCATCCGCCCGTGTCCTCAGGGACGCGCAGGGCGTATCCGCAAGCGTTCCAACCATGTCACTGTCATACTTGATGTCAAACCTACTGCCGTAACAGGAGAGTAAATATGGGACAGAAAACAAACCCTATAAGCAACAGAATCGGTATCACCCGTGGTTGGGACTCTAACTGGTGTGGTGGTAACTATGCTGAGAAAATAGCCGAGGACTACAAGATCCGCAAATACCTCAGCAACCGTCTCGCAAAAGCGAGCCTCAGCAAGATAGTCATAGAGCGCACTCTCAAGCTCATCACTGTGACCATCTACGCGGCCCGTCCCGGTGTCATAATCGGCAAAGGCGGCTCTGAGGTGGACAAACTTAAGGAGGAGCTCAAGAAAGTCACCAAAAAGGATGTCCAGATCAACATCTATGAGGTCAAGAGGCCTGAAGTTGACGCCCACATCGTAGCGGACAGCATCGCCCGTCAGATAGAGGGGCGTGTGTCCTACAGGCGCGCCATCAAGATGGCAATCGCCAACACCATGAGAGTGGGGGCCGAGGGCATCAAGGTGCAGATTAACGGGCGTGTCGGCGGGGCCGAAATGGCTCGCAGCGAGATGTTCAAGGAGGGGCGCACACCTCTCCACACATTCCGCGCGGACATCGACTACGCGCTGGCTATCGCAAGCACCAAGGTTGGCGCTCTGGGCATCAAGGTCTGGATCTGTAACGGCGAGCGTTATGGCAAGCAGGATCTGACTCCTGCGGCGTATGCTGCGGCCAACGCGCAGTCCCAAGGCGCATCACGCGACCGCAGGGGCGGTGACCGCGGGCGCAGGGGAGACCGTCGCCCTCGCCGTGACAACAGGGGCAGCCAGAGGTAGTTCTTCCGGCGCGAAAGTTTTATGGGGCGGCGCTCTCGCAGGGGGGCGTAGCCCCTTTTGCCATTCTGCGGACGAATGGAGGTAAGAGATTCTTCACTCCGTTCAGAATGACAA
>CAZKVW010000095.1:0-4180 GCA_964556285.1 uncultured Muribaculaceae bacterium
GCGCAACGGCGAGGAGTGAGCGGCATTTTGAAATATCCGATTATATCCCTACATTTGCAGTCTTTACGATTGCAACCTGCATGAAACAGAGAACGCTCAAATCCGCACACACATTCGAGGGACGCGGCCTGCATACAGGCAAATATGCCCGCATGACAGTCCGCCCTGCGGATGCCGGCACAGGCGTCAATTTCATCAGGACAGACATAGGCCGCAGCGCCGTCATCCCCGCGCTTGCGGAGAACATAAGCAACACCGCCAGGAGCACAACCATCTCCAAAGGCGGTGTTTCTGTTGTCACCATTGAGCATCTGATGTCCGCCCTCACCGGACTCGGAGTGGACAACGCCCTCGTGGAGATAGAGGGCGAAGAGGTGCCCATACTGGACGGCAGCGCGAGGCTGTATGTGGAGGAGTTCCTCCGGGACGGCCTCGTCAGCCAGAACGCGGAGCGCGTCTGGCTCACCATTCCCCATGAGATAGAGGTAAGTGACCCCAAGAGCGGCGCGTATGTGCGCGTCACCCCTGCGGACACGGCATCTATAGACCTCACGGTCGATTTCAATTCACGTGTACTGGGTGTCCAGTCCGTCCATTGGGACTGGAACACTGACTATGCTGCGGAGCTTGGCTCCTGCAGGACTTTTGTGTTTTTCCACGAGATTGCCTGGCTGGCTCAGCAAGGCCTCGTGAAAGGCGGTGACATCGACAATGCCATCGTCATCGTCGAGCATCCGGCTACCGAGGAGCAGATCTCCCAGATATGCTCGCTGCTCGACAAGCCACGCCTCTCCATCACATCGGACGGCTATCTGGACAATGTCCATCTGCGCTTCCCCGACGAATGCGGCAGGCACAAACTCCTGGACCTAATTGGCGACATGCGCCTTGCGGGAGGTTTCCTCCTCGCAAAAATCACGGCATTCAAATCAGGTCATTCGATCAACGCCCAGGCCACAAAGGCCATACGGGCGGCGATCGGGTAAAACACAGTCAGCTTATGTCAAAAATACATCCTTTAGCATGTGTGTCTCCGGGGGCAACGCTCGGAGAGAATGTCGAGGTCGGCCCGTACGCGTTCATCGACGACAATGTGGTGATTGGGGACGGCTCCAAGATTGAGCCTCACGCGGTCATTTACCCCTATGTCAAAACAGGGGTCAACTGCCACATCTTCCCAGGGGCGGTCATCGGCGCCATACCGCAGGACCTCAAGTTTGACGGGGAAGTCACCCGCGTGGAGATCGGGGACAATGTCACCATCCGCGAGTGCGCCACCATCAACAGGGGCACCAAGGCGAGCGGCAAGGGAGTCACCCGCATCGGGGACAACACCCTCGTGATGTCTTACGTGCACGTCGCGCACGACTGCAACATCGGCAAGCACTGCATCCTCGTCAGCTATGTCGGACTTGCGGGAGAGACGGACGTTGACGACTGGGCCATCATCGGCGGAGGCACCAAGGTGCACCAGTTCAGCCATATCGGCATGCACGCCATGGTAGGCGGCGCCTGCAAGGTCAACAAGGACATCCCCCCTTACAGCCTCTGCGGCCGCGACCCCATATCATACGCTGGAGTCAACCTGGTCGGCCTGAGGCGCCGGGGCTTCGACTCCAACACCATCCGCATGATCAAGGACATCTACGACACCATCTACTTCCAGGGGTTCAACATCTCTGACGGCTGCGCCAAGGTGCACGAGGGATTCCCGCAGACCCCTGAGAGGGACGCGATCATCGATTTCATCAAGAACTCGCGCAGGGGCATCGTCCGTGCGGACACCCGCAACGACAAGATGCCGCTGGACTAGGGCTGCGGCCAGACTTCGCCGTGCTGCTTGCCACCGCTTACCTCCCTCCCTTAGAGTATTTTGCCGCAATAGCGGCGGAATGTCTGCGCCCGGGAGGCGGGGACATTTGGATTGACGGCTGGGAACACTATCACAAGCAGACATGGCGCAACCGCTTCCGCTTCCTCTCGGCTGCAGGTGCCGAGACTCTCGGATACCCTGTCATCCACAGCGGGGACATATACCATACCGCTGTGCGGGATATCCTGATTGACTGGTCCGTGCCATGGGCTCTCAAGACGCGCAGGGCTCTGGATGCCGCATACGGGGCTTCCGCATTCTACGAGTACTACAAGGACGGCCTGTACGCCATCCTTGACAGCCGTCCGGCGAGGCTCTTTGACCTCAACACCGCGCTCACAGAGTATCTCCTGAGCAAGATAGGCATTCCCGTCAAACTCAAGCTGACAGAGGAATACGTTGTCCCCGGTGACGGGAGATATGGGCAAGACCTGCGGGAGGTCATCCATCCCAAGAGGCCCAACAGCCTGCTGCGCGACCTGGGCGCGGAAAAGCCGTACTTCCAGGTCTTCTCCTGCAAGTACGGCTTCACTCCAGGGCTGTCCGCAATAGACCTCCTCTTCAACGAGGGGCCTGAGGCGGCGTCTTTCCTAGAACCTCCAGCCCACCGTCAGCACCACGTCTAGCATGCGCTTGCGGTAGCCCACCTCGGCCGACCTGACGGTCACAGCGCCGCTGTCGTCATACATGTAGTCATCGTAGGGGTAATACCACTGGTACGGGTATTTGCTCCAACGCCCGGTGACATCAGCAAAGAAGGAGCCGCTGCTCGACCATCCTATGCCAAAGGAGTTGCGCACGGTCTTGTCGGTGTTGCCGCTCGCCTTGTAACGCTTGGCCTCGTGGCCGTAGCGCAAAGCCAGCGAGGGCACAGGCTTCCACTCTATGCCGAGCCGCCTGATGCCGGTCTTGCCGGCGTAGTCCCTGATCTCGGCATTGACGTCATCAAACTCATCGCTGGCGAACGAATCCTCGTTGCTGCGGAACTTCATCCGGCTGTAGTCGATGCCGCTCCAGTCAAAGCTGACCAGCAGGGTGTTGAGCAGAGTCCCGGCAATCCCGAGGCTGTACTCGAAAGGAGACTCAAGCCGGTAGGTATATTCCCCGTCAGGGGATGCGGAATGCGGCTGGTTGCCTCCGTTAGGAGAGACCGTATAATTGGTCTGCGCATCGTAGCCCCAGCGTTCCGTTATGGTATAATACGTCGGGCTCTTGATTGAAGCCCCCAGCCTCAGCCATTTCAGGGGCAGGACAATCACACCGGCCTGGATGTTGACTCCCTGCCCCTCGGTGTTGAGATAGTACCTCTGATAGCCGTCCACAAACTCTGTGCTGACTCCATTCATGGTCATCTGGAAATCCGACGGGCTGACTGCCGACTCCCTCGCGTAGATGTCCTCATTGTATGTAAGCATGGGGAAGTTGCAGTTGACCCCGACGAACACCCTGTCCAGGAAATTAGCTCCCATGTTGATTGTCAGGTCGGTGCGGGACCCGGTGTGCTGCATGATGAACTTCTGGTTCAAAGGCCCGGCCAGGCCTATGCTGCCGTCGTCGAACTCTTTCTCGGTCGTGCCGAGATACTTGTCCGTATAGCCGCCGTACTCCCCTATCATATAGGAGTTGTAGGCCAGCGGGAGAGTCCATGAGTAGTTGGACCATGCGTTGCTTGCCGAGAGATTGGAGCAGTCGATGCCGTCAGCCGCATAGGCCATGGCTCCCATCATGGAGGTATAGCTGTTCTCCCCCATCGATGTCATCCTGTCGAGGGAACGGTTGGTGGTGTTGGTAAGCACCCCCCAGGATATGCTCCTCAAAGCGTCCTTGGATCCTGCGTCCATACGCATCACGAACCCCGTGCTCGGCAGGGTCATCCGCGACTTGGAGTCCTTGTAAGAGCCCCAGAACACATCCGACCCGGCGATGTCGCTGTAGTCGGAGGTGGTGCGCCCCGTGCTGAACCCCGTGCTGAAGGCGAATGAGGAATATTTGTACACAGCCGAGCCTGCCGGGTTGACAGCTATTGACCCGAGGTCGCCGCCAACTGCCGTCATGGCATTGCCCAGAGCCATGGACCTGGCCGTGCCGTAGTTGTTGACATCGGAATAGTTGATCCCGTCATACATGCCCTGCGCCGACGCGCCCGCCGCTGCCAGCAGCATGGCCGCAGCCGTTGCCGCAAATGTTATTTTCTGTTTCATACGTGAATGCCTTTAGTAAAGTGAAAAAAATAAGTTGCTTCAGATTTGGACAAGATTTCCGAGGATAGATTGTCCTTCGAAGAGGGAGTGTAGCGGGCTACATGAC
>CAZKVW010000096.1:0-4159 GCA_964556285.1 uncultured Muribaculaceae bacterium
TAGAATGCCGTCAGAAATTGTCCAAATATGCTCCCGCTACCATTGGACAGGCTTCCCGCATTTCTGGAGTCTCCCCTGCTGACATCTCCGTGCTGCTCGTCTACCTCGGCCGATAGTCTGTGTTTGTTCCACGTGGAACAAGATTAAAGTATTTGCAGGGCGGATTTAATGATTTCTTCGACCTTGGCGGTAGGGTTGTTTTTGAGGATGGTCTGGATGGCCTTGTTGACATTGGCCCTGGAAAACCCCAACATGGTAAGAGCGCTGCTGGCTTCTTCCACGACCTCCGATGTTGATACGGCATTTTGCAGCGCGGCGTTGTCCATCCCTTCTCCCTTGATAATTTTGTCCTTGAGTTCCAAAATCATGCGCTGTGCGCTCTTGATTCCAATGCCTTTGGTGCTCTTGATGCGATTTACATCTTCCGAGATGATTGCGTTGCGAAGCTCCTCCGAGGACATGCTTGACAGCATCATGCGGGCTGAGTTGACGCCTATGCCGCTCACGCCGATAATCAGCTTGAAGAGTTCGCGTTCGTCCTTTGTCGCGAAACCGTAATACATCTCAATGTCTTCACGCTGCCGCTGATAATGATAGATATACAGTTTCGCTTCCGACTTGCCCTCCAGCAATTCATATGTCTGGAGGGAAATTTCGATGTCGTACCCGATACCGTTATTGTCTATAACGGCCATTGTCGGTGTCAGTTCGGCAATGCTGCCTTTGATGTAGTCTATCATCGTCTTGCGGCCAGTGTGGACAGCTTACTGCTGTCTATGAGTTAATAATGTCTTAATCGCAAAGTTAATTAAAAGCGGGCAATGTGACCAATCGAATTGGTCATTTGCAATAATCCGCCGCCGGATGATCTCCAGCGGCGGATTATAGTTGCAGTGCGAGTCTTATGCCCTATTCGTCCTCGTCCTGGGCGGCGTACTCGGCTATCAGCTTGGTCTGGATGTCTCCCGGCACCGGCTGGTAGTCAGCAAATTCGAGGGTGAATGTCGCGCTTCCCGAGGTCAGTGAGCTGAGCGTGGTTGAATATCTGTACAGCTCGGCCAGCGGCACACGCGCCTTGAGCACGGAGAATCCTTTTTCGGCTCCGAGTTCTCCGAGGATGCCGCGCCTGTTCTGCAGGTCGGACATGACCGCTCCCTGGTATTCGGCCGGGGTCAGCACTTCCACGTTGTAGATGGGTTCCAGAATCTTGGGGCCAGCCTTGCGGAAAGCCTCCTTGAATGCGTTACGTCCCGCGATGATGAATGCAATTTCCTTGGAATCAACGGGATGCATCTTGCCGTCATAGACAAACACCCGGATATCACGTGCGTAGGATCCGGTCAGAGGCCCCTCCACCATGCGCTCCTTGATACCCTTCAGTATGGCGGGCATAAAGCTGAGGTCAATGGCCCCGCCGACGACGCAGTTGTAGAACTCCAGCTTGCCGCCCCACTCCAGGTCGATAATCTCCTGTGTCTTGATGTTGAGCTGAGTCTCCTTGCCGTCAATGACAAATCTGGTGTTGAGCTCTCCCTCCGCAGGGCACACCAGCAGGTGCACCTCTCCGAATTGCCCGGCGCCGCCGGACTGCTTCTTGTGCCTGTATTGCGCAGTGGCGACCTTGGTGATGGTCTCGCGGTAAGGCACCTTGGGCGCGAACAGCTCCACGTCGAGGTTGAACTCATTGTTGAGACGCCATTTGACTACATTGACGTGCTGCTCCCCGTTGCAGTTGAGTATGGTCTGACGAAGCTCCTTGGAATATTCCACGACCACGGTGGGATCCTGCGAGGAAATCTTCTTGAGCGCGTCACCGAGCTTCTGCTCGTCCTGCTGGACTTTGGCCTTGATTGCGCAACGGTACTTGCTCGGCGGATAGACAATCTTGTCGATTTCGATGCCGGATCCGGGGACGCAGAGAGTCGTGTTGGACTTGCCGTTCTTGAGTTTGACTACGCAGCCGAGGTCTCCTGCATGCAGCGCGGGAACGGACTCCTTTTTGGTGCCGGCGACGGCATAGATTGTCGAGAAACGCTCCTTGTTGCCGGTTGCCGGGTCTTCGTAATCCACTCCGGGAGTGACAACACCTGACATGACCTTGAAATAGGACACCTCCCCGAGGTGCTGCTCCATGTCGTTCTTGTAGATGAACAATGAAGCGGGAGCGTTCTCGTCGCATTTGGGAGCCACTGAGACATTCTTGGTGAACTCAAGCAGCCTCTTTACGCCGATGTCCTTTTTGCCGGAGGCACAGAAGATGGGGAACACTTCCCTGTTGGCAATGCCGATGGACAGTCCCTGGCGGATTTCGTCCTCCGACAGCGTCCCGTCCTCAAAGAATTTCTCCATCAAGCTGTCATCATACTCGGCGGCCTTTTCGATAAGCTCCTGCCTGTACATCTCCGCCTCGTCCTTGAGGTTGTCCGGGATTTCGAGGTCTTCGCGGGTGCCGTTGGCGTCGGTGAAATGGTAGTACTTCATCATCAGCACATCCACGAATCCGTCGAATGAAGTCCCGGCGTTGACGGGGAACTGCACGGTGACGGTCTTGTTGCCGAGCTCGGTCTTGATGCTGCTCATGATGTTGTCCCAGTCAGCCTTTTCGGTGTCGAGCTGGGTGACCGCGATGATGAGCGGGATGTTGTATTTGTCAGCATTGCGCAGCGCGGTGGTCGTGCCGATTTCCACGCCTTGCTGTCCGTTGATAACCAGAATGCCGTTCTCGCAGACCTTGAACGCCGCGACAGCCCCGCCCGCGAAATCGTCTGCTCCCGGAGTGTCTATTATGTTGATTTTCTTGCCCATAAACTCCGCGTACAGCGGGGTGGCATAGATAGACCTCTGGTTGATTTTTTCCAGCTCGTCGTTGTCAGAGACAGTGTTCTTGTCCTCTACGGAGCCTCTGCGGTCAATCACCTTGCCCTCGTAGAGCATTGCTTCAGCCAACGTGGTCTTGCCAGACTTTGTCGCGCCGACAAGGACCACGTTCCTGATGTCTTGTGTCGAGTATTCTTTCATATCGTTTGAGTGTTATAAATATAGTCAGCATCCGCGCTATGCTGCAAGGCCTCCTTGAATCGCCGGGTGTGTCAGGGGACTTCGGGACGGCCGAAGCTGCAAAGCCGTCAAATTTAAGAAATAATCGCAACCCGTCAAAGCGGCTGCGCCACTTTCGGTCTGGGTTCTCGCTTGTCATGTTGCCGTGCGCGGGCATTGCCCGGGGTGGCGTGGGGATGGCGGCTGCCGGACGCTATTTGCCGTCCGCCGGGCTGCCCTCAGTCGCGGTCTCCCCCAGCTGCCTTTCTTGCATGCGGATAATCATGTCCTTGGAGGCGAGGTCGCTTTTCTGGGCGGCGATGAGATTGTCCCTGTCCTCCAGTTTCTCTTCCAGCAGACGGACGCGGGCCTCGCTCTCTGCAAGCTGGCGGCGCAGCTTCTCCGTCTCGACGGAGTCCTCCCCTCCAAGCAGCTCATTTGTAGTCACTCCGAGAGCTTCCGCAATCTGGACAAGCCTGGAATAGGGCAGTTTACGGCCGCCGGAGGCCATGTATGAGTAGGTACGCAGTGACACGCCAATCCTGTCGGCGATATCCTGCTGCGTCAGGTGTCTTTCCATCCGCAACTTGCGTATCCTTACTCTCAACGACTCGGTGTCCATGACGGATCCTTTGACGGGCAAAAATACAATATGGACATCAACGCCAAAGCGCAACAAATATTCGTAATTAGAATAAAGAATGCGAGCCGTCTGCAAAAACGTTTATTTCATTCAAAAACGTAAAAATTATTTTTAATGCGTTCCAACTCTGGCAAATGCCGCTACATTTGCCCTCGAGGAGACACGAACAATTTGTGCGTAACTTTTAAGAAGCTGTTTTGAATCATGGAGAAGAAATTTGCTGAGATGGAGGCATTGGCGGAGGCCATTTGCCGTGACGGGAGACTGGCGAGACTGCCGTTTCACAGGGTGTGTGACATTTTGGGGCTGGACAGGAAGGCTCTTGACCGGACTCTGTTCTCCGAGTTGGGCGCGGACGGGGACGAGCTGCTGTGGCGGCTGCGCGACTGACAAGCCGCAAAAAACAGGCCCTCCATAAGGGAAAGTTTCCGTACATTTGCAGTCCTATGTCAAGAGAGATACATCTGCTGGAGCACATGC
>CAZKVW010000097.1:0-4133 GCA_964556285.1 uncultured Muribaculaceae bacterium
CGACTGCGGCCGGGCGCCACGCCCCTCCTACATTGACTGGCAGGCGGTGATGGCTATCATCTTGTAGATGTCATCCACCGAGCAGCCCCTGCTGAGGTCATTGACCGGGCGGGCTATACCTTGCAGGATGGGGCCGATGGCATCAGCTCCGCCAAGCCTCTGCACCAGCTTGTAGGCGATGTTGCCGACCTCCAGATTGGGGACAACCAGCACATTGGCATGCCCGGCAATCTCCGACCCGGGAGCTTTGCGCTCCCCTACCGACGGCACGAGCGCGGCATCCGCCTGCAACTCCCCATCCACTTTGAGGGACGGGTCCATCTGCCTGGCCAGAGCGGTCGCCTCCACTACCTTGTCCACGACCTCATGCTTGGCCGAGCCCTTGGTGGAGAATGACAGCATAGCCACCCTCGGCTCGGCAAATCCAGCCACGCTCCTCGCTGTCTGTGCCGTGCAGACCGCTATCTGCGCTAGCTGCTGCGCGTCCGGGACGGGAGTCACAGCCACATCACCCATCACTATCACCCCGTCTTCGCCATACTGCGGCATCTTGGTGATCAGCAGCATGGCCCCGCTCACACAGGTGATGCCGGGGGCGCATTTGATGATCTGCAACGCCGGACGCAGGGTGTCGCCCGTAGTGCTCAACGCCCCGCTGATCTGGCCGTCCGCGTCACCGCTCTTAATGATGAGGCAGCCGAAATAGAGCGGATTGAGCACGGTCTTGGCTGCCTGCTCCGGAGTCATGCCCTTGTGCTTGCGGAGCTCGTAGAGCAGCTGCGTGTACTCCGATGTCTTGGGACTGGTCGCAGGGTCTATGATGGTGGCCCCTCCGATATGACTCAGCCCCAGCTCGGTCGCCTTGGCCGCTATCTCGCCGGGATTGCCGATGAGGATGATGTCCGCAAGGCCGTCAGCGATTGCCCTGTCCGCCGCCGTAATGGTGCGCTCCTCCAACGACTCGGGGAGCACGATGCGCCGCCGGTTGGATTTGGCGCGCGCGATAATGTTGTCAATCAATGCCATATCTTATGATTTGCAAATAAAATTCCAAGTCCGAAAGACCGCCCATGCCGGATAAAATCATTGCAGTACCCGCACTGCGGCGGCTATCCTGCGCTGGCGGCACCACAGCCATATCAGCCCCTCATCCGTCACCTCCTCCACCGTCCACGACAGGTCGCTGTAATGGTGCTCATCCGTGTCAGAGGTCCATTCGACCGCACCTGTCAGCGTCTGTCCCTCCTGCGCCGGGACGGCCGAGAGCGTCAGGCGGAAATAATCCGACATCGTGTCATTCCCAACACAGAACACCCTCTGAGTCGGGCTGTACAGCTCCTGCCAAGTGGAAGCGTCATACAGGTGCTTGAGCGAGCCGGCCGCAACCAGGCACGGCTCGGCGTATCGTGACGGCAGCTTGACGTCAAACTCCCTGTCCTCCTGACATGCGGAGGCGCACGCGAGGGCGCATGCGCAGCAGCAGAATATGCTTACGAAACGTCTCATCTCCTCTTCTGGCCTCCCAACGTCTTGCAAATGATGTCCCTGCGCCCGCTGGCATAGTCTATGACCGCCTTCAGTTCCCCGGCGGAGGGCAATGTGTAATAGCCGTCCGCCTCGACGCTCACGGCATTGCCGTCCACCGACCATTCGACCGATGTCGCGCCCTTGGCGTTGTACACCCGCAGGGGAATACGCTTGTAGTCTCCCATCACAATGAACGGGTTGCCGGCGTAGGCGGGTGTCTCAAAAGAGGCCGTGCACACGTAGCTTACTCCGCCCGCAGACAGCCTCGCCAGAGCGGAATATCCTGTCCCCTCATCAAGCCCCTCGACCGTGCAGGCGTACTTGCCGTCCGCGTATGGCGGCACAGTGCGCCTCTGTGCCAGCTCTCCCCCACGATACAATTCCAAAGTGCAGGACAGGCCCTCCACGCCGGAGAGATCCGCTTCCCAGCCCAGAATGACCGCATCCTGATACGCGTCTGTCACCGTAAACGCCAACGGGGACACTGCCGTAAATGTCACTGTCCCTGCGCTGCTCTTGATCCCCTTGAGCGTAAATTGCGGGGCAGGCTCGCTGCGGAATGCCAGTGCGGGAGAAGTTGTGGGGCCGAGCGTGCTGAAGGCGCCATAAGGCCAGAACAACTTGCGCAGGTCATCCGCATCCGCCCTCGGACCCACAATCTCGCAGCACTGGAAGTCCGGACGGCAGTTGACTTCGTTGTATTCCCAGCGCTCAAGCGGAGTCATCTGCCTGTCGTAGGTCTCCGAATAGCCCGCGTTCCCGCTGCTGCGCCTGTCCACGTGGTACACCAGCATGCCGGAGCCGCCTATGTACTTGTCCCAGCCGCTCGCCTTGCGGGCCTCGACAAGGCAGTACTCCCCCTCATCCGCGCCAGCTATCTTGACCACCCGCCGCTCCTCATCCAGCGGGAGGAGCGTATATGCCCCGGCGCTGATGGCCTCCGGGGCCAGCAGGCCGGCAAGCTCCAGCTCGACGGCATTGTAATTGGGAGGGGTGGCCCCGTCGTTGTTGTACGAGCCTTGACACATGACGGAAGTGGAGCGCAGCGCCTGAGAATAGCCGCCGCTGTCCTCATAATCCGTGTCATACAGGTCATATTGCCCCAATATGTGCGAGAACTCGTGGCAGAACGTGCCTATGGACGCGAACGAGATGTCGCCCGCGTCACGCATGTTCAGCTCCGAACTCATGGCATAGCCATCCAGCTTGACACCGTCAAAAGTCAAGTCCGGGGCGGTCTTGCCGGTATAAGAATAATATGACGACATGCTCCAGGCATGAGGCCATATCGCGCTCTCATCGCTGCCGTCGGCCGAATTGCCTCCGGCATAGAACACATACACGAAGTCATAACGCGAGAAATCGACCGAGGAGTCGCTCAGGCGGCAAGCCTCATACACGCATTCGGCTGCCTTGTCTATACCGTCCGAATCCTCTTGCGCATACCAGCTGTGCCTGCGCGAGACCGTCACCACCGGCCCCACATCAATAGTGAACTCCGTCGCCCCCTTGTATTGGGCGTTGAACCAATCAAGAGCCGAGCCAGTGCCGCCAAATGAGCTGTACCCCGACTTGGTGAGCATGTCCTTGAAATTGCTCTGGGAGTAAGTGAATTTGACATCCGGGAACTGTACCAGCAGAGCCACGGCGCGAGCGGTCTTGGGAGGCCAGTCCGAGCTGCCACCCCCTCTCCGCGCTCTGGTGAGAACTCTTGGGGCGGCCGCTCCACGGGGCACAGCGTAAGGCGAACGTATACGCCTGGACCTCAATGCTCTCTGGCGGACAGCCTGAACAGCTGCGCCGGACAGGCCGACGGGACTGGCCGGGACAGCGGCAAGCGCGATGCTGCCAGTGCCGCCGGAGGCGAGACGCACCCCGCTGCTGACCACGCGCCCGTCATCGGACAGGGCGGCATGGCACAGCCAGCCGTCTTCGTCAGGGGTCAGGACTTCGCCGCGCTCGCTCAGCACCACATGGGCATATTCATCACCGATTATTCGCACACGCACGACAGAGCCGTCAGGCTGCCGGGCGGCTATGACTCCGGGCTTGGCCGGGACGGCCCCGAGAGGAGCGTATGTCACGGCCGCAGCCAGCACAGCAGCACACACAGCCGCCACTCTGTCCAGTACACGTTGCATGCGGCAAACATACAGAAAAAAGTCGACACTTCACAGCGCCGACCTTTCACGTGTACTAAAACCTAAACCTGACTGTAAGATGCGCCCCCGCAGCGAAACGTTGCACATTTGCGGTGAAATATTGCAAAAAAAATCTGGAGGCGCCCTGTGGCGTCTCCAGACTCTGGTTGTGCTGCAGAGGAAGCCTTACTTTTTGGACTCCTCGACAGAAGCTTTGCGGAACTCCTTGAGGTCTTTCATAAGCTCAAGGGCGGCCTTGCGGGCGCGTGCGCCAGCGGCCTTGTTGCCTTTGACGATCTGAGCCTCGGCGTTTGCCTGGAACGCGGCAATCTCGGCGTTGATTTTCTCTACAAGTGCTTTCATGATGATAAGAATTATTAGTTAATGGTTTGAGTGGCACTTTAACACCGCGCAATATAGATATTTTCGCGACATCCGCAAAATTATTTGCGCAAAAAACGCGTC
>CAZKVW010000098.1:0-3951 GCA_964556285.1 uncultured Muribaculaceae bacterium
TAGGCCCTTTCATGGGCAAAAAGTGACACAGATTACGGGAAAATGACTATATTTGCCACCTAATGCGCAAACATATAGCGAAATAATTTGACAGATATAAAGAAATGGCAGCTCTTCAAAAAATGCGTGAGAAGTTCGGGATTGTGATCTCGGTGATTATCGCGCTGTCACTGTTGTATTTCATTGCACCTATGGATGACTTGATGACCCTGTTCGGCGGAGGCCGGCAGGATGTAGGTGAGATAAACGGCAACAAGATTTCCTATGAGGATTTCCAGAGAGAAGTCACCGATTTGACCACCGTCAACGAGATTGTCACCGGATCCACCGTGCAGAGCGAGCAGCAGCAACAGCAGATACGCAACACGGCATGGCAGTCATTCATAGACAAATACCTCTTCCTCAAGAACGCCCGCGCAGCCGGTATTTCCGTAGGCAATGACGAGATGGTCGCGCTGACCACCGGTGACATGGTGTCTCCGCTCATCTCCCAGAATTACGCGTTCATGGACGAAAGCGGCGAGTACAACCCTGACGCGCTTGTGGAGTTTGTGCAGAATGTGTCCTCCGACCAGAGCGGCAGGCTTGCCACATATTGGGACTACCTCCAGAACACCATCTACACCCAGCAGATGTACAGCAAGTACGGCGCTCTCTTCACTTATAGCGACGTGCAGAACAAGCTGATGAAGGAGATGGCTGTGGCGGAGACAAACGAGACCACTGACATCGACTATGTGTCCGTGCCGTTCGGCTATGCCCCCGACTCGACCGTCACCGTGTCCGGCGACGAGATACGCAAGTACTACAGCGCCCACAAGGACATGTACAAGCAGCAGGCGAGCAGGGACATCGAGTATGTCGTGTACGAGGTCAAGCCGAGCCAGGAGGATATTGCGGCGGTCAACACGGAGTTCTCGGACAACTACAGCGAGTTCTCCACCACTGACAACGTCAGGAACTTCCTCCAGAAGAATTCCGACCGCCAGTACAGCGAGTACTGGTACAAATCCGGCGAGCTCAAGACTGTCAATGCAGACATCGACAGCTATGTCTTCCAGAAGAATGCCACGGTGTCGCCCGTCTATAGCGCGGACAACACTTTCTATGCGGCACGTGTGATGGCCGAGGCCAATGTCCCCGACTCCGTGTATGTCAAGCACATACTCTTGCAGGGCAATGACGCCGCGTCCAAGGCCGAGGATCTTCTCTCGCAGGTCAAGGCTGACCCCAAGCAGTTTGCCAATCTGGCGGCTCTCAACTCTGCGGACAAGGGAAGCGCGACGGACGGTGAGACTGGCAACATTGGCTGGATGACCCAGACCTACATGATTCCCGGTTTTGAGTCTGTAATCACAGCCAAGGTCGGCGAGCCTTATATCATCAAGACGGCTTATGGCCAGCACGTGGTCATGGTGTCCAAGCGCACGGCTCCCATAGCCAAGAAGCAGGTGGCCATCTATGAGAAAGAGGTCATCCCGAGCAAGGAGACGTTCAATGACTACTATGCCCAGGCCAACAGGTTCGCTACCCTCGCCTCTGGCAAATATGACAACTATCGCGCTGCCGTTGACTCTATCGGGGCATACTCGCATCCTGTCAACGGGGTCACCGAGTCCAGGTCGAGCTACGGCACGATTGACAACGCCAAGGAGGTCACCCGCTGGGCCTTTGACAACAAGGCCGGCAAGGTCTCAGGTATCATCACGGTGGACAACAACTATTTCTTCGTGGTGACGGTCAAGGCGGTGCACAAGGAGGGATATACTCCTCTGTCAGAGGTGGCCCAGCAGATCCGTTCGCTGCTTGCCATGCAGAAGACAGGTGAGAAGAAAGGCGCGGAGGTGGCAGACAAGATTGCAGGACTCTCTGACATCAATGCAGTGGCGGAGGCTCTTGATGCGACCGTATCTTCGCAGAGTGATATAGCTTTCGCGTCCATGAACAGCCAAGGGCTTGACCCCAAGCTGGTTGGGGCTGCCTCTGTCGCCAAGGAGGGGGCTGTCAGCAGCGTGGTCGGCAGCTATGCAGTGTACGTGTTCCAGGTGAGCGGCCGTGAGACGGGCGCATTCTATACCGAGGAGGATGCCGAGGACATGGCGTCCCGCAAGACCCAGTACAACACCCAGATGATCCTGCCTGTGATGATGTCCGACGCGGATGTCAAGGACAACAGGGCGAGATACTATTAGACATTGAAGAGGAAGTGCATGACATCCCCGTCCTGCACGACGTAGTCCTTGCCCTCCGTCCCCATTTTGCCGGCGGCGCGGACAGCGGCCTCTGACTTGTAGAGCACGAAGTCATCATATTTGATGACTTCGGCGCGTATAAAGCCCTTTTCAAAATCCGAATGGATGACTCCGGCGGCCTTGGGGGCTTTGTCCCCTTGGCGGATGGTCCATGCGCGGCACTCGTCGGCTCCGGCTGTAAAGAACGTCCTGAGCCCGAGCAGCCGGTATGCGCCCTGTATCAAGCGAGACACTCCGGACTCCTCCAGTCCCAGCTCTTCCAGGAACATTTGCCTGTCCTCGTAGCTCTCTATCTCGGCTATCTCTGCCTCCGTTTTGGCCGCTATCACGAGGATTTCGGCATTTTCGTCCTTGACGGCCTCCTTTACTGCATCCACATACTTGTTGCCTGATACGGCGTGAGCCTCATCCACGTTGCAGACGTACATCACCGGCTTGCTAGTGAGCAGCATCAGCTCTTTGGCCATGGCTTCCTCTTCTTCAGAGGCGAGATCCACGCTGCGGCAGGGCTTGCCTTCGAGCAGGGCTTGGCGGTAGCGTGTCAGGAGGGCGGCGAGCTTGGCTGCGGCCTTGTCTCCGGCCTTGCCGGCCTTGTCGGTTTTGGCAAGCCGGGCTTCTACGGTCTCAAGGTCTTTGAGCTGCAGCTCGGTGTCCACCTCTGACTTGTCCCTGACGGGATCCACGCCTCCGTCCACATGCACGATGTTGTCGTCATCAAAGCAGCGCAGCACATGCAGGATGGCGTCGCATTCCCGGATGTTGGCGAGGAACTGGTTGCCGAGCCCCTCTCCCTTGCTGGCTCCTTTGACGAGCCCTGCTATGTCCACGATGTCCACAGTGGCCGGAATCACCCTTTTGGGTTTGCATATCTCCGCAAGGACATCGAGTCTGCGGTCAGGGACGTTTGTGGAGCCGAGGTTGGGCTCGATGGTGCAAAAAGGGAAATTGGCGCTCTGGGCCTTGCCGGAGCTGATGCAGTTGAAGAGGGTGGATTTGCCCACATTGGGCAGACCGACTATTCCGCACTTGAGAGACATGTCAAATAAACGTTTAAGGGGTGCAAATTTAGCGAAATAAATTGCATATTGCAGCCGCCGGGCGGCGCTTTCAGGGCGGCTTCATGGGGCGGCGTTTCCAAGTGGGGACTCCGGGCGGTTCTTCCGAGCGAGGTCTCCAGACTGAGTTCAGGGCGGCGTTTGCGGGGTTGAGGGTAAAGCGAGTTGCGGAGGAGGGGGATGCCCCTTTTTTAGGGATTAATTGTCAGGATGCTATGAGATACTTCATTTTGCTGTTTGTGGTGTTTTGGAATGTGGAGAATTTCTTTGACTGGGTGGACAGCGGAGGGGGAGAGTCAGATACCGAGTTTTCATCCTGCGGGACGCGGCATTGGACCCGGGGGCGTTTCCTGCGCAAGTGCACGGACATCTCCAAGACGGTATTCTGGATAGCGGACAGTTGTGGCAGGATTCCGGAGATCATCGCCTTTGCGGAGGTGGAAAACCGCTCTGTGCTGCGGAGGCTCATCTCGTCCACGACCCTGTCGCGATATGATTATGGCATAGTGCATTACGACAGCCCGGACAAGCGAGGTATCGATGTGGGGCTGCTGTATGACCGTTCCGTTTTGAAGCTCACTTCTTCGCGTCCCGCGCCCGTGCCTGGCCTCAGCACGAGGGACATGCTGGTGGCGACATTCGTC
>CAZKVW010000099.1:0-3857 GCA_964556285.1 uncultured Muribaculaceae bacterium
GAGAGTTCTCCGATGCAAGACCATTCGGCCGCGTCATAGACATCCATGTCAAGCGGTTTGCCGTTGCGTAGGCACCATATCAGCCGCCAGTCCATGATAAAGTCCATGCCGCCGTGGCCTCCCACCTCCCGCGCCTTGTCCTCTATCTCCCGGACAAATGCGGGCTTGTATTGCTCCAACAGGCGGTCGCGGACACTTTCCGGCACAAACCTGTGCGCGGTCAGGTCTTCATAGTCAGGGAAAGAGCCGCCCGCCTCGGATGTGCCATTTTTCAGCGCAGAAGCGTCGAACGCATAGCCGGGGCGTGGATATTTCTCGGCATAGCCCTGAGTTCCCACGACCTGGTACATCCGGTCGTACGGGCGTGGCGTGTAGACATTGTGCTGGAGCGTGATGGTCTTGCCACTGGCCGTCCTGATGAGGGTAGAAGTCTGGTCGCCGTTGGCAAAGTCCTCTGCACCCATGATTTCCGAAGCTATGCGCAGACCGGCGACGGACTTTGTGGCCATCGACACGAGCCGCTCCATGCGGTCACCACGGTGGATGTTCAGCACTTGGCAGTCAGGCCCCAGCCCGTGCGTGGCATATACGTCTCCAGCGTGTGACTGGTCAAAAGAGAGCCTCCAATTGTCGTGGTAGGCTTTCCAGTATGCCGAAAGGTCGTGGATATACGACCCCTCCACATGCATCACCTCCCCGAATAGCCCTTGCTGCACCATGTTGAGGGTGGTCACTTCAAAGAAATCATATACGCAGTTCTCAAGCATGATGCAGTGCCGTCTGGTCTGCTCCGACACGTCAACGAGCTGCCAGCACTCCGCAACGCTTGTCGCCGCCGGGACTTCCAGAGCCACGTGCTTGCCATGACGCATGGCATAGACAGCTATCTCGGCATGGGATTTCCAATCTGTGCAGACATACACAAGGTCAATGTCCGGGCGGCGGCACAGCTCCTGCCAAGATCCCTCCCCGGCATAATGCGCGGCTTCGGGAAGTCCGCTCTCCTCCAATGTCTTGGCTGCGGCCGTAACCCTGTCGTCTTCAAGGTCGCACAGCGCGACTATCTTCACCCCGTCAATGTGGGTATATCTCTTTACGGCATCTGATCCGCGCATGCCGAGGCCGATGAAACCTATGCGTACGGTGTCTATCGGGGCGGCTGCGAATTGCAGCATGTCCTGCTGCCCCTCCGCCGGAGCCGGCTCGTCAAACACGATTGTCCCTTTCTTGATGGTGTACGGCCGCGCCTGTTTGCCGCTATGGCACGATGTGACCGCTGCAGCCGCCGCCAGCACAATGGCGGCGCAAGCCATTACGCTTGCGAGTGTGATTTTCTTGTTCATATCTATTATCCGAAGAATGCCGATATCCACGCCCCGTCAACCTTGACGAGCCCCTGCGCCCTCTCTTTCATCACCGGATTGCGGCGCACGATGCCCGCGCAGTCCTCATAGACATTAAAGCCGATGGCGAGCATCTCCATCTGCCCGTTGTCAGGGTAGGTGAGGGTAATCTCATTGTCGGCGCCGGACAGTGAGACAAACCTCAACCCGGCAAGCGGCTTGCCGGACTCCATTCGTGTGACGTACTTGCACATCTCCATCACGACATCATCCAGTCCGGCATCGAACATTCCCACTTTCTCTATCAGGTCTCCGGTGCTGTCCACGAGCCTCGCGGTATAGTCCTTGAGCGTATCATCGGTGCGGAACATTCCCTCCAGCGCGGCAAGCGTCCGCTGCGAGTCTCCTCCCTGCGCCTCTGGCCCCCGCAGCCATATCATTAGCCTCTCCGTGGGGTCGTGGTAGAGCATCGGGGCGTTGATGAGGTTGTGTGCGCCGCAGTACGGGCATTCCCAGATAAACAGGGAGCCGTCCTTGACCTTGGATTTGAGGTCGGGGGTCTCGGAGACATTGACGCTGCCATGGATCTCCACCGGATGTGTCTTGCCGCAGGCGCGGCAGACGCAATATATTTCTTTAGTCATGCACATTTTGCGCAAATAAACGACGTAAAAGCAAAAACCACAGTCTTTTCGATAAAAAAACAGTATATTAGCCAACGCAAAAATCGGGAATTTTTGAGACAATTCCTTGCATAAGAAACAGATACTAAAACCGAACACCATTTATGAAGTCAAGATCGGGTTGGAAAGAGCTGGTTACCAAAGAGGACTGGCTGGCCTGCTGGGCAGGATTTATCATAATCATTTTGGGCTGCGTGGCGGTACTTGGCCATGCGTTTGATGTCTCGGCCCTGAAATTCAGCACATGGACGCTGGGAGAGCATCTTTCTGAGGCAGCCGCCGCCAAAGTGACGCCCCTTGGTGTGCAGATGGCGAGCTGGGTGTTCTGGCGCAAGACGCTGGTGACTGTGCTGATATTGGGCGGGCTGTTTACCATCGGCATCAAGCTGCAAGGGGAGAGCGTACGTAAATTCATTCCTGCGTTCATAGTCCTCTTCGCGCTGTCATTCGTCGTCAGGCTCATCAGTGCCGAATACACGCTCAACCGCTATCTTGAGTGGGCGTTCTGGGCGCTGATAGTCGGACTGCTGGTGTCAAACACGGTGGGAGTGCCCAAATGGCTCAGGCCAGCCGTCAAGACGGAGTTCTACATCAAGACGGGACTTGTGGTCATGGGATTCTCGGTGCTGTTTTCCAATATAGCCAAGTTCGGGTTGTACGGGCTCGGCATCGCCTGGATAGTCACCCCTATCGTCATCATATTCATGTGGTATTTCGGCACAAGGGTGCTCAAGATGGACAACAAGCCTCTGGTCATCACCATGGCCTCGGCCACGAGTGTGTGCGGCACCAGCGCGGCGATAGCCACCGGCGCGGCATCGGGCTGCAAGAAGACCGACCTGACCCTGACGGTGTCCATCTCCATCATATTCACGGTGCTGATGATGGTGACGGAGCCCCTGATCATCAAGGCCGTCGGGATGTCCCCCATCATGGGAGGGGCACTCATCGGCGGCACTGTGGACAGCACGGGCGCGGTCGCGGTCGCGGGGTCAGTGCTTGGCGGCGAGGGCGAGAAAGCGGCAATCCTCGTCAAGATGATACAGAACATCCTCATCGGTTTCATAGCGTTCTTTGTCGCGCTCTTCTTCACCACCAGGGTCAACCGTCAGGAGGGCCAGAAAGTCGGGACTTCCGAGATATGGACGCGTTTCCCGAAGTTTGTCATCGGATTCTTTGTGGCTTCGCTTGTGGCTTCCTTTGTCATCCAGCCGATTTTCGGCAGCGACCAGGTGGGCGCGGTCAACAAGGTGCTCGACCAGTACAAGAACTGGTGCTTCGTGCTCGCGTTTGTGAGCATCGGGCTGGACACCAATTTCAGGGAAATCGGCAAGCAGCTGCAAGGCGGCAAAGTGCTGTGGCTCTACATTGTGGGGCAGCTGTTCAATATCGCGCTGACGTTCTTTGCGGTGTGGCTGCTGCTGTCGGGGGTGCTGTTCCCGATTCCCTCGCTGGCGTGACAGGCGGAGGGTGTCGCTTGCGGGAATGTTAGCGATAAACGCCAGTATCGCGCTGGCAGACAGGTCTTCGGCCTCCTCAGAATGACGTCACTGAAATTCATGATGGCTTTGAGTTAACGTTCAGGTGACTTCAGGCGATACATCGGGACTTCCCGGAAAAATGACATACGAGTCAATGACAAAAGGACAAATGCGAATCAGCGGCAAAAGAGTGTACAACGTGATGACAGTCGTGGTTGCGGTGGCGACCGTCGTGGCTACCGTCTGGATCATGGCCGGGCGCATAGGGCTCGTTGACGAGCTGGACTTTGGAGCCGGGGCGTACTATTATGCCGACATTCCGGAGTTTGACAAGCTCATCGATGAAAACG
>CAZKVW010000100.1:0-3819 GCA_964556285.1 uncultured Muribaculaceae bacterium
GCGTGAACATGGCAATCTTCGTGTCAGGAGGCGGCACGAACTGCGAGAACCTGATACGGCATTTTGACGGCGACAGGATGGTACACGTCAGCCTTGTGCTTTCAAACAATGCCGAGGCATACGCTTTGGAACGGGCCAGAAAGCTCGGAGTCAAGACAGAAGTCGTTGCCAAGGATGAGTTCAACAACCCCGGAGCGTTGCTGCCGCTATTGGGAAAATACGGGATTGACTTCATTGTCCTTGCCGGCTTCTTGCAGATGATACCCTGCTGGCTCGTCAAGGAATATGACCGCAGGATGATAAACATCCACCCGGCATTGCTCCCGAAGTATGGCGGCAAGGGGATGTACGGCCGCCATGTCCACGAGGCCGTGAAAGCGGCTGCCGAGACGGAGACGGGAATGACTGTACATTGGGTGAATGCGGAATATGACAAAGGAGATATCATAGCACAATACAAGACGGCATTGTCCCCCGACGACACCCCTGACGACATAGCCCGCAAGGAGCACGATCTTGAGATCAGATATTTCCCGGAAGTGGTGGGAAAAGTGGCAGGAGACTATTTGGAAAGCGTCCGCAGGGGCGACTCCTCCGCCAAGTCGCGCTTGCGCTGATGCGGAAAACAATTATATTTGCCGCAGAACGGCTTAAAACATTTTAAAAGACAGACTGTATGAAAAAGTATGTTTGCAATGTATGCGGGTACGAATACGACCAGGCGGCAGGAGACCCCGACAACGGCATAGCGCCCGGAACAGCCTTTGAAGACTTGCCCGAGGATTGGGTCTGCCCAATCTGCGGCGTTGGCAAGGAGGATTTCAGCCCTGTAGAAGAATAGCTGCAAAGGCAAAATAAGCGAAACGGATATGGCAAAACAGATTTCGCCTAAAGTAAGCTGGGTCGGCAAGGTCGATTGGGAGCTGACCCGGTTCCATGGCGACGAGCTATCGACGCATCGCGGCAGCAGCTACAACTCATATCTCGTGCGCGACCGGAAAGTCGCCCTCATCGACACCGTCTGGCAGCCATACGACCGCGAGTTCGTCAGCCGTCTCAAGCAGGAGATTGACCTGCGGGAGATAGACTATATTGTGATGAACCACAATGAGATAGATCATAGTGGCGCACTTCCCGAGCTGATGCGCGAGATTCCCGGCACACCCATATATTGCACGAAAAAGGGCGAGGCCATCATACGGGGACACTACCATCAGGACTGGAACTTCGTGAATGTGAAGACGGGCGACACCTTGCCCTTGGGCGAGGGCTCGCTGACGTTCGTGGAGATGACCATGCTGCACTGGCCTGACTCGATGCTCACTTACTACAGCGCTGACGGCGGCATAGTTTTCTCGAATGACGCATTCGGCCAGCACTTCGCCAGCGAGTCGCTCTTCAATGACAGCGTGAACCAGGCCGCACTGATGTATGAGGCCGAGAAGTACTATGCCAACATCCTGAACCTCTACAGCCCGATGGTGACCAAGAAGATCCAGCAGATCCTGGCTATGCAGCTGCCCATCTCGATGATATGCCCGAGCCATGGCGTCATCTGGAAGGACTGCCCGTCGCAGATTGTGGAGCAGTATCTAAAGTGGGCTGACGCGTATCAGGAGGACCAGGTGACGGTGGTCTATGACACCATGTGGCAATCGACGCGCAAGATGGCTGAGGCCATCGCCCAGGGCATTCGTGAGACGCTGCCTGACACGACAGTCGTGGTGAAGAATATTGCCCGCGACGACAAGAACGATATCCTCACTGAGATTTTCCGCTCACGCGCCGTCCTCGTCGGCTCCCCCACCATCAACTACGGCTACTCATTTGCAATCGCCGGACTGCTGGAGATGATGATAGGCTTGAAGTTCAAGCGCAAGAAAGCCGCCGCATTCGGTTCCTACGGCTGGAGCGGGGATGCCGTGAAACAGATCAGCGCCAAACTGGGCGAAGCCGGATTTGAGCTGGTCAACAACGGTATCGCCAAGCTTTGGGTGCCTGACATGGCGGCCCTCAATGACTGCGTGGAATACGGCTGCGAGTTCGCGCGGGCGCTGTAATACATGGAGAAAAGACAGCATCAAGGCTTGTGTCGTAATTGACTTTCTCCGGCTTCTCCCACTCCGACTTCATCGTGTAGGGAAGTCTCCAGACGTTGCCCTCCGAGTCCCCGAAATACAGGCGGCATTTGGACATCTTGTCCGGATTGCCGTCAGCCCAATAGGCATAGAAAGGGTCGTGCGCGTCTTGGGGGCGCCGCACATACTGGTGGTTCATCGGGCTGTTGCACGTGTACCTGCGCTCCAGTTTCCATTTGCCGTTGCCCTTTGACACCCATGACTCCACTTCCCCGCCGGAACCCCATTTCTGCGGCCCCGTGCCGGTGGGAGCGATAATCCTCCAAAGCTTGCCCTCAACCCAGATGCTGCCGGTGTCATAGTTGTGGGTCGAGGTTGTGACATACTGGAAATCCCATTTCTTGCCTGTCCAATGTGCAACATGCCATTCGCGCGGGCCGCTCTCGGGCCCGGCCTTGTAACCGTTGCTCATCACGTAGAGAATCAGCGGCCTGCCGTCCTTGTCGAAATTGACATCCTTGATGTAGACATTCTTGCCCATGGACTCCGCGTCAAGTATGCGGCACGGATGGTCCTTGACCGTGACGGGGAGCTGCACCGGGGTGCCGTCCGCAAGAGTCCATGTCTTGCCGAAATCGGGAGTCTGGAGATAGTATATGCTCGTGCGCGTGTCGCACGCCCCGTTGAGATGCCGGTTGAACGCCGTTGCGAGCAGGCCCTCCCTCTGCCCTATTATCTGATAGTGACCGGACTTGGTGTCGCCCGGCTCCTTGATGCTGGCTATCTGGGTATAGTCGCTCCAGTGCTCCCCGTCGGGACTCGTCTGGTAGAACAGCTGCCTGTGCCCGTCATACCTCGTGAAGAAGAGGAAATGCCCCTGCCCCGGCACATACCTCGGGCTGGGGTACGCCATGATGGAACTGCCCTTGCATTCAAATGCAGAGATGTCATACGGGCGCAGGCTCTTGTAGCGGTAGCCGGGACGCTTGTTGCCGCGCCCGGACACATACACCCAGATATAGCCTTCGGAATCGATGATTACCGCTGGGTTGTCGTGGGGGTCGCTGACCCCTATCGCGCTCTTGTCATAGACGACCACAGGCTTGCATACCATCCCGGTATTGTGGTCAAAGCAGCCAATCATGCACAGCAGGGCGCGGTCCTTTTCGGACGTGGTGCCCCCGTAGACAAAGAATGTCTTGTTCACTTCCGGCGCATACACGGCCATGGGCGAATGCTTCGCCGTATACGTGCCATATCCTCCCGAGTACTTGACCCCGTACTCCGTCCTCTTGCCCAGCTCAAACCATATTGAACGGTATCCGGGCTGGACAGTGTTTTCCAGCGTCTGCGCGGCGGCTGTGGCGCAGATGAGCAGCGCCGAAGAGACAATTGCAGTCTTATTCATATTGCAAATATATCAAAAATGTGTCGTTACCCATAAACTATTGACTGTCAGGAGACAGCTTGACGGTGAGAGTCGCACTCTCCCCTGCCGGCACCATGGTCTCGAAACCAATCGCGTACACTCCTGACGGAATCGTGTCAAAGTCAAACACCTTGGTCTGTTCGAAGACTTTGAGCGAGACAGCCGAGAGGCTGGAGGACGCGCTCATCCACATGGTCTTCCCTGCCTGCTGGAGACGTATGCGCCCGTCAGAGAGCGTCGGGGCTGCCTGAGTCATCATTGTCCAGCGTACTGCGGCATCCTTGCCCGAAGCTGCCGTCAGCTCGTCCGTGA
>CAZKVW010000101.1:0-1553 GCA_964556285.1 uncultured Muribaculaceae bacterium
TTCTCAAAGTAGTGGCGGAGGTCATTGACCTGCCATTTGAGCATGGCTATACGCTCTATGCCCATGCCGAAAGCAAATCCGCTGTAACGTTTGCTGTCGATGCCGGAAGCCTCCAGCACATTGGGGTCAACCATGCCGCAGCCGAGGATCTCCAGCCAGCCGGTGCCCTTGCAGATGTTGCATCCCTTGCCGTGGCAGATATTGCAGCTGACATCTACCTCCGCCGACGGCTCGGTGAACGGGAAGAATGACGGGCGCATGCGTATCTGGGTGTCCGCCCCGAACATCTCCCTGGCAAACAGCAGGATGGCCTGCTTGAGATCCGCAAATGTCACGCCCTCGTCAATATACAGTCCCTCCACCTGGTGGAAGATGCAGTGCGCCCGGGCACTGATGGCCTCGTTGCGGAACACCCTCCCCGGGCAGATGACCCTTATCGGCAAAGGCATGCTCTCCATGACGCGCACCTGCACGCTGGAGGTGTGGGTGCGAAGCAGGATAGGATTGATATGCCCCGCCGAGACAAAGAACGTGTCCTGCATGTCCCTCGCCGGATGGTTGGGAGGGAAATTGAGAGCCTCAAACACGTGATAGTCGTCCTCTATCTCCGGACCTTCGGCAACATTGTATCCAAACCGGCTGAATATGTCCACAATCTCCTGCCGGGCGATAGATACCGGATGCCGTGAGCCAAGCTCAAACGGATCCCCCGGCATGGAGAGATCCTCACCCGAGGCCGCGCCGCCGAAGGCCGGCGAGTCAGAGACGCTGGACTTGAGCTCCTCAATGCGGGCCAAGGCGGCCTGCTTGAGTTCATTGAGAGGGCGGCCGAGTTCCTTTTTGAGATCCTTGCTGACCTCATGGAACTCGTCAAACAGCGCGGTGATTTCGCCTTTCTTGCCGAGAAACTTTATCCTTGCCTCCTCAACCTCGGACGCGGTCTTGCATTTGAGAGCGTCCAGTTCGGATTTTATCCTGTCTATGTCTTCCCTTGTCATCATTTTGTATTGTTGTCTTTGGAGCCGCCGCTCACTTGCCCGCCATCTTGGCCGCACGGCGGTCACGGCCTTTCTTGGCGCGGGCCGCACCGCTCTTGAGGTACTTGGCCCACTGCTCTTCGTTGAGAATGTTCTTGTACGAGAGATATGTCTGTTCAGCCCATTTGTCCTGGACCTGCATATACATTGAATAGTTAGAGACCTTGGCGCGGGAGAGCTGCTCGTATTCGGCGGACAGGGCCTGATAGTCGTGGGTCAAGGTGGAATCAATCATGAACACCTGCCAATCCTCAAGGTCGTAGGCCTTGGTGTCTTTCTCGACCTGCTCATCAATGGTCTCATACAGCTGCTTGACCCGCTCGGCGGCTTTCTGCTCGGCAGTCTGTGCCGATGCCGCGACACCGGACAGCACAGCCGCCAAGGCCAACAAATATCTGATATCCATATGTTTCATATTCCAATCCGCGCCGCCGGGCGCCTTACACCATACTCGTCGCTGCACACGGGGCAGATTCTTCACTTCGCTGTCGCTCCGTTCAGAATGACAGGATGCCG
>CAZKVW010000101.1:1653-3807 GCA_964556285.1 uncultured Muribaculaceae bacterium
ACACGGGGCAGATTCTTCACTTCGCTGTCGCTCCGTTCAGAATGACAGGATGCCGCTCCGTTCAGAATGACAGGATGCCGCTCCGTTCAGAATGACAGGATGCCGTTCCGTTCAGAATGACAGGATGCCGCTCCAATCATAATGACACCGCTCTATCCACCGCCACTCCCATCATCAAGAATGACGGGGAGGCGCTGCTCCGATGCCGCACCTTCTACTCCGCCCAACGGCATTGTCATCCGTTTTTGTTAGCTTTGTGAGCGCAACTGACAAAAGTAGCAATTTTTTGTGTAATCCTATCAGACAATGAGACTGAACACCATCGACATCATCGCCGCTGCGGCCATCGCAGTCATGGCGGCCGCGCCACGTGCCGACGCATGCACCAACGTCATCATCAGCCGGGGAGCCAGCGCGGACGGCTCGTGCATGATATCCTACGCCGCCGACTCACATTGGCTCTATGGGGAGCTGTACCGTCATCCCGCAGCCGACTGGAAGCCTGGCACGCTGCTGGACATCCGCGAATGGGACACCAACCGCCCGCTCGGAGCCATCCCGCAGGTCTCGCACACCTTCCAGACAGTGGGCAACATGAATGAGCATCAGCTGATTATCGCGGAGACCACCTACGGCGGGCGCATGGAGTTGGTTGACACTGCGGGGGTGATGGACTACGGCAGCCTGATATATGTGACCCTCCAGAGAGCGAGGACAGCCAGGGAGGCCATTCAGACGATAGTGTCCCTCGCGAATGAGCACGGCTACCCGTCCGAGGGCGAGTCATTCTCCATCGCCGACGGGCAAGAGGCGTGGGTGATGGACCTGATAGGCAAAGGCAGCGGCAACAAAGGCATAGTCTGGGTGGCCAGACGCGTGCCTGACGGCTATATCTGCGCACATGCCAACCAGTCCCGCATCACGCGGTTTCCCCTGAATGACCCGGACAACTGCCTCTACGCCCCGGATGTCATCACATTCGCACGGGAAAAGGGGTGGTTCAGCGGACGGGACGAGGAATTCTCGTTCAGGGACGCTTACAACCCGCTGGACTTCGGCGGGGCAAGGGCTTGCGACGCGAGGGCCTGGAGCGCGTTCAACATCCTCTGCGACGGGACATTCACATACATTGACGAGGACGGCGTGGAGCGCAGCGAGCCTGCCGCGAAATGGCTCGGCTACGCGATGGGCCACAACCTGTCCGGGGAAATGCCGCTGTTTGTCAAGCCCGGGCGCAAAATCAGCGTCAAGGATGTTGCGGATGTGATGCGCGACCATTTCGAGGGTACTCCGATGGACATGACGCAGGACATCGGCGCGGGCGGCAACGCCCTCCCCTACCGCTGGAGGCCGATGGGATTTGAATACGGGGGCAAACGCTATGTAAATGAGAGGGCTATAGCGACACAGCAGACAGGATTCTGGTTTGTCGCTCAGTCAAGGGGATGGCTGCCGGACCAGATAGGGGCGCTGCTGTGGTTCGGCTGCGATGATGCCGCCACCTCCTACCTCACCCCTATATATGTAAATACATCCGAGGTGCCGGAATGCCTGAGGGTCGGCAACGGGGATCTGCTGCACTATTCTCCGACATCCACATTCTGGATCTGCAACCGCATCTCCAACGCCTGCTACAAGATGTATGACCGGATGGCCCCGTTCGTGCGTGAGAGGGCTGACGCGTTTGAACGCTGGCAGATGGAGACCGCAGTCCCGGCCAACGACCAGGAGATGATGAAAGTGTACGACCGCTTGAGCAAGCGTCCCCGCCGTCAAGCGAGGCGGCTGCGCAAAATGGCGACCAGCTACACTATTGAGACCGCCCAGACACAGTTTGAGGCATGGCGCAGCCTGGAGGAGACCCTGCTAGTCAAATACATAGACGGCAATGTCAAGGCACAGGAGGCGGACGGCTCTTTCCGGCATTCGCCGTACTCGGAGGGCATCCCAGAGGGGCTGACGCAGCCCGGCTACACCGACGTGTGGAAAGCCGCCGTCGCCGCCTCTCCCCACGCCAGTGTCCTGCAAGAGCCTTAGGCGGTGACGGCGGCGGCGCTGGATTGCGCTTTCGGGTGTGAGATCTTTTTGCTAATTTTACATTTTCGGGGATAATCAATACACAATGTTGAGGAGATTTGACGACTACGACCTGTC
>CAZKVW010000102.1:0-3693 GCA_964556285.1 uncultured Muribaculaceae bacterium
ACAACTCTCTGATTATCAATACCAGTCCCACATCTCCCGAGCCCGGCAAATGTCACGAGGGCAAAGCCCTGAGAAAAACAGGCTTCTAAGACGGCTGCGACGGATCCGGAACTTGATTCCGGAGTATACCTCCGCACATCAGTTATTGAAACCCTTGGCGGAGAGGAATTCCCAGATGCGGTCCAGCCAAGTGTAGCTGCCTGTGCCGGGAGAGGCCGTTCTCATAAACACATGCTTGCGGGTCGCCAAGGTATGCAGGTCACACTGGATGCCCATGGAACGCATCTTCTCCCATGCCTTGACGGAATTCATCGCGGCCCATTTGTCAGCGTCCCCGTGGATGAACAGCATGGGCGCGGTGTCCAGATCGAACGAGAACTCCGGCGCCAGCACGGCCGAGTCATCGTTGCCTCCAGTCGTGTTGTAGTTGTCCGCTCCGTCTGTGAGCGCATAGGCGGGATAGATGCCCACGCCCCACTGCACATTGCAGGGCAGCTTGTCGATGTCATCTATGGGCCTGTAAGACTGGTGGCGCGAGGAGGTGACTCCCATCAGGGTGAGATGCCCTCCGGCAGAGCTGCCCATGATGCCAATCCTGTCCGGGTCCAGCCCCCGCCCTGCAGCCTCGCTCCTCACAATCCTGACCGCACGCTGCAGATCCTCCCAAGCAGTGGTGTGCTTGGCCAAGCCGGACGGCCTTGGGGTGCGGTACTTGACCGTGACCACAGTCATCCCCTTGGCATTGAGGTAACGTCTGGCCGGTGTGACTTCGAGGCTGGCAGGGTCATTTTTGTTGTAGCCCCCGCCTGAATAAATAATCTGTATAGCCTTGGTGATGAGTGTCTTGGGGATGTGCCACTCAAGATACGGGGTACACTGCTGCTCCTGCGCATCGGGCATTTTGCCCTCAGGCCAGATATCCTCCTTGACATACTCGGCGCGGTCATCGTCGCTCACAAACCTGTCCTGCAGCCGCACTTCCTCCCCCACAGGCCCGAGCCAGCCCATCTGCCGCATAAACTCAATCCCTCTCTCGAATCCGAAGGCACCATGCCTTTTGTCCGCATACAGATGCAGCTCCGCCGGAATGCCCATCCTCCTGAGCTGCCTGTACACCAATGTTGAACCATTAGGGGAATAGGGGTCATTCCCTCCATGATGCAGGCTCATGGGACAGGTCTTGGAATCAAACTTGAACACCCCGCTCAACTTGACATCCGGCCCATAGCCCTGCCTGGCAGCCGTAGTGCCGCTCTCCCCATCCGTGGTGACATAGGCTGGGGCATTGACTATAGCCAAGTTGATATGGCATGGGGTGTCGTCCAGAGCGTCCACGCGCTCATACGCCGGGGTCTGCGAACTGGTGGCGAGCAGCAGGGCGAGATGCGATCCGGCAGACATGGAGACAGCACCTATCTTCTCGGGGTCATAGCCGCGCCGGGCGGCCTCGCTGCGCACCATCCTGACTGCACGCTGCCCGTCCTCCCAGGCAGACTGGTATATGGGCAGCCCCACAGGGCGCGGTGTGCGATAGACAAAATTGACGCACTGCACTCCCTCCTTGGCCAACATGTCGCTCCAGTACTCGATATACCTCATGTCACAGCACTCCTGATACGAACCGCCCGAAATAAGTATCATGCACACTCCCTTGCGTACGCTGTCCGCCGGGGCCTCAAACCATTCCAGGTACGGGATCCGGTACTTGTCAGGGCGGAAGCCCTCAGCGCGGGACTCGTCTGTCATCGCGGCTATCTGGCCATCCTGCGCATCCGGCATCTTGCCCTTGGGCCAGATGTACTCGCGCTCGACCGCGCCGTGGGCGGCTTTGCTGGGCTTGACGGTCTTATGCGCCGCCGGAGCGCCCGCGCCCGTGAAGCTTGGAACAAAAACACCGGCAACACACAACGCCAGCGCGACGGAAATGAAAAAACGTCTGTTCATGTCAATTATGCAGTTTCTGTAAATATTACATATCATTCTGCTCCCAAGACCGGCCTGTGACTTGGAGCATGTCCGTCATCAGAACCGGAGACACCCATGCCGGCGATGGCGGAAGCTACCTCTTCCAACAGCCACTTGGGAGTCGAAGTGGCGCCGCTGACACCGACATTGTCCCCGTTCCGAAACCATTCTCCACGCAGTTCGGAGGCTGACTGTATCTGCCATGTGCGTGGGTTGGCCGAACGGCACATGCTGGCGAGCACGGCCCCATTGGAGGAAGACCTCCCGCACACAAACACCATCGCGTCATGCTGCCGCGCAAATGCGGCAATCTTATCGTGCCGCCCGGCCACCTGCTTGCAGATGGTGTCATGCACAGTCAGCAGCGACGGGTCGGGCATACGCGAACGTATATAATCGCATATTGCGGCATACTCTTCCGGACTCTTGGTAGTCTGGGAGAAAATCTCCACTGGACGGTCATACCTGAGCGCACCGCTGCCAGCCAGACTCTCGATCATGCCGGCGTTCTCCACAACGGCTGCATCACCTCCCACCTGCCCGAGCAAGCCGAGGACTTCCGCATGGCCGACCTTGCCGAATATCACGAGCGAACCTCCACCCGCCTTGAGAGGGGCATACGCCTCGCGGATCCTGCGCTGGAGACGGAGCACCACGGGACAGGTGCAGTCAATCAGCTCAAAGCCCAGCTCTTCCACCTTGCGGTAGGTGGACGGCGGTTCGCCGTGCGCACGGATGAGCAGAGTCTCACCCCCATGCCCCGCAGACATTAATGACAAATCCTGCAAGGAGATGGTTTTGAGCCCTTTTGCCCTCAAACGGGACAGCTCCTCATCGTTGTGCACTATCGAGCCGAGCGAATACAGCGGTCTGCGCGGATGAGACTCCAGATAGCGCTCAGCGCTGTCAATGGCCCGTATCACGCCCCCGCAAAACCCTGCACTGGGGTCTATCTCCACCCGTATGTTCATGCCGCGTCAAGAATGCCGAACTTTCCCCTGACAAGCCCGCAGACCCAAGCCGCCTCCTCGGCGAGCGTCATGTCTGAATTGTCCAGGACAAAAGCATCGTCCGCCCTCCTGAGCGGAGACACCTCCCGGTGTGAATCGATATAGTCCCGCTGGCGCAGGTTGGCCACCACGTCCTCCATGGACGGCGCGGCCCCTCCTCTGACAAGCTCGTCATAACGCCGTCTGGAACGGACTTCCTCGGAGGCCGTCAGGAATATCTTAATCCCCGCATCCGGGAATACCGTCGTGCCGATGTCCCTGCCATCCATGACCACACGCCCGCACGAGCCGAACTCGCGCAGCTTGCGGTCTACAAACGCCCTGACGCAGGGCTGTGCCGCTATAGGGCTGACCTGCGAAGAAACCTCCATACTGCGTATCTGCTTCTCTACCAAGCGGTCTCCTATATGAGTGCCGTCAGGCCCGAAATACACGTCCAAGCCCTCAAGTTCACTCTCCAGCTTTGGGGAAATGACATTCATCCTGGATATCAGCCGCTCCTCCTGCGCATACAGGGTGACAGCCCTGTACAAGGCGCCGGAGTCGAGGTACAGAAGCCCCAGCTCCTGCGCTACGAGACGCGCCAGCGAGCTCTTGCCCGTAGAAGAATAACCGTCTATCGCAATGATAACGTCCTGTGGTACCCTTATCGCCATATCAATCCTTTGCTCTCCCGGACAATGACCCGGAATATCTTCCTCACGTCATACTGCCCGCC
>CAZKVW010000103.1:0-3692 GCA_964556285.1 uncultured Muribaculaceae bacterium
CCCTCACTGACAGAGCCAGAATCTGTAGTGCTACCATTACACCATATCTCAATGACTCGTACGCATCACGCGCAACGGGACTGCAAATGTACAACGTATTTGGTAATTTTCAAAAAAAAGTGACCCGAATACACCCGAATGCGCCCTAATATCTGATGCGTCCGGAAAACGATTTTGGCGAAAGGTCTGTCTCCAATGCGAAGCCTGGAAGCCCCACAGCCGCCGCTTATCCGAGGAACGATATCAGCACGCCCGCTGCGACGGCCGAGCCGATGACTCCGGAGATGTTGGAGGCCATGCAGTAGTTGAGCACATGGTTTTTGGGGTCGTATTTGGTGGATATCCCGTTGCACACGCGGCTGGCCATAGGCACAGCTGACAGGCCTGTAGCCCCGACGAGGGGGTTGATCTTCTTCTTGGAGCACAAGTTCCAGATCTTGACCATGCATATGCCGCTGGCGATGCTCAGCGCGAACGCGAAGAACCCGCCCGCCACGATGCCGATGGTCTTGAAGTTGAGGAACGCGTCAGCCGTCATAGTGGCTCCCACGCAGAGCCCGAGGAATATGGTGGCGGCATTCATCAGCCCGTTGCTTGCGGTCTGGAATATCCTGGACGTGTCAGAGCCGATTTCCTTGATGAGATTGCCGAACATGAGCATTCCGATGAGAGGCACGGCCGTGGGCACCAGCAGGGCTACGATGGTCGTCACCGCTATGGGGAACACTATCTTGACGACACGCATGTTCTTGATCTGCGTCTTGACGGGATAGAGGCGGTCCTGCTCCTTCATGTTGATCATCAGCTCGTTCTTGGTGCACAGGCACTTGACCACCAGAGGGATGATGACAGGCACGAGAGCCATGTAGCTGTATGCCGCAATGGCGATGGGGCCCAGCAGGTGCGGAGCGAGCTTGATGGTAGTGAAAATGGCTGTCGGCCCGTCTGCGCCCCCGATGATGCCAAGAGACGCCGCTTCCTGCGGAGTGAATCCAACCGCAAGGCTGACGATGAGCACCAGAAATATGCCGAACTGCGCTGCCGCCCCGAAGATGGCAAGCTTGAGGTTGCGGAGCATGGGGCCGAAATCCGTCAGAGCCCCTACGCCCATGAAAATGATTGGAGGCAGCAGTCCGGACTTGATGAGGGCGTAATACAGATAGCTCATGATTCCGAACTCGTGGGCTATGTCATGCAGCGGCATCTTCCAGATGTCCGCCTGGGTGCCGTCGGCGAGGGTCACAAGCCCCGCGCTGTCAGCCTGCACCACTCCCATCTCCCCTCCGGGGAAATTGGCGATCAGCACTCCGAATGCGATGGGGACGAGCAGCAGCGGCTCATAGTGTTTGGCAATGCCGAGATACAGCAGTCCAAACGCGATAAGATACATCAGCAGATAAGCGGGATCCGCCACGATGTCGCTTATGGCAGTCATTTGGTAGAGCCGCTCGAGTATGTCCGAAAATCCGTTCATGCGACGCAATACTACTCTATTTGTTCCTGGTCATCCTGAATATGACCTCATCCTCTTCGACAGTGGCCCCGTCGGACGGGATAATGGCTGTGACTACCCCGTCAAAATCGGCGCAAATGGCATTGTCTATCTTCATCGCCTCGATATATCCCAGCCTGTCCCCGCGCTTGACGGAGTCCCCGACCTTGCGGGGCGTCTCGCCGGGATCCTTGGTCAGGAAGAACTTGCCTGAGAGCGGCGCCGGGATGTCCTCCCCGCCGCTGGGTACAGCGGCTGGCGCGGCAGGGGATGCCCCTGGCTGCGCCGGCGCCGCGTCTCCATAAGCCACCTCCAGCCGCCAGTTCTGGCCGCCTACATTGACAGTGATGACGGACGGCATCTGGGATGCTGCGGCGGGAGCGTTCTTCTTGGCCTTGCGGGCGGCGAGATCAGCTTCGAAATCGGCCTTTGCCTTGCCGCTCTTGTAAGCCTCGTACTGCTCCGGGTGCATGGCGTACTCAAAGAGCTCCTCGTCATCCTCTCCGGTTTCCCAGCCGTTTTCGTGCATCTTGGCGCGGTACTCGTCCAGGCAGTCAGGATAGTTGAGCTGCGGGTCTGTGGTGAGGAACTCCCGCCCCTGGGACTTGGCGAGCTCGACCAGCTCCGGGTCAACGGGGCCGGGCAGCTTGCCGGCCTTGCCGAGCAGCATGTCCCAGATGTTGTTGCCGATGAGAGACCAGCGCGGCTTGCCTTTCTCCATCTGGAGGATGTTGATGAGGGAGAGGTTCTTGACATACTGTGAGAATGGGGTGACCAGCGGCGGGTATCCCACCTTGGGCCAGACATACGCCACCTCGTCAAACAGCTTGATGAGCAGTTGGTCAGTGGTCATGAGGGGCTGTCCGTGCTTCTCTTTCCACCTGTTGAGGTCTTTGAGGTTGTCCTCCAGGTCGGTCATCAGCGACCCCATCATGCCGCCGGGCAGTCCAGGCTTGATTAGCAGCGAGTTGCCCTCGCGATTGAGAGGGGGGCAATAATAACCGAGGAAGTCGTCCAGCATGGCCTGTATTTGTGTGCGGGCCTCCATGTAGGCTTCCATGTTGATGTCCTTGACCTCAAATCCGGCATCCCTGAGCATCTCCTGCACGGCTATTACGTCCGCGTGACCCGTGCCCCAGGACAGCGGAGACATGCCCACGTCCACATAGTCGCACCCGGCCTTGCAGACCTCGAGAATGGACGCCATGCAGAACCCGGGGCCTGCGTGGGAATGGTACTGGATGGGGATATCGGCCTTGTACGCCTTGATGCCGGCGACAATCTTGCCGAGCGACACCGGGCGGCCGATGCCGGCCATGTCCTTGAGGCATATCTCATCCGCCCCCGCATCGATGAACGTCTTGGCGAGGCCGATGTAGTATTCCACCGTATGTATCGGGGAATGGGTGATGCAGAGCGAGGCCTGCGCTATCATCCCCGCGTCGTGGGCGTACCCGATGGAGGGAATGACGTTGCGGGGGTCATTGAGGCCGCAGAATATGCGGGTGATGTCCGTCCCCTGCGCCTTTTTGACCTTGTAGAACAGCTGCCTGAGGTCCTTGGGGCAGGGGCTCATCCTCAGGCCGTTGAGAGCCCTGTCCAGCATGTGGGTCTGGATGCCGGCCTCGTGGAACGGGCGTGTCCACTCCCGCACGGAAATGTTCGGGTTCTCCCCGTACATGAGGTTGACCTGCTCAAACGCCCCTCCGTTGGTCTCGACTCTGTCGAAACATCCCATCTTGATGATGACGGGGGCTATCTTGACGAGCTGGTCGGCGCGGGGCTGGTACTTGCCCGCGCTCTGCCACATGTCCCTGAACACCAGGCTCAACTTGACTTGTCTTCCCATAAATGCGGCGGATTAATTGATTTTTGTAACCTTGGTGATATGTCCCTTGCCGCCGGTCAGGCTCGCCACAGCGGCCTCCAGCACAGGCATCGGAGCGTTGTCGGCGGTGTCCCTTGCCGCCGCAGGAGCGGGGGCGGCGGGGGCAATCTTGTTGATGAACTTTATTAGGAGCTCACTGCCATATATGACGACAAGCAAGATGATGAACACTGTCGCCATTCCAATCAGCATGAGCTGTAATCCGAGAATCATGTTGCTCATACGCAAGCGAAAATTTTGCCGAAGTTACAAAATCTTTTAAGAAACTCCCGCGTTTGTTTTGTCGCAGAAAAGCCCTATATTTGTCGTCCG
>CAZKVW010000104.1:0-3658 GCA_964556285.1 uncultured Muribaculaceae bacterium
CATTCTCTTCATAATACTCAATCAGCGGCGCAAACACCAGGTCATACAGTTCCTGAGCAGGGTCTCCCCCCGACTTTGTTGAAGCCGACGAAGTGTGCTTGCGGATTTTTGAACAGATGTCGCTAAAATTGGTCATAACATATATGGCATCAGCAAGGAGCGACTCCGGATGAAAGTAATAAAATTCGAGCTGCTTCTCGATGATAAATAGCACCTGCTCGCGCCATACTATAAGGTCGGAATAATCAACAGTTAGGACAATCTCTAACTTGTCCGACATTGGCAAGGGCAGTAATCCCGACTCAAGATATGCGTCCACATGCGACTCTATAGCTTCCTGAAACAGCAAGGAAGGGGTTCGCTCTATGGTTGGATTTTTTACAAGGATGTCCGAGAGTTTGATTTGGAGCGCTATTGCAGTTTTGTCAATCCAGACCTTGCCATCATCGGACAAGCGAGGTCTTGTGGCCATCGTAAACCTGTCACAATATTTCCAGCCACATCTCATATAATATTCGGGTGCGTTTTTGTGTTGATAGCGCCTATGAAAATCCTCAACCCTCTTGACGTAGTATTCCGGCTTCCCGTAATATTTCTCCAGTCTTGCCGGAATCTTTTCCGCATTGTCCCTGTCCTGCGGCATCCAGTCGTCATGCTCGTCGTCGAAATTGTTGTCGTCCCCGTCCAGAGGGTCATCCCTCCAGTGGTCGTCATCGTTTCCGTTGCCGCTGCCCCCGTCATCCTCCGGCGGCCATCCGCCGTCGCTGTCCCCGTCGCCAGGGTCGGGCGTCACAGGGTCGTCTCCCATGATGTAGAACGAGTCTATTATCCCGTCCCCGTCGGAATCGATGTAGTAGTCACCGTCAGCGCCCTGATAGATGTTGTCCCCTATGTGGGTGTAGTCATCCATGGAGCCGAAGTCCCACCACGCGTCCTCTCCGGAACGGGTGCGTAACGCGCCGCTCCGCAGGATTGTGATTCCTCTGGTCTCCCTGAATATGATGGCGAGCTTATTCTCTCTGGCCGCTGCGTCCGTCTCTTCGAACACGGAGATTCCCCCTGTCTTGCGTCCTCCCGCGTACTTGTCCATCCGCATAGGTATCCCGCCGCAGCTGTACACGGCGAGTCCGCTGTAGCCTCCCTTCCCGCCCGAGTTGATGAACCTGTCGGCAACGCGCCCCTTGTTCCTCGCGGCATAGTCCCTGTCCGGTATCAGGGTAAGGATGTACATCCCCATGGAGGAGTCGCCATCGCGGAACTTCCTCACCACAAGCAGCTTCTGGTAGATGTCCACCGAATAGGCTTTGGCTCTGCCGTCAGCGAACTCCGACAGTATAGCCCTATATTTGTATGTCGGGATGATGGGGACATCCACGCTTGCGGTGCCGCCAGTGGCTGACTCCACGGCCTTGTCCCACATTGGCGTGAAGTCTCCGGGGGATGCCCAGCATGCAGACGCGGGGGAGCCGTCCGACTTCGTGACGCCAAGCGACGTGTGCCCCGCTTCGAAATACTCTTTAGCCTCTCCGACGCTAAGTGCCGCCGTCGCGTCACCGTCCCCGGGCAGGGGGACTCTGGCGCAGGCCGTCATCAACGCCAGCGTCGCGAACAAAAATGGCAGTCTCCTGATCATTTGTCTCTCTGTGTTGGTGTGAGTTGCTTATTTCTGGCCATGCGCCCTGCGCTCTTCCTTGCGGAGGCAGTACTCGAGCCACTTGTCGAACTGGCTGCCCGTCAGGATTACCCTCATGGAATCCACCTTGGCCTGTCTCGCCTCCGTTATCCTCCGGTCTCGCTCCTCCGGTGACATGGCGACGCTCTTGATTGCAGCCACCTGCACGGCCTCCCGCCTCTCTATTGTCTTGTAGCGTTCGAACTGCTCATCCGTGAAGCCGAATTCCGTCTTGAACTTACGCTCTGTCGCCCCGTTCTTGTACGCAAGCCATTCGCCGTATTTCTCTTCCCCGAGCAGCAGCCGGAGTTCCCTCCTGTAGTCCGCTTCAACAGCCGCACGCCGTACTTTTGCCTCCTTGTGCGGCAGCGCGTCAGCGGCTTGCATCGACTGTTCCCGGCCCGCTTTCAGTGCGCCCATGGCGATTTCGGTCTCCACTGGCAGGTTCAGGGCCTTGACTTCGCCAGTCCGCGCCGCCTTGAGCGCTTCGGGATTGAAGCGCAACTGCTGCTCCGGAGTGAGGACGGAGCGCACCTGTTGATAGTAGATGTCGGTCACGGAGTCGCGCTGGCTCCTGTAGGCATGCGGCGGGAGTCCGAGGGCGGAGAGGGAGTCAATCATGTCGGATCTCCGTCGGGAGAGCCTGTTGATCATGTCTTCCTGCTCCTGTGTCACTCCGTATCTCTCGACGAGATAGCCTCTGGGATTGTGATTGGGGGTGTCCGCCCCTGACTGGGCGGAGGCTGCCTGTGCGGCTGCAAGCATCAGCATCTCATAGATGATGAGCGTCGATAGGAGGCGCTTCATTTTGCGTTGATGTTTGTTGCGAGTCTTTTAATGTCTTGGCGACAAATGTAGCGAAAAATTAATTAAACAAAGAAAAACACGAACTATTCGTAATTGCCTTGGAAACGAAATGTAAAAAAACAGAAGCTGCGGCGCCTGTGGCGCATCCGCAAAACGCATGGCTGCCGCGTCCGGCCTGTCCCGCGCCTCCTGTTTCATGCCTTTGTCTTGGCAGTTCCCGGGGTCACGACCCTTTGGGGCTTTGCCCTCGTGACATTCGATGGCTTCGGAAGCCGCAAAACATGCATTGGAAATCAATGCGTTGCGTCCCCAGCCGGTGCCAATCCCCCTTGCGAGGGCGGATTGGCACCGCCGCCCCCTTTCTGACTGCCTTGCAAGGGCACTCTCTGATCCCGATGATTTTCACGAAGCGGGCCCATCCCGCGCGGAGATTTCCACAAAGCGAACCAGTCCCGGCGCCGGCAAATTCGCATTCGCGCTGGGGGCACATCATTATGTTCGCTCCAGTACACGGGATGCCCTCCTGCAACGCTGTAGAGCCAGTCGGCGTGACAGGTGAATTGCAGGAGAGAGCTTCCCTCCCCGATGTCCTCCCCAATGTCCAGCGCGAGGCCGGGCACGAAGTCTGGGACAAGACACGACACGAGGTATAGCCAAAAGTCCGGCTTGAGGTAGAGAGGGCACGGGGTCAGGCATGGTGCAGGGAGCAAGATTATCACGCAAAGCCAGACAAAGCGCCATTGACCGCCAAGGCAGCCGCTGTCACCGGCAGCAGAGCGGCGATGTTTCACTTACCACCTCGTCCTGAAGCGTCATCCCGTGAGTGAAATGTCAGGTTTTGCTCACCAAACCGATGAAGATGCCATGCCTCTCTGTCATTCTGAACGGCTTGCCCTGAACGAAGCCGAGGGGAAGAGAAGAATCTAGGCGAAGTGAAGGATCTGCCTGAAGCGTCATCCCGTGAGCGAAACGCTCGCACGTGGCCAAACCGGAACAGAGCCGGCAAAAGGATTCGGGCTGGATGCGTGACTCCGGCTGCAGAGCGGCGCACTGGTCAGACCGGAACGCCGGCAGCGATGCCGGACAGGCAGAGACTGCGGCGGCGAAGGACAGGCCAAGGCTGTTGCTGCGATGGCGGACAGGCCGGTTGTAGCGACAAACCGAGGCTGTGGCGACAGG
>CAZKVW010000105.1:0-3426 GCA_964556285.1 uncultured Muribaculaceae bacterium
TATTTACGGATTCCTGTCCTGACCGCTGGGGAAGAGTTCTCATGCAACGGAGAGAAAGGGAGGGCAAAGGATGAGGGCAGCCCCCGCAAGATACGCAAAACTTCGCGATCCCGGCATCCCGCCTGTCACGGCGCATGGTCGGCGGACAGCTCTGCCTGGGTCAGAAGCTGTACCTGAGTCCGGCGCACAGCATTCCCGCCGAGCCGAAGCCTGATTCGATGAAGCCGCGCAGGCTCCCGGAGCCGAACTCAAGGCCTATGGGCGTGACCTGCAAGGCGATTCTGGCAGAGACGTCAGCCTCCTTGTCGGTCGTCTGTGTGCCGCTGCTGTCGGTCTCCACCACGTTGCCGTTGGAGATGACCGTGGCTCCCAGCGACAGCTTGGAGTAGAGCCCGAAACGCCTTTTCTGTATCCAGCGCCCTTTGACGGAGGGCATCACTCCGATGAAGTCAAAATAGGAGGGGTCGACGCTGCCGCCCGCTACGCCGGACTTGAATGTCATGTGCACATGCTCGTATGTGGCTTCCGCGCCGATGGCGAATTTGGGGTTGAGCCAATGGTAATAGCTCAGCCCGATAGCCCCTGAACTGCTGAATTCGTCCATGGTGGCGAGGCCGAAAGTGAAGATCGAGCCGAAAATGCCGGCGAATGCCGCGCCGATGGAGTACATGGATAAGCGTCCGTAACTGACGCCAATCTCATTGGAACTGTAGGCGGCGGGGCTATAGTCCGCGCCGGAGTCCTGCGCCTGTGCGCCCAATCCGAGAGCCAAGGCCGCAATAACGGTACAGAAAAGTTTTCTCATGGGTTACAAGTGACTGTGTGCGGACAAAAATATTATTTTTGTGTGACGAAAAAAACATTTGTCCGCAGAACGGGCGCAAAATGTGAAAAATGAACGCGTCGCCTTGGAAAACAAGCTGAAAGAATACGGATTCTATCTCGGGGTTGAGAGGCACATGTCCGCCAACACCGTGTCGGCCTACTGCTCGGACGTCAGGATGTTCCTGGACGCGGTGGGCAAGCTCCCTGCGGATGTGGAGGCGGATGACATTGTCAGCTATCTGGCCGGGAGAGGGGATGGCATCTCCAAGCGTACGCAGAGCCGCATTCTCTCGGCATTGATGTCATTCTTCGACTGGATGGCGCTGGAGGGGGACAGGGAGGACAACCCCTGCGAGCGGGTGGAGGCCCCGAAGTTCGGCCGTTACCTACCCGGAGTGCTTTCCGTGGGGGAGGTGGAGGCGATACTCTCCGCGCCGGACTCCGAGTCTTGGGACGGCAAGCGCGACCGCGCCATCCTCGAAGTCCTGTACGGCTGCGGAGTGCGAGTCTCCGAGGCTTCGTCCCTTAAGGTCTCAAGCGTGTACCTTGATGAGCGTTTTGTGCGTGTCATCGGCAAGGGCAGCAAGGAGCGTATAGTGCCAATGGCGGACGCGACGGCCCAGAGGGTGGCGGACTATCTCCAGGTGCGGCCGGTCCCGGCGGACAGCGCGTCGGAGGACATCCTCTTCCTCAACAAATACGGCGGCAAGATGTCGCGCGTGTCTTTCTTCAATATCGTCAAGAAATACGCTCTCCTCGCAGGAATCACCAAGGAAATCAGCCCTCACACGTTCAGGCACTCGTTCGCTACCCATCTGATAGAGAACGGCGCGGACTTGCGCGCTGTGCAGGAGATGCTCGGCCACGCCAGCGTCAAGACCACCGAGATATACACTCACGTGGACAGCGCGAGCTGGCAGGCCTCCATCCTTGCTCACCATCCTCTCAAGAGGGACGCGTGAGACCGGATGACATTTTTGGGGCCGGTACCCTTGCCTGTTGTCGGGAATAAGTGTAAATTTGAGGATTCTCGGGGAATGACCCCGTAATTGTGGAATATCATGGATATCAAGCTCAGACCCGATTGCAAATATGCCCTGCTGGTGCCGACCAGCATGGGGCTGCGGCTCACCCCTGACGCGGGGCAGCCTGTGCACAGCAGCGACACATTCAGATTGCAGGCGACAAGCGCCGAGACAAACGTTGCCAGCATCTCCTCATACCTCGGACTGCCTGTCAAGGTGCTGACGGCATTCGTCAAAGGCAGCCCGTTTGCCAGCTTCATCAAATCCAACCTCAAGTCCCGCGGAATGGACTTTGAGGGGCCGGAAGTGGAGCAGCGCGGCCCGTGGGGCTACCGCCATCAGATCAACATCGCAGACAGCGGCTACGGCTCGCGCGGCCCGAGGGTATGGAATGACCGCGCTGGTGAGGTCGGGCGCACTCTCAAGGCGGAGGATTTTGACCTCGAGAGGATATTCGGGCAGGAGGGCGTGCAGATTGTGCACCTGTCAGGGCTCATCGCCGCCTTGAGCCCCGATACCGGCAAGTTCTGCCTGGAGCTCGCGAGGGCCGCCAGGAAGCATGGCACACGCATCAGCTTTGACCTCAATTACAGGGCGTCGTTCTGGGCGGGGCGTGAGCAGGAACTGCATGACATATTCTCCGAGATAGCCTCATGCGCCGACGTGCTCATAGGCAACGAGGAGGATTTCCAGCTCTGTCTCGGGATAGCCGGCCCGGAGGCCGGGGGCAAGGACATCGCCTCCAAAATCGACAGTTTCAAGGAGATGATAGGGCGGGTCAAGGAGCAGTATCCCGCCGCGCAGGTCTATGCCACGACACTCAGGCAGGTCAACAACACCAACAGCCACAACTGGGGAGCAATCATGCGTGAGGGAGACGAGTGGCATGTCATCATGCCGCGCGAGATACATGTGCTGGACCGCATAGGCGGCGGCGACGGTTTTGTGGGCGGACTGCTCTATGGCATTCTCAAGGGTTGGGACGGCGAGCGCTGCGCCCAGTTTGGCTGGGCCTGCGGGGCTCTTGCCACCACGTTCCTCACCGACTACGCACAGCCGGCGGACGAGGAGCAGGTCTGGAGCGTGTGGGAGGGCAATGCCCGGGTAAAAAGATAAACGCCATGCTATATTACAGCAGGGGATCCAAGACGGACGTGATAAGCCCGGACGAGGTGCGGGAGGCTCTGTACGGAGTTTTCCGTAAGCTCGGCCCCAAGCGCAGGGTGATGGCCATCCCGCCGGATTACACCAGGCTTAACAGCTATGCTGGCCCCATCACAGAGATGATTGACGACTGGTACGGCGACACGCTGACCGATGTGATGCCCGCGCTTGGGACGCATTCTCCAATGACCCAGGCGCAAATCCGCTCGATGTTCGGGCATGTGAGCGCGGACAAGTTCCGTGTCCATGACTGGCGCAATGACGTCCGCACCATAGGGACAGTGCCGGGGGAGTATGTCAGGCAGGTGTCCGAGGGGAGGCTGGACTACAGCATGGAGGCCCAGGTCAACAAGCTGCTGCTCGACCCGTCATTTGACCTCATACTCTCTGTGGGGCAGGTGGTCCCGCACGA
>CAZKVW010000106.1:0-3385 GCA_964556285.1 uncultured Muribaculaceae bacterium
GGCGAGGGCGGAGCGGCGGACCTGCCACCAGACGGACGCCAAGGCAAAGAGGAGCGTGATGACGGCTGCGGCGAGGAACACCCAGGCGTATCCGCTGATGCGATATGCGTATTGTTGCAGCCACCTGCCCGACAGCCAAACGGCAACAGGCATCCCCACGGCTATGGCAACCAGAGAGAGCAGCATATATGATTTGACGAGACGGGCCGTCTCCGCCGAAGAGTCGCTGCCGAACACTTTCCTGACAGCGACACCCTTGGCGTTCTCCCCGCTGAAGTAAGCGCTGATGGCCACAAGACCCAGGAGCGAAATAAGCACGGAGAGGGCCATGAACAGCTCCACAAGCCTGATGGACATCCTGATGGGGGCCAGCGAGGCATTGAGTATGTCCCTGATGTAGCCATGGACGCATTCCTCGTATGTGCCGTTCTTCTCAACGGAATAGTCACGATACGCATCCATTATGGCTGATTCGGCCTCTTTCGCGTCTCCTTGGACCTCTATGAGCAGCCCGTTAGCCCAGCGTATGTCTTCGGCCCTGCCTATGACAAAGACCGAGGATAAGTCGATGTCAGAAGAAGAAGAAGAAGCCCCAGATGTAGGGATGTCGTCATAGACGCCTCCCACATACGAGTCCGTGACGCCGTTGACATTGAACTTGCCGGCATAATATGCCTTGGTGGAGTCGCTGAGCTGGATCTTGCCGGCCAAGGACTTCGACATCCACACCGCCCCGCTGCGGGGAGTCCCGAAGTCCTCCAGGACATGAAGCCCCAGCATGTCGAAATATTCGTCCGTGCCAATCATTATTTTAGCCTGCGCTCCATACGACGCCCCTTCGGATGTGATGGTGTTGAAACTCATGCTCATGCTCATCGACCCCGGGAAACCCGTCCCGTAAGCGGCACGCTTCACGCAAGGCAGAGCCCTGAGCCTGTCCGCAAGCGGCTCGACATCGGAGTAGTCTCTCACATAGAATGTCAATCGGTAAAGCCCTTCGCTGCGGGCGTTGAGAGGGCGGACGGCCATGTGACGCAGCTGCGCCTCCATGAGCAAGGCCAGCGCTATCAGTATCACGGAGACTGCATTCTGGAAGACTATGAAGCCCTTGCTGAATGTCATCTTGCTGCTGCGGCGGAATGTGCCTTTGACGACATCGATGGGCCTGGACCGTGAGGCGAAGGCGGCCGGGATGACGCCTGACAGGAAGCCGAGCAGGATTACGGCCACGGCATACAGGGCAAACGCCCCAAACGTCCAGCTGATGGTGAGCGGAATGTAGTACGCCTTATCCTCCGGACTTAAAATGACGCCAAGGAGCAGGTTGTTCATCCAGGGCAGAAGCGCCTCCGCGAGAAGCAGGGCAGCGGCGAAACACACGGCCGTGAAGAATATGGACTCCAGAATGTATTTCCAGACGATCTCTCCTTGGGAAGCGCCGAGAAGCCTGCGTGTGGCCATCTCCTTGCTGCGACGGGTGGAGAGGGCAAGGCTGAGGTTGATATAGTTGAACACCGCCGAAATGAGAAGGAGCAGCACCACGAGGGCGAGCATCTTCAGCACCTGGAGATTCCCCCTGCGCAGACACCATTGGTCGGTGCGGAAATAGAGTTCGGGGACTGTGAATATCGGGAAATTCTCCTTGAAATCTTCGCTCCAGAAACTGTAATCCTCCCGGCAGACCACATTCACCTTGTCCTGAATCTCCAGCCTGTCCGCGCCCGCCGCCACCTTGATGAACGTGGTGTATGCGCCTATCGACGAGAACGGGTCCAAAGAGGCCGCGTCGCTGAATGCGGGGTTCTTGAGGATGTCGGCCTGCGGCACGAGCGCGTTCCTGAAATCCTTGAACACTCCGCAGACTGTCAGTGTGTCGGAGGAGAATGTGCTGCCGACTGTAAATGCAGCTCCAATGACTGAGAACGCAGATTCTTCACTTCGCTTCGCTCCGTTCAGAATGACATCATTATCTGAAGCCTGATTTCCTGCGAAGAGTTTCCGGGCGAACGATTCACTCACAAGGCAGCGCCCCTTGAGAGAATAGTCGTCCAAGCTGCCTCCCGACAGGGAATATTCAGGGAATATCCTGAAGAGCTCCGGATCCGCCTCGGTCACGATGGCGGCTATCTTCTCCCCCGCTGCGGTGGAGATGAAATAGTCATCGTCCGGCCCTGAAAGCCTGCAAGCGGCCTCGACCTCCGGTATCTTGGACTCAAAGGCCTCCTTGTCCCACCACGACAGGGCGACATAGTCCTTGTTGCCCACGGCGTAAACCCTGTTCCCGTCGGGATTCTCGTTCGCGACGCTCCACTGCTCCCAGACATAATTGCCGATCAGGATCACGAAGGTGATGCTGAGAATCAGCCCCACAGCCTCCACAGCCGTGTATAAAGCATTACGGGACAGGAATTTAAAATAGCTTTTCATATCATTGTCTTTATTGTTAAATTGCCATTCTAAAGGAAACTCCCTTTTTGTCATTCTGAGGGAACGAAGTGACCGAAGAATCTGTTTCATCTATAGAGATTCTTCGCTATCGCTCAGAATGACAGAGAGTTCGCTCAGAATGACAGAGGGTTGGCTCAGAATGACATGATTATTCATTTCTGAGCGAGTCGACAGGGTTGGAGGTGGAGACGCGGCGGGCGCACAGGGCGACGACACCGCTGACTGTCACGAGCACTACGACGCTCCCGACAATATAATACCAGGGGGTGACGCTGACCTTGCGGGCGAAAAGCTCCATGTATCGATTAGAGGCGATCCACGCCCCGACGCATCCGAGCACGGCCATGACCACTGAAAGCTTCAGGATTCCGCTGAGGAAGATGCCGAGAATCTCGCCCGAAGTCGCTCCGTTTATCTTCCGGATCGCCATCTCCTTGCTCCGCCTCCGAGCCTCGTCCAGAACGAATCCTATGAGACCCAAAAGAGCCACGAGCAGCGCAAAGATGGAGCCGGTCAATATGGTTGAACGAACCTTGCCAAGCTCACTGTAAGAGCCTTTCACCTCCTCGAAGCACGAGACGATGTCAAGATTCTTACCTTCGGAGGCATTGTTGATCACATCCCGAATTCTGGAAAGTGTCACGGCATCGGCCTCCCGCAATTTGAACAGCGTGTAGGGCAGATAGGAATTATTCGAACCGATTCTTCCATAGAAGAGAGCCGAGGGACGCTGGTCAAGCTCCACATAATTCCCTATGACATAATCCTTGTACACTCCCGAGATGGTAAAGGCCCTGTCGGCGGGCTCGTGTCCCGTGACGCAGAGCTTCTTGCCAACGGCCCCGTCGCTCCAGGAGGCGAAATCCTGCATCTTGTTCACAAAGCTCTCGCTTATAATCATTTCCGAAGAATCCCTCGGGGCGCGGCCCTCCACGAT
>CAZKVW010000107.1:0-1920 GCA_964556285.1 uncultured Muribaculaceae bacterium
CGGGGGATTTTGAGTTGAGTGAAAAATTTTGTACTTTTGTCGCCCCTGTATAGTGCAGGGATCGCAATTATTGTATTAACCAATTAAAGATCAAGACAGTGGACACACAGAGTTACAAGACTGTGTCGCTTAACAAAGCGACAGTTGACAAACAGTGGGTCGTCATTGATGCAACGGATCTTCCGCTTGGTCGTCTTGCTTCGAGGGTCGCCCTTGTGCTCAGGGGCAAGAACAAGCCCGGCTTTACTCCGCATGTGGACTGCGGTGACAATGTCATTGTGGTCAACGCCGAGAAAGTCATTCTCAAAGGCAAGAAGATGACCAATCGCGTGTACGTGCGCTACACCGGCTATCCCGGTGGCCAGCGTTTCACCACGCCTAAGGAGATCCTTGAGAAGAGACCCGCTGAGCTGGTCCGGAGAGCAGTCAAGGGAATGCTCCCCAAGACCCGCCTAGGTGACAAGATCCTCGGCAACCTGCATATCTATGTAGGCCCGGAGCATCCTCATCAGGCACAGCAACCCAGACAAATTAAGTTAGACGAAATTTAAACAGAGCAAATGGAACAGAAACACGCCCTTGGAAGACGTAAGGAAGCCGTGGCTCGCGTTTATATCGTCGCCGGGAATGGCAACATCACCGTTAACGGTCGCGCCCTCGAAGACTACTTCAAGGAGGACGCCCTGCGTTACATCGTGAATCAGCCCCTCGTCCTCACTCAGACAGAAGGCCAGTTTGACATCAAGGTCACCCTCGCAGGAGGCGGCACCAAAGGTCAGGCCGAGGCCGTCAGGCTCGGGATTGCCCGCGCCCTCTGCGAGTTGGACAAGGAAGCTTACCGTCCCACTCTCAAGGCGGCCGGATTCCTCACCCGCGATTCCCGCGTGGTCGAGCGCAAGAAACCCGGACGTCCCGGCGCACGTAAACGCTTCCAGTTCAGCAAACGTTAGTTTGCCGCAGGAGAGCTGCCTTACACAGTATGCACAGCTGCGGTTTCAAACCATCCTGAGGGTGGCTGCCGCGCTGCGGGAAAGGCGGGAGACTGGCCCTGACGCGGGCCGCTGCTTCAGCCTTGATGTAAAGACCAAAACAACACAAAGACAATGTCAAGAACAAATTTCCAAGAATTGCTTGATGCAGGTGTCCATTTCGGGCATCTCGCCCGCAAGTGGAATCCCAAGATGGCCCCTTACATATTCGACCAGAAGAACGGGTTCCACATTATCGACCTGCACAAGACTGTTGTCAAGATAGACGAAGCGGCAGAAGCCATGAAGGAGCTTGCCCGTTCGGGACGTAAGATCCTCTTCGTCGCTACCAAGAAACAGGCAAAGGAGATCGTCGCCTCTAGGGCGGCGGCAGTCGGCATGCCCTATATCACCGAGAGGTGGGCAGGCGGCATGCTCACCAATTTCCCCACCATCCGCAAGGCCATCAAGAAGATGTCCACCATCGACAAGATGAAAGAGGATGGCACGTTTGAGAAGCTCGCCAAGAGGGAGCGTCTCCAGATTGACCGCCAGAGGGAGAAGCTGGAGCTCAACCTCGGCTCAATCCGCGACATGAACAGGCTGCCTTCGGCGCTGTTCGTGGTCGATGTCCAGAAAGAGGCTAATGCAGTCAGAGAGGCCAATCGTCTCAACATTCCGGTATTCGCGATGGTTGATACATGTTGCGATCCTACCCCTATTGATTACGTGATTCCGGCAAATGACGATGCGGCAAGCTCTATAGAGTGCATCACGGATGTGCTGTGCCAGGCCATCCAGGAGGGTCTCGAGGAGAAGAAACTCGCCAAGGACAAGGAGGAGGCCGCCGAGGAGGCGCAGCTCGCTCCTGCCAAGAAGCTCCGCGCACGCAAGGGCGGCAAGAGCGCCGACGAAGAGAAGCCCGCTCCTGCCGAGACTCCTGCAGCGGAGG
>CAZKVW010000107.1:2020-3184 GCA_964556285.1 uncultured Muribaculaceae bacterium
AACAACACAAAGACATCAATTATGGCAGCAATAACAGCAGCAGATGTGATGAAACTGCGCCGGATGACCAGCGCGGGCATGATGGATTGCAAGAATGCCCTCGTTGAGGCTGACGGCGATTTCAACAAGGCGATTGACATCATACGTGAGAAAGGCAAGCTTGTGGCTGCGAAGAGGGCTGACCGTGAGACCACGGAGGGCGCAGTCAAAGCCCGCGTCTCCGGGGACAAAGCCATACTCGTGAGCCTTGGCTGCGAGACCGACTTTGTGTCCCGCACCGAGCAGTTCCAGGAGCTGGCGGACGCCATCGCCGACGCGGCGATAGCCGCCCTGCCCGAGGACGTGGAGGCTCTTGCCAAGGTCAAGCTCGCTGACGGGCAGACCGTTGCCGAGGCCGTTGAGGCACAGACGGGCAAGACCGGCGAGAAGCACATCCTTGCGTACTACGCCAAGGTTGAGGCTCCGTATATCCGTGAGTACATCCACAAGGTGACCGGCAAGCTCGGGGCGCTGGTGGGATTCAGCAAGACTGTCCCTGAGGACATCGCCAAGGGCATTGCCATGCAGGTCGCGTCCATGAATCCGGTATCCATATCGGCCGAGGACTGCCCTGTGGAGACTCTTGAGAACGAGCGCAAGATTGCCGTGGAGAAGACCCGCGAGGAGCAGATTCAGAAAGCGGTAGACGCCGCCCTCAAAAAAGCCGGCATCAACCCGGCTCACGTGGACAGCGAGGATCATATCAACTCCAATACAGCCAAGGGCTGGCTTACTCCTGAGCAGGCCGCCCAGGCGCGTGAGATCAAGGCTTCGGTAGCCGCCGAGAAAGCCGCCAACCTCAACGAGCAGATGATCCAGAATATCGCCAATGGTCGTGTGCAGAAGTTCCTCAAGGAGAACACCCTGATGGAGCAGGAGTACCAGATGAGCGACGACAAGATCTCCGTCGGGGCTGCGCTTGCAGCTGCGGACAAGGAGGCCAAGGTAGTCGTCTTCAAGCGTTTCTCGCTCAGCGACTAGCTCTCTCGCCAACAGGTAAGACATCAATAGCATCGGGCCGTCCACACAAGGGCGGCACGTTTTTTTTGCTTTCAGGGTGATAGCGAAGATGAAGCCGCCTCGTCCTCACGACGAAGCGGCTTCGCAATTCTAACCTAATTTAAC
>CAZKVW010000108.1:0-1864 GCA_964556285.1 uncultured Muribaculaceae bacterium
CGTATTTGCCCCCCGCAGCCTTGGGGCTTGATTTCTCGGCGGAGTCCGTACTCCGCATGTCCGCAGCCGAAAGCTACAGCGTGAAAGACAATTCGGATTTGACTTGGGACCACTTGGACTGGTAAGGACATGAAGAGACTTTACACTGCATTGCTTGCGTCAGCCCTCATACTCGCGGGCTGCGCCAAATCGGAAATCCCCTCTCCGACAAGCCGTATCACCATCATGGCCAACGCCGAGGCGCCCGTCTCGACCAAAGCCGCCGTCACCGATGAGGGGGTCGTCGGGTGGAGCGAAGGAGACCAGATCGGGGCTTTTGACACCAGAGGCAACAGGCTCTACGCCCTGACATACGCCCCCACCACTGAAAAGGCATTCTACGGACAGGTCAGCGGCAGTCCCGACTTCCGCATCGCCATTTACCCGTACAACCAGAACGGGACGGTGACCGCCGACACCTACAACGTCACCTTGCCAAGCCAGTACGAATCCTATGTCCCCGGGACAAGCAAAGCCCCTATGGTGGCAGGAGCCCCGACAAAGGATGACAACGGGGACCACATTTTCAGTTTCAAGCACATGACCGCGCTCGTCAAGGTGACATACAGCCATGTCCCCATCGGCACACAGCATTTCCATATCAAGGCCGAAAATAATATCGCCGGAACTGTGAGCGATCTGAGCACGAGCCTGGATGACGGGGCGCAATTGGATTCCCGCGCAATGGGCGGCGACACAAGCGACGAGGTGACATTCGCGCTCAGCTCGGCCGTCACATCCGCTGGGCAGACCATGTCATTCTATGTGCCGGTGCCAGTGGCCAGGTACAGTTATTTCCAGGTCAAGCTCACTGATTCCGAGGACACCACCATCTGGGGCACGGCAAAGAAAGTCAGCATTCCCACAGACGAACAGTCTTTCCGCCGCGCAGAGCTCCACATCCTCCCGGCCATCGACCTCTCAACGGTTGACCTCGGCCTGTCGGTCAAATGGGCATCCTGCAACCTTGGCGCGGCCGCTCCCCAAGAATACGGGAATTATTACGCATGGGGCGATACCGAGGCGGGGAGCGGCGGATCTTGGGAGGCATATAAGTGGAGTGCCGCCAACAATGAGCAGCACTTGACCAAATATGTCTTCGAGGGTTCAGCCTATGGTATACAGGTCTCTGATATGTATGGCCATGAGGGCTTCCTGGATCACAAGTCCGTGCTGGAAAAGGAGGACGACGCCGCCTCGATGGCGCTCGGGGACAACTGGCGCATGCCGACCCATGACGAGTGGGAAGAGCTTTGCGAAAGCTGCACCTGGACATGGACGACGCTGGACGGGACTGAAGGCTACAAGGTCACCGGCTCTAACGGCAACAGCATCTTCCTCCCCAAGACAAGCACAGACCAGTACTCTGACGACTGCTACTGGTCATCTTCACTCGTCACAGACACTTGCTATCAAGCCTATGCCACAGGATTCCCTGCCGATACCACCGGAACCCCGACTGGAGTCCCTAATTGCGACTATACGACCAGCCGTTACTGCGGCCTGACAATCCGCCCTGTCTTAGGCAATTAGAGGGGTCAGGCGCCGGACGGCACGTGTTCCCACTCCCGGGACCCAGCCGCATGAGCCGCGTCCCCGCCAAGAAGCCGAGAGAGGCTGCCTGTTTTCAGGCAGCCTCTCTTCTTGCAAAAGCACGTGCGGTAGGTGAGATTCGAACTCACACAGGCTAAAACGCCCACTACCCCCTCAAAGTAGCGTGTCTACCATTTCACCACTACCGCATATATGCCCCATGCCGTAAAAGCGTGGAGCGCAAAGATAGGCCTTATTGTTCAAAAAAACAAGACCCGCCGGTCAAAACTCC
>CAZKVW010000108.1:1964-3126 GCA_964556285.1 uncultured Muribaculaceae bacterium
AGGCGCATGTCCAGCACCTTGTGTTCCTTGTCCATGCTGAGAATGAGATCCTCATGCACAGGGACCAGCACAGGCCCCCCGCTCGCAGACACCTCTATGCACGGGTTGCCGGGAATGTCCACGTATCCCACTATCTCCCCCACGCCCGAAAGCGTCCACCCCGCCAGGAACGACAGGTCATCCTCCGCATCCGCGCCGTCATCCTGCCAGTCGGCGAAGACATCCCTACCCGCCAGCTCCTCCGCATCCGCAAGCGTCTCCACGTCAACAAGATGCGCCATAGCCTTGCCCGACCCTCTGGCCCGGATGTCAGCAAAAAAGAAAGGAGCCGGCAGTCCATCAAAAAAGATGTACACCGGCTCCTCTGCAACTATGTCCGAGATCTCAACGTCCCCACAGAATCCAAGGAGAATCCCCCCGTCAGTCCCGTTGGACTTGAGCACCCGAGCTATGCGCACCATTGCCTGAATACTCTGTCAGGCGTCCGGTCAGGCCTCTGTAGCAGGAGTCTCCTCTGCGGGCGCAGCGGCGGCGGCAGCGGCGGCAGCCTCTGCCTGCGCCTGGGCCTCCTCAGCGGCCTTGGCGGCGGCAAGCTCTGCAGCCTTCTTGGCGAGAGCCTCCGCCCTGGCGTTGTTGACCTTGACCTCGGCCTCCTTGGCGGCCTTGGCTTTGGCTATGGCCTCGTTGGCGATACCGGCTTTCTTGGCGGCAATCTTGGCGTCACGCTGGGCCTTCCATTCGTTCCACCTCTGGTCGGCGACCTCCTGAGTGATAGCGCCCTTGGCCACGCCGATGTCGAGATGCTTGCGCAGGAGCACTCCCTCATACGAGAGTATGCGTCTGCAGACGAGCGTGGGCTGGGCCCCGACATTGAGCCACGAGAGAGCGCGGTCAAAGTTGAGGACGATGGTGGCAGGGTCCGTGTTGGGATTGTAGGAGCCGAGCTGCTCGATGAAACGTCCGTCGCGAGGTGCGCGACTGTCTGCCACTACAATGTGGAAGAATGCGAAATTCTTCTTGCCGTGGCGCTGAAGGCGGATTTTAACAGCCATTGTGAATCTGTTTTAAAAAATTAATAATTACCTGTTTGCACCCTGCACGAGGATGCGGACGACAAATATAGGGCTTTTCTGCGACAAAACAAACGCGGGAGTTTCTTAAA
>CAZKVW010000109.1:0-2930 GCA_964556285.1 uncultured Muribaculaceae bacterium
CCGGGAATGCGTCACGCCCGGAGCACACCAGCACCAGATAGCCGCCGCCACCCGCGCCGGGCATCTTCCATGCAAGCACTCCGGGCAAAGCGGAATACTTGTCTATGTAGTCCTGCACCGTAGGCAAGAAGCCGTCATCCTCCGCAGGGCGTACACCCCGCTCCCCGTCAGACCCGAGCAAGACCGGCCTCACCATCCCGGGAAACATTGCCACCTGCGCGTCAAATGACGCCTTGTAGGCCGCAGCGAACGCACCGAGGTCACGGGACAGTATCGCGCCCCAGCAGTCATCAGCCGCAGCGGCCAGAGCCTTGACCTTGACCTCGTTGACATCCTTGCCCTCCACCACGGAACAGCCCGGGCGGCGGGGGAACATCGGGATCATGCACAGGTGCTCTTCCAGCCAGGACAGCACTTTCTCATCATTGCAGGTCTCTATCCGCTCCGGCCAGAAGCGGTTGTTGTAGTAATGGCGGCACAGCCCAGGCACACATATCCCGATGCTGTCCTGCGCCCCGGACACTATCCCGTCCGAGCGCTCAGGGTCATTCTCGAAACAGAACACCAGCTTGGCGAGCATCTCCGGATCCATATTGGGCAGCTGGTACGGCCATATCTTGCGGATGGCCTCCCGCGTGGAAGTGGAGAGACCGCAACGGCTGCGTATCTCGAATGTCGGCTCTACGGAAATGGTTATCGCCCACCCTGGAGCGTAGCACGAGACATAGGGCTGGTCAATCCAAGTCCCCGCCAAATCCAGGCGCGTGGGGATCTGGCTTCCCGACTTCTTGAGATCAGTGCTCGAACGGGCCGCCAGCCCCGCCTGTGGGACACGCTGCAGCACCACATACTCGATGCCAAGGCTGGCGCAGAACTCCCTCTTCTGCTCCGAATCGCCATCCGCGTTGACCACGAAAACGTCCGGACGCAGAGCCTCCACGGTCGGGACAAAGTCCATCACCCCGCTGCCGGCATTGATGTACGCGTCCTTGACATAGCGGATGCTCTTGACCATAAACAGTCTCTCCTGCTCGCTGTACACGGTCTTGTGATGCTTGTACCCAAGGATGGTGGCATCCGAGCCGATCCCCACATACAAGTCCCCGTATTGGGACGCCTGCCTGAAGAACTCTACATGCCCGCTATGCAGCAGGTCATAGCAGCCGGAGACAAATACCTTTTTCGCCATATTCACCTCTCCGCCCTCATGGGGTTATTCAGGAAATCCTCATAAGCCATACGGATGCCGTCCTGCAGCTCGGTCTTATAAGTCCAGCCGAGAGCCTTGGCCTTGGACACGTCAAGCAGTTTGCGCGGAGTCCCGTTGGGGCGGGTCGTGTCCCACTTGATAGCGCCCTTATACCCCACAACCTTCGCCACCAGCTCTGCAAGCTCCTTAATGGTCAGTTCCTTGCCCGTCCCGGCATTGACGGTCTCATTGCCGCTGTAATTGTTCATCAGGAACACGCACAGGTTGGCGAGGTCGTCCACATAGAGGAACTCCCGCAGCGGGGAGCCGTCCCCCCAGCAAACAACTTCCTTTGCACCAGAGACTTTCGCCTCATGGAAACGCCGTATCAACGCGGGCAGGACATGGCTGTGCTCCGGATGGTAGTTGTCATTCGGGCCGTACAAGTTCGTCGGCATGACGGAAATGTAGTCTGTCCCGTACTGGCGGTTAAGATATTCGCAATACTTCAGGCCGCTAATCTTGGCCAATGCATAGGCTTCGTTGGTCTTCTCCAGCGATCCGGTGAGCAGGCACGATTCCGGCATAGGCTGCGGCGCGAGACGCGGGTAGATGCAGGACGAGCCCAAGAACTCCAGCTTGCGGCAGCCGTTCTGCCATGCGGCATGTATGACATTCATCTCCAGTATCATGTTGTCATACATAAAGTCGGCCAAGGCGCTCTGGTTGGCGACAATCCCCCCGACCTTGGCGGCGGCGAGGAACACATATTCAGGCTTCTCTGCTGCGAAGAAACGCTCCACATCCTCCTGCCGTGTCAGGTCAAGCTCATGGTGCGTGCGCGTGACAATGTTGGTATAGCCCTGTCGTGTCAGCTCCCGGACAATGGCCGAGCCGACCATCCCGCGATGGCCGGCAACATATATTTTACCGTCCTTTTCCATCACTTCACTATCCCCTTTTCAAGATATTCCGCAAGATTCATCCTCACCTTGGCAGCAGCGCCCTCGCCCGCAACCTTGGCCATGTCAGAGCCAACCATTATCTTGACAAGCTGCTCAAAGGTCGTCTTGTTGGGATTCCAATGCAGCTTGGCCTTGGCCTTTGTGGGGTCGCCCCAGAGGTTGACGACATCCGTCGGGCGGTAGAAGTCCGGGCTCACCTCCACGAGCGTCTTGCCGACCAGCTGATCCGGCCCTACAACGCATATGCCCTTCTCATCCGCGCCAGCGCCCTCAAACTTGAGCTCGATGCCAGCCTCCTTGAAAGCCAGATAGCAGAACTCCCTGACGCTGTGCTGCACCCCGGTCGCAATCACAAAGTCCTCAGGCTTGTCGTTCTGGAGTATCAGCCACATGCACTCCACATAGTCCTTGGCATAGCCCCAGTCGCGCAGCGAGCTCAGGTTGCCCAGGTACAGCTTGTCCTGCAGCCCCTGGGCTATCCTGGCTGCCGCCAGCGTGATCTTGCGGGTTACGAATGTCTCCCCACGCCTCTCGCTCTCGTGGTTGAAGAGAATGCCAGAGCAGCAGAACATCCCGTACGCCTCCCTGTATTCTTTGACTATCCAGTAGCCGTAGAGCTTCGCGACGGCATAAGGCGAATACGGGTGGAAAGGAGTGTTCTCGTTCTGCGGGACTTCCTCCACCTTGCCATACAGCTCGGATGTGGAAGCCTGATAGATGCGGCATGTGTCCTCAAGCCCGGCTGCCCGCACGGCCTCCAGCACACGAAGCACCCC
>CAZKVW010000110.1:0-2914 GCA_964556285.1 uncultured Muribaculaceae bacterium
TCTGGCCACGAGCTGTACTACTACACTTTCCCGAACGGCAGCGGGAAGCACAACTACGAGATTGATTTCCTGATTGCCGACGGCGACAAGATAAGCCCCATCGAAGTGAAGTCTTCCGGCTACAAGGCACACGTGTCACTGGACGTCTTCTGCGCCAAATTCTCATCGCGGATCCGGAACAGATATCTCATCTACACAAAGGATCTTCGCAAGGACGGGGACGTGTTGTGCCTTCCCGAATATATGGCAATCTTCTTGTGACTTCCGCAGATTCAGGGATGATGCTTGCCCGGCACAACGTACCCTCAACGAACAAAGGCATTTTTTTGTAAATTTGTGGCGGTCAAGCCCGACTGCCGCAGAGAGGCAGCGCAAAACGGCTTGGCGCAAGCAATGACACTTGCATTGACATTCATAAGGGCGCTTGAGAGCGCCGACCAGGCAGCCACGCTGGAAATCAACTCGCTCCATACGCCGCTGACCGACCGCATCTGGGAATTCTTCTCCGACAAAGAGGTGTGGTATCCCCTGTATGCGCTCGTGGCGGCATTCCTCGTATGGAAGCTCGGATGGAAACGGGGCCTGCTCACCATTGCGGGAGTAGTCCTGACCATCGTCCTGTGCGACCAGCTCGCCAATGTCGTCAAAGACCTTGCCGACCGCGTCCGCCCCAGCAGCGACCCCTCCATGGTGAGCAGAGGGCTGCATATCCTGGAGAGGCCGAGCAAGAACTTCAGTTTCTTCTCGGCGCACTCCGCCAACGCCATGGGGCTGGCTTCTTCCACCTATGTGGCCATGAGGCTGCTGCTGCGCATAAAGGCCATCGGCTACGCCATCCCCATGTACCTGTGGGCCACACTCGTCTCCATCAGCCGTATATTTGTCGGCAAGCATTTCCTCGGGGACGTGATAGTGGGCATAATCGTGGGGGTCATCTTCGGCCTCGCAGTGGCCTGGATAGTCAAAATCATCGCCGTCAGGCTAAAATAGGGACATCCCTTCAGATGCCCGCCCCGTCAGAGAAAGACTCCTGTATCTTGCCCTGAAGTATGCGCGAACCGGGAGGGACAGAATGCGTGAGCCACACGTTGCCGCCTATGACCGAAGCCCGCCCGATAGTGATGCGCCCGAGGATGGAGGCGTTGGAGTACACGGTCACATCATCCTCAATCACAGGATGCCGGGGCACATTCATAGGGATGCCATCGGCGTCATAACGGAAATTGCGCGCCCCGAGCGTGACTCCCTGATAGAGCGTGACCCGCTGCCCGATAATGCAGGTCTCCCCTATGACCACTCCCGTCCCGTGGTCAATTGCGAAATGCCCGCCAATGACAGCCCCGGGATGTATGTCAATCCCGGTCAGCGAATGCGCCCGCTCCGTAATCATCCTCGGCAGCAGCCCGACCCCCATCGTATGCAGCAGATGCGCAGCCCGGTAATGCAGCAGCGCGGTCACGGACGGATAACAGAACACGACCTCGCTAATGTCCCTCGCGGCTGGATCGTTCCTCCTGACAGCCTCAGCATCCGACTCTATCAGGGCGCGGATCCGGGCTATCCCTCCGGCAAAGCCCCTCGCGACATCCTCCCCGGCAAATGGCTGCAGCCCTGTCCGCAGGGACTCAAGAGCATCCTCCTCGGGCACAAGGCTGTACTGAGGGAAGACCACATCGCGGACGGACTCCATCAGGGAGCCCGCCGCAGCAATGGCCTGCTCATAATATACAGGGGCCGACATCATTCGGCCGAAAAAAGCCCCGTGGAGAGATAACGTTCTCCGGTATCGGGAAGCAGCGCGACAATGGTCTTTCCGGCATTCTCGTCCCGACGCGCGAGCGCAAGGGCGGCGGAGAATGCCGCGCCCGAAGAAATGCCCACAAGCAGGCCTTCACGGGCGGCAAGGGAGCGGGAAGCCTCTATGGCCTCCTCGTCCTTGACCGTGATAATCTCGTCAACGACCTCCGGGCTGTACGTCTTGGGCACAAAGCCCGCGCCTATGCCCTGTATCTTGTGCTTGCCCGAGACTCCCGCGGACAGGACAGGCGAACTCGCAGGCTCCACCGCCACCACCTTGACGTCGGGGTTGTGACGTTTCAGCGCCCTGCCAGCGCCGCTCACCGTGCCGCCAGTGCCGACCCCGGCCACAAAAATGTCCACATTGCCGTCAGTGTCTCGCCAAATCTCCTCCCCGGTAGTACGCTCGTGCACCGCGGGATTGGCCGGGTTGACAAACTGGCCGAGAATGACCGCGCCAGGAATCGTCTCCTTGAGCTCGTCAGCTCGACGGATAGCGCCTTTCATCCCCTCCGTGCCTGGAGTCAGCTCCAGCTTGGCCCCGAACGCCTTGAGCAGGCTGCGGCGCTCCGTGCTCATGGTGTCCGGCATGGTCAGTATCACCTTGTATCCTCTGGATGTGCCCACCCAGGCGAGCCCGATACCGGTGTTGCCGCTAGTCGGCTCGATGATTGTCGCGCCCGGAGACAGCAGCCCCGAAGCCTCCGCGTCCTCTATCATCGCCAGGGCTATCCTGTCCTTGACGCTGCCGCCGGGGTTGAAATATTCGAGTTTGACGATAATGTCCGCCTTTTGTGAGTCAAATCCGCCGACACTCAGCAGCGGAGTGTTGCCAATCAATTGTGAAAGACTGTTGTAAATCATGGTATATAATTTTGAGTGAAACGTTGCAGCAATAACGCAAGACCGCCAGCCCCTGCAAAGGACTGGCGGTCATCTGACGCCGTGCGTATATGTCTCGAGTTCGCCCTATACGCGCCGCAGACCGTACCAGCCCTCCGAGCCGGCACAGCAGCAACATGCGTTTGAGCGTACAAATGTCATAATTTTCCCGCCCTGCAAACAGCAGAGCCAGCCCAAATGTAGCGACTTTTGCGGACTTTCAAAACAAAAATCG
>CAZKVW010000111.1:0-2820 GCA_964556285.1 uncultured Muribaculaceae bacterium
GTCCCTGCTTCTCCCATGTCAGGTCATTGTTGCTCGGCTGGGAGATGACCCAGGATGTGCCTTGCGCATATTGCGTGGTAGTGCCGATGAGGGCGAGGTGCGAGTAGTCGCCGATGGCGGCGTTGCCCTGGGTGCCGTAGCTGATCTTCGCGCTGAAGTCATCGAGCCAAGGGGTGTTCTTGACGAAGTTCTCCTTGCGGGCGTTCCATTTGAATCCGGCGGCCCAGAAGACTGCCTCACGCACATCGCTTCCGAAACGGGAGGACGCATCCTGACGGACGGTCAGATCCACATTGTATTTGCCCTGATAGCTGTAGTCGGCGTGTCCGAAGAACGACAGGAAGCGGCTCTCGGACATTGACTCGGACATGGCGCGGGAAGAGGACGTGCCGTCGTTGAGCCGCAGCAGACGATCCTCGGTCTGGCCGGAAGACTGGGCGTAGAAGTAGTCGTACCAGTTCTTGATGCCCTCCTGTCCGGCAAGGACGGAGATGGCGTGGTCGGTATTGATGTCGAACGAATACTCTATCGTGTTGGTGATGGTACTGTTGGATGTCATTTGAGCGCTCTTTCCCTTGCTTCCGGTGCCGGAGCGCAGTGCGCTGGATGGGACGCTCTCCCAATTGTTGCGGTAGAACCTGGTGTCAGTGCCTATCTGAGAGCGGATCTTGAGATTGTGCAGAGGCTCGATTTCCACGTATGCTCCGCCGTTCAAGCCATAGCTCTTCAGAATGTCGGGGTAAGTGTCCATGTAGGTGTACTGATTCGCCATCCCGTTGGGGAATCTGGGGTCATACAGCTCGCCGTCCTCGTCGTAGGCGGGATACAGGGGGTTGATGAGGTATGACAGTCCTCCGGATGTGTAGTTGGCGTCCAGAGAGGATGATGTAGACCAGTTGGGGTTCGTCTGGCGCTCATCGGCAGAGAGGTTGAGGTTCATGCCTACCTTGAGCCAGCTCTTCGGGTGTCCCTGCACATTGGAACGCACGGTATAGCGGTCGTAGTAGTTGCCGATGGTGGTGCCTTTCTGATGGAACTGCGACGCGCTGATGAGATAAGCCACCCTGCGGCCGCCGCCCTCGATGGTGACATCGTTCTGGTACTGGGGGGTGTTGAGCTCCTGCATCACCTTGTACCATTTGGTGTTGTAGGTGTAGCCGTTGTCGGTGTATACCGACTGGATCTGTGCAGGAGAGTAGAGGCCGGAGCGGATCCAGAAGTCCTTGAGCTGGTCTCCGGACATGACGGACTCATAGATCGCCTTGTTGGCGAGGGTGGAGATGCCGTACTGGGAACTCACAGTCACGCGGGCGGTCTCGTTGTACTGGCCGCTCTTGGTGGTGATGTAGATGACGCCATTCGCCGCGCGGGCCCCGTAGATGGATGTGGAGGAGGCATCCTTGAGCACCGAGATGGAGAGAATGTCATTTGGGTTCATCGCCATGATGGTGCGGCTGGATGACGGGACGCCGTCGATGACGTACAGGGGAGTGGTGTCGGAACTGATGGAGCCGATGCCGTGCAGCTGTATGGAGATGGAGTTGTCACCAGCGACACCGCCGCTGTTGTAGACGGCCAGACCGGCCACCTGACCCTGGAGGTTGTCCAGCGCGGAGACCGAAGGGGTGTTCTTGACAACATCCGACTTGACCGTGGTCACGGAGCCGACAAGGTTGCCAATCTTCTTGGCGGAACCATAGCCCACGATGACGGTCTCTTCGAGGGCTTCAGTGTCTGTCTTAAGCGCCACATCGATGGTGGACTTGCCGGCCACGGGCACAGTTGTCTCCACATAGCCGAGACTTCCCACAATCAGGGAGCCCTGCGAGGGCGCCGCTATCTCATAGCGTCCCTGCGCATTTGTCAGGGCATAGGCGGTGGCGTTGCCCGCGATCCGGACCACAGCCCCGCTCACAGGCTCGCCGCTCGACTCGTCAGTGACGGTGCCTTTGACTACGATGTCCTGTGCCCAGGATGTCAGAGACGCCGTCAGCGCCAACAGAGCCGTGAAAAAACAAACAAATTTTTTCATAAGCATTTTGATTAAAACAATAAACCGTATCTTTCCTTTCTCAAGTGACACCCGGAGGTGGACATTTGTTACCATCTGTCCGTATCCGGCAGGTCAAACCGCCCAAAATCGCCACCAAAAAAGGAGGAATTTTTGGGCCATGTGCAGGAGGCGAACGATGAACCTATAAATAAAACTTATTATGAATTACGCTTATGTGAGAGTCAGCACGGACAGGCAGTCCGGCTCCAGCCAGGAATACGAGATCAAGGCATGGGCACAGAAGCATTCGGTCCCCATTGACAGATGGGTCACAGAGTCCGTGTCCGGGACTGTATCACCGGGCAGGCGCAAGCTCGGCCCGGCCATACGCAAGATGAAGGCCGGCGACCTGCTCATCTGCACGGAGATTTCCCGCTTGGGACGCAACATGCTGATGATTATGAGCATACTCAACGATTGCGCCCAACGCGGCATACGGATACACACCATCAAGGACAACTTCGACCTCAGCGACAATCTCAATTCCAAGATTATCGCATTCGCATTCGCGCTGGCGGCGGAAATAGAGCGCAAGCTCATCTCGCAGAGGACACGCGAGGCCCTTGCAGACAAAAAGGCCGCCGGAGTCATCCTCGGGCGGCCGCAGGGAAGTTGCAAGAAGAGGGACGAGGTGTGGCGGGACAGATGCCGGATAGCCTCCGAGCATGAGCGTGGAGTCCCGTACACCAAGATAGCGCGGCGCTACGGCATCCACGCCAACACGCTCCGCCGCTATCTCAAGACCAAGAATTGAAAATCTTGGGAAT
>CAZKVW010000112.1:0-1333 GCA_964556285.1 uncultured Muribaculaceae bacterium
GACAAGTGAGTTAGAGGTTTTTGATGCGGCCTTTGAGCGCGGAGGTGGAAATGCCCTCCGTGCGGGGCAGGACGACATGCCGTCTGCCGTGAGACTCGCACCAGTCTATCGCCCTGCGAAATCCCTCGTGCGTCTGGTCAGGGCCGGTGACAAAGACATCAAAGTCCGTCTGCTGCACTATGCTCTCCACATCCTTGTAAATCACCACCTCGTCCACATACCTGATGGAGCTGACCAGATAGGCCCTCTCCTCTGTGGAATATACCAGCCTGGCCTCAGGCTTGTACTTCTGCACGCTGCCGGAATCCTGCACCGCCACGGTGAGCCAGTCGCCGAGAGCCTTCGCCCTGCGGAACAGCTCCACGTGCCCGACATGCAGGAGGTCATACACCCCGACGGTAAACACCTTTGTCATCTCCTCTCGTCCATTGTCCTGCAAAGATAGCAATCATCGGGCGTTTTCCCCTTATCTCTGGAAATAATCGCCCGCCGGATGCTCCGGCCAATCCGGGCGTCAGCTGATAATAAACTCGCCGAAGAACTCCGGCCTGTGGAAGTCCGGATGCTCTGTACCTATCGGACTCCAAGACAGGAAATGCGGGGTCGCGGTGAGATCGCCGCATTTGTAGACATTGCCCCGCAGCGATGAGGGCAGCCGATCCGGGTCAAGCCCGATGAGGGTGAACGGTATCATCACGGAGAGCTGCCAGCGGTGCAGCCCGCCGGCAACCTCCACCGGCTCATGCGGCAGGGAGCTGCGGCGAATGACGCGAGCTACCTGCTCCAGGGGCAGCTTCTCCCGCCCGTCACGGCCTTCCCCGCGAGCCATCAGCACCGAGCCTATGCAGGTCGTCTCGACGTTGAAGTATTCCTTGCCTCCCGGGGAAATGAACACCTCGCAGCAGCTGTCCTCCCAGCTGTTGCCGCCATCCTGCATGACCGTGGCCCGCAAGTCCGTCCCCTCAACGTCAAACCTGAATGCCAGACATTCCCGGCTCCGCGCCACATCGAAGCGGCATGACGGCTTGTAAGGGTATTCGTCCGGCCAGTCCACGCAGTCCACGGCCGCGTGAGTCCCCTCCCGCAGCATAGCGGCATCAAACTCCTTGGGGTTCATCCTCTCCAGCCCCTCTATAAAAGGCACAACTATTTGTCTCATGTCGTCAAAATATTTCAGATTCACTCGCCCGCTGCTTCACGCCCCGCATACGCGAGCCATACGAGCGCAGATGTCCAAGACCTCTGACGGCTGCGCATGGAATTTCCGCGCTTACCACGCAAATGTAGTAAAAAAGGACTGCCCGCCAAATGCATATTCCCCCGGGGAGCGGGA
>CAZKVW010000112.1:1433-2789 GCA_964556285.1 uncultured Muribaculaceae bacterium
ATAATTGATTACCTCAAATCAGGCGCACAAAAGATGCTGATAGTAGATGGCGCCCGTCAGGTTGGCAAGTCATTTACCATAAGGCATGCCTGCCAGAAATTATTCTCCAATTATATAGAAATAAACATGGAGGAGGACGCGCTTAAAGAGCACATTTTCGCCGAAGCTAAGACTGTAAGAGACTTTTACCTCGCCCTGAGTTCTTTTGCGGGGGATAAAATGGGAGAGAGAAAGGACACTGTGGTCTTTATTGATGAAATACAAGTATATCCTCATTTGCTGACCCTGGCGAAATTCTTGGTTGAAGATAATCGTTTCACATATATCGCCAGCGGCTCCTTGCTTGGGGTGACCTTGCAGGAGACCCAGTCAATCCCTATAGGAAGCATTCAGCGTCTCCACATGTACCCTCTTGACTTTGAGGAATTTCTATATGCGAATGGTGTGGGAGATGAATTTATCGCCGCCATGAAAGGTAATTTCGTGGAGAACAAGCCGCTCTCCGAAAGCCTTCATGGCAGGATTATGAACCTGTTCCGAAAATACCTGCTTGTCGGCGGCCTGCCCGAATGTGTCAACAGTTTCGTCGCCGATGACAACATCTACACAGTGAGGCAGATGCAAGACGAGATCCTCGATTTGTACAAGAGAGATGCCGCAAAGTACGAGGCCGAGGCAGGCAAAAAACTGAAGATTCTCAGAATATACGAAATGCTGCCTTCTAATCTTGAGAACAAGAAGAAGAGGGTAGTGGCAAAAGACATTGAAGACAAGAAAGGGAAAAGGATGAGTGACTATCAGGACGAATTCGACTATCTGATTTCGTCTGGTATCGCTTTGGAAGTAAAGGCTATAAGCCAGCCTGTTTATCCTCTGGTGCAGAGCGTCGGGAAAAACCTGCTGAAACTCTATTTGAACGATGTCGGACTTTTTACCGGCGCCCTTTACGAGACGAATATCAAACCCGTCTTGGAAGACTTGAAGAGCATCAACCTTGGCGCTGTGTATGAGAATGTTGTCGCCCAGGAGCTTTCCTCCCATGGATTCCCGCTTTATTATTATGACAACAAGAAGAACGGGGAGGTTGACTATCTGATTGATGACATCGAAAATATGTCATCAATCCCGATTGAGGTGAAATCGGGAAAAGATTATACGGAGCACAGTGCGCTTGACAAGTTCATCGCGAACAAGGACTATGGGGTCAGAAAGGCGTATGTGCTGTCTAATGAGCGGGAAATCACAATCAAGGACGGGATTACATATATGCCCGTTTATTATGTGATGTTTATTCAGGCGCCCCTCATTGCTGACAGGCAGCGCGCCGCTTGGTGAGGGACTGGTAGAGGCGCAGGA
>CAZKVW010000113.1:0-2720 GCA_964556285.1 uncultured Muribaculaceae bacterium
CTGAATCAGCGCTTGACTTTGAGGGCGGAGAGCAGCGCGTCTCCCATGATGCGGTAGCCAGCCACGTTGGGATGGACGGTGTCCGGCACAAGCTCCTTGTTTGAGGTGCCGTCCTCCCCGGCGAGGAGCTTGTCCATCTCCACCAGGGTGCATTTGTGAGTGCGGGCGAACTCCCGCAGCGCGTTGTTGTACGTCTTGAACTGCTCCGACACGTCCCCCATCTCCTTGCGCCAGCCCAAGGTCTTTGCCGGAGTGACCGTGCAGACGACCACCTTGATGCCGTGCACCCGAGCCAGCTCGTACATCGACTCGATATTCCCGAGAGTGTGCTCCATGTCGCTGTAGCCTTCGTTATGGGCTATATCGTTGGTGCCTCCGAGAATGACAACGTATTTGGGGTTCAGAGCAATGACATCAGGGCGGAAACGCACCAGCATGTGCGCGGTGCACTGCCCGGAGATGCCGCGGTCTACAATCCCGTTGTCCGTGAAGAAGCTTGCGAGGGACTCTCTCCTGCCCCATCCGTCGAATATTGAGTCGCCCATCAGCACCGCGAGCGGACGTTTGCCACCGTCTTGCACCGATTTGATGATGCGGGCGTTGTCCTCGCCGTAACGGCCGAACTGGGCCCAGTCCTGATTGCCCTGGGCATTTGCTGCCGCGCAGATGCCCAACGCGGCAAATACAATCGCAAAAAGTCTGTGTGTCATATCGTTATGTGTTATGTACAGTTGACGCTGCTCAAAAACGGCTAATTGACGCGCCTCAGCGGGAATTCGGTGATGCGAAGCTTGGCGCAGCCGTAGGGAATCAGCTCCACCTGCTCAAGAGCCCCGTGCGGGACGCTGCCTTGCATGGTGTAGCGGATGGGGCCGCAATTGCCGTTGTATTCGTGCCACCCGGGCAGCTGCATCGCATCCACGAATATGCTCACCGGAGCCGTTTCGGATGTCCAAGGCCATTCGGGCCATTCCTCCCGTACCGTCACCCGGCATTTGTCGCCGAGGCCGGATGCCGAGGCCAGACTCACATCGAATGCCCAGTTCCAGGGACTGTCGGAGGTCACCTCCCAGTAACCGCCGCCATAGGTCTTGCGCATGTATTTGCTGTCATACTCCCTCCATGTCCAGACCTCGTCCATCTTGAGCGCGTACACCAGCGGCCCGCGCTCGAAACACGCCGCCCCGTCATGCCAGCGGGAGATGCGCACCTCCTGCGGGAGGCTGAGGCTCAAGCGGTCGCCGCTGCGCCATGTCCTGTCAAGAGTGACCACCGACCCGGCCTCTGCCGGAATGTCCGCCGCCTCGCCATTGAGGGTCAGGCTGGCGGAGGAGCACCATCCGGGAATGCGGACGCTCAACGGAAATGCTGCCCCTGCCGGCTCCCCTTGCGGGAATGTCAGCGTGAATGTCACATCTCCGTCGAAAGGATAGCGTGTCTCCTCCTTTATCTCCACCTCCACTCCGTCAGATACCCTCATCCGGACTCGGCTCGGGGCATATATGAGTGCCGCCGCGCCCCCGTCAGCAGTCGCATACCAGAGGTTCTGCACAAATTTCGGCCAGCCCTGGTGCATGTTGGAAAGGCAGCAAGGGTAACCGTTGAGAGTGCCGAACACATTATCGGTGCCTTCGTGAGGAGTGGAAAAGTCCCAATGTCCCAACGCGCAGGTTATCTGGTTGGTCTGCTGATAGTACTGTTTTGCCGTGAAATCGGCGTTCACCTGCGCCGGAAGGGCGTTGTACGCCACCCGTTCCAGATAGTCCATCCACTGCACATCGCCGGTGATGCGGGACATCACCTCCAAGGAGTACATCATCTCCACAGCGGTGCACAGCTCGCTCCCGTCAGAGGGGTCATCGCCGTGAATCATCTCATCACCTCCCCAAAGGCCGTTGGGCAGACCTACACTATGGCGGATAGTCTCTGCGGCCTGTCTGCAGGCCTCCAAATACTTGTCCTCCGGTGATTGCTGCCAGTACACGACAGGCTCTTTGAATCCTTGCGCGAGGTTGACGCAGTGATGTCCCCAATGGCTGCGGATGGTCTCCCCCGCGAGGAACGCGCCTGTCCAGTCATAACACTGGCTGTGAATCAGCCGCCCCAGATCGAGCAGAAACTTGTCCCCCGTGATATTGTACAGCCAATAGACGATATCGAGATTGTCACCGCCGCGCTGCGCTCCCCAGAATGTCCAGTTGTCCAAGGGCGTGTCCGGCAGAGTCTCAAGCTGGTAGCGGAAATACCGCGTGAGGAAGTCTATGATACGGCCGTCGCCAGTGGCTTGCCAATACTGCTTCATCACTTTGAGCATCACCATCCTGGGCCACCAGTCACGGGCGTTCTTGCCCTGCAGGCCCTTGCCTCCCTTGGTGTCCTGCGGCGGGCCGAAAAATCCGCTGCTGTCCTGCGAGGCAAGAGACCATTCTATCCATTCTTGCGCCTTGGTCTTGAGGCCGTCGTCATCCAGGATGTAGGCCAGCGGCACTAGACCGTCTATCCAATAAGGACCTCTCTCCCAAGCGTCTCCGTTGCCGCCGAGCCAGGCGTTGGACGGCCCGTCCACCGCACTGTAAACGCTGTCCATGTGGCCGGTCAGCCCGTCACGCATCCGCTCAAGCTGCTCCTGCAGCCAGCCCTCCGGGTGAATGGCCCCGATGGGGAGTTCCAAATACGCCGACGGCGTGAGCGGCGCACGGTTGGCCGTGTAGTTCGCAGCA
>CAZKVW010000114.1:0-2680 GCA_964556285.1 uncultured Muribaculaceae bacterium
ACGGGATGCGAGGAGCGGCAGGATTTGGTTTTTCGGCAAAATATGCCTAATTTCGCGGCGCTTTTCCGCGCAAGGCGGGGAGCGTTATTATCAATCAATTATCTTTTAAGATGTTAAAACAGTACGAAACCGTTTTCATTGCAACTCCCGTTTTGTCTGACGCCCAGATGAAGGAAGCGGTTGCCAAGTACGTCTCGCTCATCAAGGACAATGGCGGCGAGATTGTGTACGAAGAGGATTGGGGCCTCAGGACGCTCGCCTACCCGATCCAGCACAAGACGTCAGGTTTCTATTACCTGATCGAGTTCAGGGCCGAGCCCGAGTTCCTCGCGACACTCGAGACCCAGTTCCACAGGGATGAGCGTGTCATCCGTTTCCTGACAGTGGCGCTCGACAAGAACGCCGTGGCGTACGCCGAGAAACGCAGGCACAACCGTCTGGCCAAAGCGGCCGCCTCCACGGAGGAGCCCGCCGCCGAGGGTAATGAAGAAGTGAAATCAACCCCCAAGGAGGACTAAATCATGGCAAACGCAGAAAACAACGAGATCCGTTACCTCAACCCTCCTACTGTTGAGGTTCGCAAGAAGAAATATTGCCGCTTCAAGAGGGCCGGCATCAAGTACGTTGATTACAAGGACCCTGAGTTCCTCAAGAAGTTCCTCAATGAGCAGGGCAAGATACTGCCCCGCCGCATCACCGGGACTTCGCTCAAGTTCCAGCGCAAAGTGGCGCAGGCCGTCAAGCGCGCCCGCACCCTCGCGCTACTCCCGTATGTCACAGATCTCCTTAAATAATTGAGAGTTATGAAGATTATACTTAAGAAAGAACTGCCTAACCTCGGAGAGTCTGGGGATGTGGTAGAGGTCAAGGCCGGTTACGCTCTCAATTATCTTGTCCCTCAGGGCTTTGCTGTAGTGGCGACTCCCTCGGTGCTCAAGCAGCACGAGGAGACCGTGCGCCAGCGCGCGCACAAGGAGGCCAAGCTGGTCGCTGACGCGCAGGCTCTTGCGGCCAAGATTGAGGCTCTGACTGTCAATCTGGCTGCCAAGGTGAGCGAGAGCGGCAAGCTCTATGGTTCAGTGACTGCCGCGCAGGTCGCGGAGGCCCTTGCCGCGCAGGGGGTCGATGTCGAGAAGCGTCTCGTCACCGTGCCGGAAATCAAGGAGACAGGCGAGTACGAGGCCCAGGTCAAGTGCTACAAGGACACTGTCGCCAAGGTGAAAGTCATCGTCGAGGCTGCGGAGTAATCCCTGCCCTGCATATCAGAATGAGGGGGACGACTCACGCGGGCCGTCCCTCTTTTTTTGCTTTCGCGAATCCCGAAATTAATTTCTAACTTTACCTCTTGTATGAATGCCGGAGGGAAATATTCTGCCGATGGGCCATTGGCCGCGTTGCTGGAGGAACGCGACTCCCATCGCGGCCTGCGCACGTACGTCAGCCTGTTCAGCAGCGCTGGGGTGGGGTGCTATGGCTTCAAGCAGGAGGGTTACCACTGCATAGCGACTGTGGAGCTGCTGGAGCGCCGGCTGAAGATTCAGCAGTACAACCGCAAATGCGATTATCTCGGAGGGTACATTTGCGGAGACATGACTGCCCAGGAGACAAAAGACAAGGTCTTTGGGCAGCTTGATCTCTGGAGACGGCTGTATGGCATACAGGAGCCGGATGTGCTGATTGCGACTCCCCCGTGTCAGGGAATGTCGGTCGCCAATCACAAGAAAGGCGACGAACTCAGGCGCAACTCGCTTGTGGTTGAGTCCATTGTGATGATTCAGAGGATTGAGCCGAAATTCTTTGTCTTTGAGAATGTCAGGGGATTCCTGGGCTCGACATGCACCGACATTGACGGGGAGGACAGGAGCATCCGGCAGGCGATAGACAAGGATTTGTCAGGACTGTACAACATTCTGTACAAGGTCGTGAATTTCAAGGATTACGGGAGTCCCTCCAGCCGTACCCGGACACTTGTCCTGGGCGTCCGCAAGGACATAAAAGAGGTAACCCCATTTGACATCTTCCCTGACAGGCAGCCGGAGAGGTCCCTGCGCCAAGTGATAGGCCATCTTCCCCCGCTCAAGGTGATGGGAGAGTCTTTCCCTGACGACATATACCACAATTTCAAGAGCTACTCTCCGGAAATGGAGAGCTGGATAGACGGCCTCACAGAGGGTCAGTCAGCATTTGACAATACGGACCCGTGCAAGATTCCTCACAGGGTCAAAGACGGGGAGGTCATATTCAACACGCGCAAGAACGGAGACAAATACACCCGCCAGTATTGGGACAGAGTCGCTCCATGCGTCCATACGAGAAATGACATCTTGGCCAGCCAGAATACGGTGCATCCTGCCGACAACCGTGTGTTCAGTATCCGGGAGCTTATGCTGATGATGTCTGTCCCCGATTCTTTTCAGTGGTCTGACATTCCTTTTGAGGAGTTGAACAAATTGGACGCTGACGGGCGAAAGGCCTTTCTCAAGAGAGAGGAAATGAATATTCGCCAGGCAATAGGCGAGGCAGTCCCGACTGTAATCTTCCGCCAGATCGCCAGGAAAATCAAGCGGACCCTGTCCGGCAGAGAATACAGCGACAAGGAGATTGAGACTATAATCAAGGAGAATGGACTGGAAGACACCGGCAATCTTGTCAGCTACATAGAATCTAACCGGCAGCGCGG
>CAZKVW010000115.1:0-2577 GCA_964556285.1 uncultured Muribaculaceae bacterium
CTGTTGAAATACAGGCATCTTACATCTCCACGTCAGTTATATAAGTATGACAGACAAAAAGTTGGAGAATCGTGAACTACCTTTTCACTTCTGAATCCGTGTCGGAGGGGCATCCCGACAAAGTGGCTGACCAGATTTCGGATGCCATTCTGGATGAGTTCCTCAGGCAAGACCCTGAGGCGCATGTCGCATGTGAGACATTCTGCACTGCAGGACTTGTGATAGTAGGCGGCGAAGTCCGCTCGGAGCACGCCTACGTGGACATCCCAAAGGTCGCCCGGGACACCATTGCCCGCATCGGATACACCAAGGCGGAATATGGCTTCGATGCCGCGTCGTGCGGGGTCATATCCACCATACACGAGCAGAGCGAGGACATCGGGCGCGGCGTGTCGCGGCAGTCCGGCGATGACCAGGGAGCCGGCGACCAGGGCATGATGTTCGGCTACGCGTGCCGTGACACCGAAGAGTACATGCCGCTTGCGCTCGCTCTCTCGCACAAGCTGCTCATCACCTTGGCTGACATCCGCCATGGCGAGCCGTCCCTGATGCCATATCTCCGCCCTGACGCCAAGGCGCAGGTCACGGTGGAGTTCAGCGGCAAGCACCGCCCCCTGCGGGTGCACACCATTGTGCTCAGCACCCAGCATGACGAGTTCGGCAGCGACAGCGTCATGCACGAGCGCATCACCCGGGATGTCAGGGAGATTGTCATCCCCCGCCTCGTGGCCTCGCTTCCTGCGGAAACAGCGGCGTTGTTTGACGGGGACTTCATCTTGCATGTCAACCCTACCGGCAAATTCGTCATCGGCGGGCCTGCCGGTGACACCGGCCTGACCGGACGCAAGATCATTGTGGACACCTACGGAGGCCGGGGCGCCCACGGAGGCGGCGCATTCTCCGGCAAGGATCCGAGCAAGGTGGACCGCAGCGCGGCCTATGCCGCAAGGCACATTGCCAAGAACCTTGTCGCGGCCGGGGTGGCTGACGAATGCCTCGTCCAGATAGCCTACGCCATAGGGGTCGCCGAGCCGGTAAGCGTGTTCGTGGACACCTATGGGTCGGCGCATGTCACGCCGGGAGGCGCGTGCAACGGCATCTCCAACAGCCACGGCGAGGCGACCGACGCCTACATCGCCTCCAAGGTGCAAGAGATGTTTGACCTCCGCCCTGCGGCCATAGTGCGCCGTTTCGGGCTCAAAAACCCCATTTACCTGCCCACTGCGGCATACGGGCACATGGGGCGCAAGCCTTATGTCAAGGATGGGATGCAGTTCTTTGGCTGGGAGCTGCTTGACAGCGTGGAAGACATCCGCCGCTCGTTCGGCATTCACTGAGACTGCAATTATGGAACCGATTATCACCCACTTCACAGACAACGACCTGTACACATTCACCTGCCAGTATTACATATTGGAGACCTACCCCCGTGCCGAGGTCGAGTACACATTCTCTGACCGCAACGGCACGGTGTATCCTCCCGGGTTTGACGGGATGCTGCGAGAGCAGGTGGAGCACATGCGCGATGTCGTCATTACCGATGAGGAAATTGCGTTCATGCGCCGCAAGTGCATATTCTTGCCGCTGTGGTATTTCACATTTCTCAAAGGGTACAGGTTCGACCCCGGCGAGGTGGACATCAGCCAGGACGAGGAGGGGCATCTGCACATCGGGGTGCGGGGCAAATGGTTCTCCGCCATCATGTGGGAGATGCCGATACTCTCTTGCGTCAGCGAGCTGATGCACGGCATCCGCGGGGACATCAGCCGTTATGACGAGGCTCTGGAGCGCCGCAGGGCGCTGGACAAGAGCATCCGGATATTCTCCGAAGGCCTTGTGCTCGGAGATATGGGCACGCGCAGGCGCATGTCATTCGCCCATCAGGACATGGTGGTGGGTGTGATGCGGGAGGTCTATGTCCATCCGGAGAAATATTGCCCCAAGGACAAGCTTTCCCCGCGCGGAGGCTGGCCTGGGGGATTCACCGGCACCAGCAACGTCTGGCTCGCGATGAAGCACGACACAAGCGCCCTTGGCACGATGTCGCACCAGCTGATATCATTTGAGGAGAACGTCAGCGGCCTGTTCGAATGCAACTTCAATGTGATGAAGAAATTCAGCGATGTCTATGACGGGGACAACGGCATCTACCTGTACGACTGCTTCGGCGACAAGGTGTTCTTCAGCAACCTGAGCAAGCGCATGGCCATGATGTACAAGGGTCTCAGGGTGGACAGCGGACGCGAGGAAGACCAGCTCGAGAAGATTATCGCCAAATACAAGGAGCTTGGCATCGACCCCGCGACCAAGCAGGTGGTGTTCAGCAACGGTTTGGATGTGGATCGCGCCGTGGAGATTCACCGCTATGTCGCGGGCAGGGTGCAAGACTCCTACGGAGTCGGCACACACATCACTTGCGATGTGACGGGCGTGGAACCCATGAATATCGTCGTCAAGCTGACACGCGGGCGCATCACCGAGCTGCGCGAATGGCACGACTGCGTCAAGCTCTCCTGCGACCCCGGCAAGCACATAGGCAACCCCGCCAAATGCCAATACCTCCAGTCGCTGCTGTAG
>CAZKVW010000116.1:0-2403 GCA_964556285.1 uncultured Muribaculaceae bacterium
GCAAGGAACGAGAGGATATGGCACGGAGCTGGGAGATAGCGGGGATTTCTGTCCCGTTCACTGCGGGAGTGGCTGCGGGGGCGTTGCTTACCGGGCATGCCGGGCTGACATGCGCGGAGGCGGGGACGGCAGCCGTCGTGTGTCTGGCGGCGGAGGCTGCGCTGTTTGTCCGTCTGGCCCTGTCCGGAGGCCTTGACACAGGGCGGCGTGCGGAGACGCGAAGCGGGCGCGGCGCAGGCAGAGCCAAGGCCGCAAGCTCCAGCAGCGCTGGCAAGGCGCCATCCGAATCGCGCACGGGATGGCTGCTGGCCGCGATGTTCGCCGTTGCGGGGATTTACTGCCATCTGGCCGCCTGCCTCAGGGGGGCTCCCGCTCCGGACGGCCTGATAACGCGGACGGCCTTGAGATGTGCTTCGCGCCTGAGAAGCCTCATAGACAGTATGCCTTTCGCCCACGAGCAGAGCACTGCCCTGGTCAAGGCCCTGCTGACGGGCGAGCGCAGTTCGCTCTCACGAGCGACTGTGCTGGCGTTCCGCGCCAGCGGCGCTTCGCACCTGCTCGCCCTGTCAGGGCTGCATCTCGGATTCATCTACATCATCATCCGCCGCATGGCGCGTCTCGTCCCATGGAGGGGGCCGGCTGCGGCACGTGTGCGCGCTGCCGCAGTCATTGCCCTGTGCGGGTTCTACGTGCTGATGACCGGCGAGGGGCCGTCCATCGTCAGGGCATTCATATACATCTGCATCAGGGAGATTTCCGGCATCAGCCCCGAACGCCGCTCCGACCCGGGGAGAACACTGCTGTGCGCCCTGACCATACAGCTCGCGCTGACCCCGGAAGCGCTGGAGTCCATCGGATTCCAGCTGAGCTATCTGGCCATGGCCGGCATCACGTTCATCATGCCTGTCATGCAGGCGTGGTACCCGCCCTCCTGCGGCCCCCTGCGCAAGATATGGGATGTCTCCGCGCTCTCCATCTCCTGCCAGCTGCTCACAGCCCCGGCGGCATGGCTGCGCTTCGGCACGTTCCCCAAATATTTCCTGCTGACCAACCTGCTGGCCATGCCGCTGTGCAGCGCGACAATGGGGCTGAGCATAGCGGCCATCGCCCTCTACGCCGCCGGCCTGTGCCCGGCCTGGCTGATCCGTGCGGACGACAGCTGCGTACAGCTCTTTATCCGCGTCTTGGACATCATATCCAGAATGTGACGCCGGATTCATGGCTCCGCCCCGGAACTGATGGATAACTCATATCATCTCAAGTCTGTTTTTTCGAGGGCAGCAGTTGCATGAGCGGTCCGCAATGGCCCCGGCTTAGAGCTTGTTTATCCTGTCAAGCAGGAAGTCCTCTATATTAATATATTGAACACCTGTCTCGTCAGTCCAAGGCACAATGTCATCCCTTGTCACGACAATCTTGGCGAAGGAGTCATCAATGCGGTTCAGAGAATTGACTTCCTGCAATCGCTTGCTCTCTTCAGCCACCGTAAGGGCCGATTGAATATAGTAGCGTCTTTCGCTCATATTCAGGACGAAATCCACCTCAAGCTGCGATGCTCCCATACGGCCGTCATTGTCTTTCACCCGTATGGGGACCCCACTCCGACATCGACATTGAAGCTTCTTGCTATAAACTCATTATAGAGGGCGTTCTCCATGACATGGTTTTCTTCCTGCTGCCGGAAGTTAAGCTTTGCATTGCGCAAGCCTGCGTCTGAGAAATAATACTTCAGAGGAGTTGATATGTCCGACCTGCCTTTGATGTCATAGCGATAAGCCTTGTTCAGAATGAACGCTTCAATAAAACAGTCAAGATAGCGGGATATGGTCTCATTCTTTATTTTCGTTTTCCACGCTGTATTGAACGTGTCCGCGATTTTCGTGAGGTTGGTCAGAGAGCCAACTGCGGACGCTATAACATTGAGCAGCTCATCAAGAACGGCATCATCGGTTTTAAGGTGATTACGCTCTATCACATCTTTGATATAGATGAGGCTGAAAAGGTCGGAAAGGTATTGAGCCTTCTCCTTTTTCAGATAAGGATTCGTAACCGAAGACACTCTTTGAATTTCATCGATGAGAATATAGTACCGTTTGCCTTTATCCTTGATTAAACCGCGTACATGCTCGCTAATCTCAATTGGGTTGCGGTAACGGGCGTTACGGTCATCGTCCAGGTCAAGCGTGATTATACGCTCGTCCGAGACTCCGTTCAGGACTAAATAATTGCGGTAGATGGTGTTCAGAAGGAATGATTTGCCGCAGCGACGTATCCCTGTGATGATTTTGACCTGCTCGTTGTCACGCAGCTTGATGAGCATGTTTAAATAACGGTTGCGCTCTATTATCACCTAAATTCAAGTGGACAGTGCAACACGCTAGGTAGACAGCGAGGGTGACGACG
>CAZKVW010000117.1:0-2340 GCA_964556285.1 uncultured Muribaculaceae bacterium
GAGAGGATTACTCCCCGGATTCCCGGATTATTCCCCGGGCTTGAGCGCGTATGTGAAAGCAATCCTGCCAGAAACATCTTTCCAGCTCACCGGGTCAAAGAACACCGCGTCATAGGACAGGATGAACTTGCCATCGTCGAACTCCGTTGTCCCGTGGGTGTAATGAGAGAGATTGCTGCTATAGGAAGAGTTGCTTGGCCATACGGGCGAGTCCGTTTTGTTCTTGCAGGTCAGAACATGTTGCCCATTTGTTTTTTCAACTTTGACATAGATAAAGTCATGCCATTGTTCCTGCCTTGTATTCCACCCGAAATCCGGGTCTGGCTCTTTGAATAAAGAGGTATCTCCTATCTGGACAGGGAAATAAGCAGAGAGCGTACTATGTGTACCATGTGCAGAAGCTTTTATCATATAGTTGCTTATGGCTCCATTACGCTTCTTTGGGTCAAATTCATCTTTCGCGGAGTCAGACGCTACATTGTCTCCGTTCCAGTCGAATGCTTCTCCCGTCCATCCGATGTCAACCAGTTCATAGGTTCCTTCCAAGGATTTCAGGATGTCATACTCAATGTCTGAATCATCCTTGCAGGAGGCGGCGAGCATCAGCCCGATTAGGGCTGGCGCAAAAGCTGTTTTCAGTTTGTGCGTCATAGTTTGACTGTTGAAGTGAATGTTATCAAGTGCTTCTGAAATTATTTTAAGGCGGGCAAAGTTATGCGATTTCTTTTTTAAAACAAAAATTGTTTGAGTTTATTCTAATCGGTGGTTAAATTGCTTGAATTTAGAAGCTATTTTGAATTTTTCCAAAATAATTGTTAACCATAGTTTGTGTGAAGACTGGCTGAACCGTGGCGTTCGCCGTGACGTGCTGCCTATACGTGCTGTTTTGGGGGCGTAAAATCCCGAAATTATTGAGTATATTCGCACAATATGCCAAAACGCCAAGACATACTCGGCAGCCTTGCCGGACAGGATTACAAAGAGGGTTTTGTGACCGATGTCGAGCAGGAGCTTGCTCCCAAAGGGCTCAACGAAGATGTCATTCGCTTCATCTCCGCCAAAAAGGGCGAGCCGCAGTGGCTGCTGGACTTCAGGCTGGACGCGCTGCGCCGCTGGCAGCAGATGAGCGAGCCGCATTGGGGACATCTCACGCTCCCTCATATAGACTATCAGGACATCATCTATTATGCCGCGCCCAAGCAGGACAGGGACCGTCCGAGCGAGATAGACCCTGCGCTGGAGGAGACTTTCGAGAAGCTCGGCATTCCGCTTGCGGAGCGCAAGGCCCTCGCCGGCGTGGTCGCGGTGGACGCGGTGTTCGACTCGGTGTCCGTGCGCACCACATTCCGCAAGACGCTGGCAGAGCAAGGCATCATTTTCTGCTCATTCTCCGAAGCGGTCAGGGAGCATCCGGACCTCGTGAGGAAGTATCTGGCTACCGTTGTGCCTCCGGGCGACAACTTCTTCGCTGCCCTCAACTCGGCAGTATTCAGCGACGGCTCGTTCTGCTACATCCCCAAGGGGGTCAAATGCCCCATGGACCTGTCCAGCTACTTCCGCATCAACGCCAGCGGCACCGGCCAGTTCGAGCGGACGCTCATAGTCGCGGATGAGGACTCGTCCCTGAGCTATCTGGAGGGCTGCACCGCCCCCATGCGAGACGAGAACCAGCTGCATGCCGCTGTGGTGGAGATAATAGTGGAGAAGGGGGCTGACGTGAGGTATTCCACGGTGCAGAACTGGTACCCGGGCGATGCCGACGGCAAGGGAGGCATACTCAACCTCGTGACCAAGAGAGGCATCTGCCGGGGAGAAGGCTCTCACCTGAGCTGGACACAGGTGGAGACAGGCTCAGCCGTGACGTGGAAGTACCCCAGCACCATTCTCAAAGGAGACCGCTCGTCCTCGGAGTTCTACTCTGTCGCGGTGACCAACAACCGGCAGCAGGCCGACACGGGCACCAAGATGATACACATCGGCCGCGACACCCGAAGCCGGATTGTGAGTAAGGGAATATCGGCCGGGCACAGCCAGAACAGCTACCGTGGGCTGGTGCGGATGCTGCCTGAGGCCGTCGGGGCGCGGAACTTCTCCCAGTGCGACAGCCTGCTCATCGGGGACAGGTGCGGGGCGCATACTTTCCCGGTGATCCGCAGCCAGTGTCCGGGCGCAAGCGTAGAGCACGAGGCGACCACTTCCAAGATAAGCGACGAGCAGCTGTTCTATTGCCGGCAGAGGGGCCTGAGCGAGGAGGATGCCGTTGGGCTGATAGTGGGTGGCTACGCCCGGGAAGTCCTCTCGCGCCTCCCGATGGAATTTGCCGTAGAGGCGCAGAAACTG
>CAZKVW010000118.1:0-2259 GCA_964556285.1 uncultured Muribaculaceae bacterium
TTGCCGTTACCGGCAAAAATCGGCATGTTTGCAGGTGATTTTAAGCGAAATTGCCGATAACGTATGGACTTTGTCACCGTCAGCCAATTTGCCAAGCAGCATAATATCCCCGCGCGTACTGTCAGAAACTGGTGCTTCGCCGGGAAAATTGAAGGAGCTTTCCTCGCGGGAAAAACTTGGGCCATCCCTGCCGATGCAGCTTTGCCCCGGAAAGGCAAAGCCAAGGCGAGTCCTCTCTTGAGAAGGCTCAAGGAAGACAAATTGACCTCACTTACAACTCCAACCACATCGAGGGCAATCGGCTTACCCACGAGCAGACAAGGCACATCTTCGAAACCAACACCATCGGCATCACGGACGAGAGCGTAAACATTGACGACATCGTAGAAACAACGAACCACTTCCGCTGCATCGACATCATCATCGACAGGGCTGATGAGAGGCTCACCGAGGAGCTCAAGCTATTCTATTACCGTGGTATTAGGGAATGGGGCAAGGCGGACGGCTATCTGGCAGACACCTGCCTCACCGCGCAGGACTACTACAAAAAGCCGCTTGACTATGCTATTTGGCTTCGGCCTGGGCCTGCTGTATCATCGCCTCGTTTGCGGTGATGTAGATCTCCACGCGGCGGTTCTGGGCGCGTCCTGCGGCGGTGCTGTTGTCAGCCACGGGCTCATTGTAGGACTTGCCGACGGAAGTGATGCGGCTGGAGGCAATCCCGCAGGACTGCAGGTATGACGAGACTGCGGCCGCCCTCTGCGCGGATATGCGCTCATTGACCTCGGCAGAGCCGGTATTGTCTGTGTGCCCGTACACCGTGATGTCCGTGTCCTGCATGTCGCTCATCTTGGAGGCGAACTGCGAGAGTTCCTGCTTGGAGGAGGAATTGAGCGTGGTGCCGTTGGTGGGGAAGAGTATGCCGCTGGCGAACGTCACCTTGACGGCGGTCAGGCCGTTGGTGTCAGTGACTGTCTCGACTTGGGCGTTCTCGAGAGCCTTGAGCTCCTCGGCTTTCTTGTCCATCTTGTTGCCGATAATCGCCCCGGCGCCGGCTCCCACGGTAGTCCCGATGAGCGCGCCTATGGCCGCGCCCTTGCCGTCACCTATGGCCGCGCCTATGCCGGCTCCAACGGCCGCTCCTGCGCCGCCGCCTATGAGGGTTCCCTTGGAGAGATTGTTGAGAGAGGAGCAGCCAGGCAGCAGCACGGCCGCAATGAGCAGGCTGGGAATCAATGCATTTTTCATATTTACAGATGTTATTTGGTTATCCTGTCAAGCACCAGGTCCACAAGCTGCGCCACTCGGGGCTTGTAGTCCGTGTTGGCGTCTTTGAGGTAACGGTGGGCTATGGCGCAACATACCGTGCCGGCCTCGTGCCCGAGATGCGTTGCCATGCCGGCGATGGCTGATCCCTCCATCTCGATGTTGGTGACTTTGAAGTCCCCGTACCTGAACGACTCCAGGTCTTCCAGCAGCCTCGGCATGGTCAGCCCTTGCCTGACCACCCGCCCCTGCGGCCCGTAGAATCCCGGGGCGGACACTGTCATGCCCGGCACGGTGCAGTCGGCGAACAGGTCGGCGAGCTTGCTTGACGCGTGGGCGAAATACGGGGTCGGCAGGTGCTCGGGCCAATGCATGTGCTCCATGAACGCCCGTTCCATGGCGGTGTCTGTAATCGCCTCACGGTCGGCATACCAGTTGAGCAGCCCGTCGAAGCCTATGGACCACTTGGAGAATATGAACGCCCCGAGAGGAATCTCTGGCTGAATGCAGCCGCAGGTGCCGAGCCTCATTATGGTAAGCGTCCTGTGCTCCGGCTTGACCTCCCGCGTCGTGAAGTCCACGTTGGCGAGGGCGTCCAGCTCCGTCATCACGATGTCTATGTTGTCGGTGCCGATGCCTGTGGACAGGCAGGTCACCCGCTTGCCGTTCTTGTGCCCTGTGACCCAGACAAACTCGCGGGACGCTCCCTCACACTCTATGTCCTCCATCAGGGGCTTGAACATGGCGACCCTGCCCGGATCGCCTACGAGAATGACCCTGTCGGCAAGCTGGCCGGGGCGTATGTGCAGGTGGAAAGCGGATCCGTCCGCGTTGATTATGAGTTCTGATTCCGGTATGCGCATAATACGTGTGTTATGAGTCCAACATCCGTCAAATATAGCGATTGTTCCGGGAATTCCCCCGGTTTGGCTGAAATCTTTTTGTGTAGATTCAAGATAGAAGTGCAACGCTGCCGGGCTAGCCCGGCAGCGT
>CAZKVW010000119.1:0-2234 GCA_964556285.1 uncultured Muribaculaceae bacterium
TTAATTAATAAAGTTTTTTAAGAATTGAGAAACAAAATCAAAAAAAAATCGAATTTTTGTTTGCAATTCAAAAAACATAGTCTATATTTGCTCCCAGAAATGAAACACTCAACTCTTAAGATCATTTAAGAGATTCTAACCAACAAAACCTTCTTTCTAAGGTAATACACTACTAACTAACCGAATCAACCCGCAGTGATGCGGGTTGAATTCTTATATGCTGACAGCCCGCGCGGCGATGCGGCAGCACAGAGTGGCGGCGGCAGTTGCTTCTGAAAGGCCTGTCCACCCCCGGACAGGGGCAGGGGGAGGGGCCCGCCGGCAGCAAGTTGTCGCGAAGCGATGACGAAGATGACGGCGGGAGGGGCCGTAGCGAACGAAGTGAGCGGAGTCCTTTCAGAAGCAACTGCCGCCGCTGGACAGCTCCAATGCAAATGCTTCCGAAGTCAGTCGATCCAGCTGCGAGGGATGATGTCAAAGGCGAGACATTCTCTCATGGTCTCCTCCCCTGCCTCATATATTACGGCAACCGAGCCGTCAGGCAGCTCCGCCATGTCGGAATAGGCGCACATCGTGTAAGGGGCTTTGTAGATAGACTTCCAGCTCTTCCCTCCGTCCTTGCTGAGCTTGACCTGGAGGTTGTAACGCTGCTTGGTCGAGGAGGGGTTGACGAAGAGCAGCCAGTCCTCGTCCTCGTGGCCGTGCCTGTAGCGCAGGATGCTGCCCTCGCAGCGCGGCTCCGGCAGGTTCCAGTCCAGCTCGCTCGGGCTCAGCGTCTCGCCCCCGTCCTTGCTGACCGCCACCAGCCTGCGGCTCTCCCAGCCTATGAGATGCTCCTCCCTCCAACGGGTGAACTCACGGCTGTTGAGCATGATATCCCCATTGCTGAGCTGCGCCGCGCTGCTCTCGTCGCCCGTGGTGGCGAAAGCTCCTCGCCTCCAAGTCTCTCCATCATCGTCCGAAATCATGAAGAACGCCCGGCCCTGCCATTTGCGGTCTTCTCCTACCCACTGGTAATAGCATGGGGCCACGAGCCTCCCGGCATGCTCCCCCTCCGTCAGCACCAGCCCGTGCCCGGGTCCTGTCAAGAACTTGATCCAGTTGCTGTCTGCAGGAGTCTGAAACGCCGGGGTGACATCCTTGGGATCGCTCCAAGTCAGCCCGTCATCGTCCGAATGCTGCACAAATGCCCTGTATGTGCCATAAGCCGGCGGGTAGCGTTCCTCACCCGTACGGTCTTTCCACATGCTGAGCAGTACAATCCTGCCGTTATCCAGGACGAACGGGACAGGATTGCCGCAGGCTTGTATGGAATCCTCCAGCACCATGATGTTGCCGCTCCAAGTCTTGCCCCCGTCGGTGGAGCGTTTGAGCACGATGTCCTTGTCGCCAAAGTCCCTATGGGTGTTGAGCCTCGCCTCCGTGAACGCGAGAATGCTGCCCTGCCGGGTGGCAACCATCGCAGGTATCCTGTAGGTGTGGTACCCGTCAACCCCGGCCTTGTACAGCTCCGTCACGCTGTCCTCGGGAAAATGGTACTCGCTGCGGCATGCAGGCAAGGCAAGGGCGGCCAACGCGGCCGCAGCAATCATGAAATGCAATCTCATATCAGCGGCAAGAAGAAAAATAGACCTGAAAGATATCCACTGAAGATGAGGCGAGTTTTTTCACGCCTACTGAATCCAGCTGCGGGGGATGACGTCAAAGGCGAGGCATTCGCGCATGGTCTCCTCACCCGCCTCGTATATGACGGCCACCGAGCCGTCAGGCAGCTCCGCGAGGTCTGAATAGGCGCACATCGTGTAAGGGGCCTTCCAGATGGGCTTCCAGCTCTTGCCCCCGTCCTTGCTGAGCTTGACCTGGAGGTTGTAACGCTGCTTGGTCGAGGAGGGGTTGACGAAGAGCAGCCAGTCCTCGTCCTCGTGGCCGTGCCTGTAGCGCAGGATGCTGCCCTCGCAGCGCGGCTCCGGCAGGTTCCAGTCCAGCTCGCAAGGGGCCAAGGTCTCGCCCCCGTCCTTGCTGATTGCCACCAGCCTGCGGCTCTCCCAGCCCACGAGATGCTCCTCTCTCCAGCGGGTGAACTCACGGCTGTTGAGCATGATGTCCCCGCCCTTGAGCTGGGTCGCGCTGCACTCATTGCCCGCAGTGGCGAATGCGCCCCTCCTCCATGTCTCCCCGTTGTCATCCGAAATCATGAAGAACGCCCTGCCCTGCCATTTGCGGTCTTCGCCTAC
>CAZKVW010000120.1:0-2089 GCA_964556285.1 uncultured Muribaculaceae bacterium
GGCTCTCTCCTGCAATTCACCTGTCACGCCGACTGGATCTACAGCGTTGCAGGAGGTTATATTGTGTGATAGATGCGGTCATCACACGTGACCGCCGTTCGGCCTGTTGTGGAGGTTGTCATAGAACAGTCCAAATCGTCCCGGATCCTTGTCGTCAAAAATCGTGAACCATACACAGCCATCAGCTTAATAATCTAATGTGCGTTCGCTGGCTTGGATATTTGACATCTATAGACGCTTTCTTCTTTATGTGCAACCCCTTTGGCAAAATTCTGGAAACAAATTCAAACAGTTTCTTGAAGTTTACTTAATTTTGCTGTCAGGACAATGGATGGAAACATATATGGGGCTTGCAATCAGAAGAGCCGTTAGGGGCGATATCCCGGCGGTGGACAAGTTGCTGCGGGAGGTGCTTGCGCTCCACCACGAGGGGCGGCCAGACCTTTTCAGGGCCGAGGGCAAGAAATACACGGATGAGGAACTGGGTGAGATTTTTGCAGATCCGGACGCGCCGGTGTTGGTGGCTGAGGATGGCGGGACAGTCCTTGGCTATGTGTTCTGTGTTGTGCAGCGTCCGTCCGCACACAATCTCCAGCCGGTCACGACTCTATATATTGACGACCTTTGCGTGGACGCTTCCGCCAGAGGGAGGGGAGTGGGCAAGGCCCTGTTCGGGGGCGCGCGTGAGCTGGCAGTCTCTCTCGGCTGCCACAACATGACCTTGCACGTGTGGGCTGGCAACCCTGCGGCCCGCGGATTCTACGAGGCTATGGGCATGTCGCCCCAATACACCTCCATGGAGATGCTGCTGTAGCCGGCTTCCGACAGATGTCCTTCGGCTTATCTCATCGAAGCACCCTGATGTTATTGTAGAGGAAGTTGTCGATTTCCCAGAAATCCCTTACCTTTGTCTCACGGCCTGGCACGGTGCCGGGCGTCAAAACTTAAAACTTTAGATTATGAAAGACGGTTATCTCTTCCAGGGCAGCCCCGCGCGTGGCTCCCGGCGTGTGCTTCAGGACGGCGCGAGACCCCATTACGCCGGGGCTGCATCCTCCACGAACTTTGAGCAGGGCGCGGATGACGGGGACATCCCCGCCGCCCCCAAATTCATTGACCTCCTCCTCGACTCCGCGTTCAAGCGGGCGTTCGTCGGGACGGGTGACGGCAAGGTGCTGCTGCCGTTCCTCCAGATGCTCCTCCCGGAGAGGCGGATCAGGTCCATCCGCTACGAGAACACCGAGCACGTCAACTCATTCGCAGGGAAAAAGGATGTCCGCATCGACGTGGAGTGCACATCCGAGGACGGCTCGCGGTTCATCGTGGAGCTTCAGCGGGAGAGGCAGGACTTCTTCATCGAGAGGACATTCTACTACTCCACGTTCGCTGTGCAGATGCAGATGCCGAAAGGTCGAGGCCGGACATACGGCTTCATGCCGGTCTACGTCATCTCGCTTGTGAACTTCACGCTGGAGGGCAGCGAGCCGGGCAAGGCGGAGAGGCGCTGCCACTTCACCTGGGACGGCACCGGGGAGGTTGCGATGAGCTCCCTGACGTTCATCTTCATCGAGCTTCCCAACCACCGTCCGCCGGGCTCCCCGGAGGCGACGCGGCTCGACAAGTTCTGCTACCTGCTTCGCAACATGGCGTTCTTCAGGGAGCGTCCGGACACGGAGGGGGACGCGCTGCTCGAAAGTTTGGTGGATTGCGCGGATTTCACTACCTTGGCCGAGAGCGAGAAGATAAAGTACATCAACGACATGACAACGGAGAGGGACATATACAACCAGATTGCCTACGCGCGAGAGGAGGGCGAGAAGGCCGGGCTGGAGAAAGGTCTGGAGAAAGGACGCACCGAAGGGTTGGAGATGGCGGCCCGCAACATGCTCCGGATGGGGATGCCGCCGGAGCAGGTCTCCGCAGCCACCGGGATTGAAATCTCGAAGTTAACAGGCCATGAGGACCAGTAATGCTCTCACTTTAAAGCCGACGCTAGCCATCTCTTCCCAGATCTGGAGTCATCCACGGTAATTAATTACCGCACAGAGCGGAGCACCTCCACCCTCTTGAGCCCTCCTCTCTGTCCCGC
>CAZKVW010000121.1:0-1992 GCA_964556285.1 uncultured Muribaculaceae bacterium
GAGCCGAGGGCTTGGGATGCGCGGAATGCCGCTGCACGGTCACAGGGACGCGGACTGGCGAGGAGCATACCCCACCGCACTCCGCCAGCATGTCACTGCCCGAGGCCGTGCCGCTAAGCGCTCTCCCGCCGCATGAGCCGGAAAACGCATCAACGGCCAATTTGCCGCAGTCAGGCAACGCGCTCCCGGCTGCATGCTGAATCTGCACGCCTGTAACCTCCTTGGCAAGAGACAAATCCGCATCGTGACTCTCTCCCCTCACATCAGACCCGACACAAGCAATGCCAGCCCATACGAGCAGGGACAGTATCGAACCGGATATGAGCGCGACCGCTTTCACTGCCCAAAGATACAAAAAACACCGCCCGCAAGCAAGACCGGCAGCCGCGCGAGATTCTCACAGGGCGACACCCCAGAATTCGCCTCTACCAGCTGATACTGCGCGTGTATGTAGTCCCGAAGCGGTCGGTGACACTCACCGTGCCGCTCCCGGAAGAACCGGCAGCTGCCTTGAAGAGTGTCACAGGCACACCCGTAGCGGTGGCATCGTATTCATCAGGCATAGCCGGATAACTGGCAGAGCGGGGGTGACTTTCTCAAGGCGTGCCGCTATGGTCTCAGGCAGCCGATTGGAACCACTAATACCCCGTCCTTGCGCGTGTAGGCGTACTGTCCGACCGCAATGAGAACCATCAGGAAAGAGGGGGATTTCATCTTGCTTGTATCAAGGCGTGAGGCCAAAGTTTTCAATGTCGCCGCACCTGCCTCAATGCCAGTGTCGCCCCCCAGTTTCACTTCTATCAGCCCGTAGCGTCCGCCACGCAAGTGCATTACCGCGTCGCACTCCAAACCGCTTTTGTCCCGGTAATGATACATTGCCCCATGCAGGGCTTCAGCATAACAGCGCAAATCACGCACGGCCATTGTCTCGAAAAGCAAGCCCATGGTATTCACGTCAGCTAACAGGTCATCAGGCCCCATCTCCAATGCCGCCGCAGCTATTGAAGGGTCAACAAAATAACGGGTCTCGCCGCTGCGGATGGCCGTCTTGGAACGCAGATTGGGATTCCATGCCGCAGCGTCTTCCACCACAAATATCTTCCTCAATGCCGACAGGTAGTCCGAAATAGTATTTGCGGACAGGCTTTCCGCCTCATTAGAGGAAATATCATCAGCTATGGTGACAAGGGAAGCCTGTGTGCCTTGATGACGGGCATAAGAACGCATAAGCCGCTTCACTCGCTCGGAGTTCTTCGCCACGCCATCAACTTTTGAAATATCAGTATGAATTACGGCCTGATAGTATTCCATCGAGACGATTTGCGCTGCCGCCGCAGTCTTTTTCCCAAGCGCCCCAGGCCAGCCGCCACGGCACATCATAAACGCAATGTCATCCAGCCCATAATCAGGAGTCCTGACCGCAAAATCAGTGTTTCCGTCAAAGAGATTGGCTAAACTCACTGTCCCCTCGGATTCCCCAGATTCAAAGAGGCTCATCGGACGCATCTTCAACCATGCGAAGCGTCCTGTCCCGGAATGATGTATTTCATCAATCTTCTCTTTAGCAGGTGCCGCGGAGCCTGTAAGAATGAATTGCCCAGTCATACCCCTGTGGTCAACTTCAAACCTGATGGCATCCCATAGCTTTGGAGCCTCTTGCCACTCGTCAATGAGCAGTGGCGGAGATCCGGCAAGCAAAGCGCGCGGGCGCAATTCTACAAGTTCAATGTTCTGACGATAAGTGTCTGTATCTGCAAGATACAGAACACTCTTAGCCGCCTGCTCGGCTGTTGTTGTCTTGCCGCACCACTTAGCTCCCTCGATAAGCACTGCGCCCATAGCATCCAGTTTCTCGGAGAGCAGTTTGTCGGCAATCCGCACCTTGTATGTCATTGGGTCCATTCGCTCTCTAACTGCGTCAATTGTCGCCAGCAAATATAAATACAAAACGCTTGTTTTCCAATAGGTTCAGAACGCGCTTGGGCATTTGGC
>CAZKVW010000122.1:0-1839 GCA_964556285.1 uncultured Muribaculaceae bacterium
AGCGAAGAATCTGCAACAACACCCAAAAACATCATGGCAAAAGTCAACTGTACAGTCAGGCAGGCGTCCAGCAACGTGGACGCCAAGCATTATGATACCGAGCGCATCCGTCAGGAGTACCTCGTGGAGAACGTGATGACTCCCGGGGAGATTAACATGGTGTATTCCATGTTTGACCGAATCATCACCGGCGGGGCTGTCCCTACAGACGCTCCCCTGCTGCTGGAAGCCCCCGAAATCCTGCGGGCGGACTGGTTCACGCAGCGCAGGGAGATAGGCATATTCAACGTGGGCGGCCCGGGATCCGTTATCGTCGGGGACGATGAATATCACCTCGAATACAAGGAAGCCATCTACGTCGGGCGCGGCAACCGCCATGTCACTTTTAAGAGTGACGACGCGGCGGCTCCGGCCCATTTCTACTTCTGCTCGGCCACCGCGCACAAGGAGACTGGGGTCAAGAAAGTCAGTAAAAAGGATGCGGTAGTGATGCACTGCGGCTCTCTGGAAGAGGCCAACGAGCGCACCATCAACCGTCTCCTTGTCAAGGAAGTCGTGCCCTGCTGCCAGCTGCAGATGGGCATGACCGAGCTCGCGCCGGGCAGCACCTGGAACACCATGCCGGCCCACACGCACAACCGCAGGATGGAAGTGTATTTCTATTTCGAGGTGCCAGCTGACGCCGCCGTGTGCCACTTCATGGGCGAGCCGCAGGAGACCCGCCACATCTGGATGCACAACGAGCAGGCGGTCATCTCCCCGCAATGGAGCATCCATTCGGCATGCGCCACACGCAACTACACCTTTATCTGGGGCATGTGCGGCGAGAACGACGACTACAACGACATGGACTGGTGCGCGACGACGGACCTGCGATAAAACATTGATGCAACGCTGTCATTCTGAGCGTAGTGAAGAATCTGCATTACAGGAAAATACGCCAATACAATGATTAAGAGAATATCAACACTGCTCCTGCTGGCGGCGGCAGCGCTGGCCGCCGCCTCCTGCGGCGGCAGCAAGCAGCAGGAAGCCAAGGTGATGGCCCGTTACGTGCCCGAGAGGATGGACGATTTCGTGTTTGAGAACGACCTCATCGCGGGGCGCATCTACGGCAAGGCGCTTGAGGGCAACCCCACCGCGCCCGGCATAGACATCTGGGTCAAGACTCCCGGAGCGCTGGTTGCAAACGAGCGCTACCGCATGGAGCTCGAGGACGGCAAGACTTATCACAAGGACTGGGGCAACGGCAAGGACTGCTACAAGGTCGCCGTCAGCCTTGGCGGAGGCGCGTCGGCAGCTCTCATCGACGGAGAGATACAGTACCCGGCCACCAACTGGCGCTCATACGAGATAATTGAGCAGGCCCCGGACAAGGTCGTGTTCGTCCTGCATTATCCTGAGTGGGAGACCAAGGGGGAGAAGATTGCTCTCGACAAGAAATTCACCGTCACTCCAGGCACGTATTTCGTCCAAGTAGAGGACACTTGGACATTCTCCGGAGAGCTCGGCGACGAGCTGACCGTGGCTGCGGGAGTGTTCCGCCACCCCGCCCAGCAGACCGTCGTGGAGGAACTCGTGCTGGATGACCGCTACGCCTTGTGGGAGCATGCCTCCGACCAGAGCGTTGAGCCGGAGGACGGCATGATTGGAGTCGCGGTGCATGTGCCCGGCGCGGAGGGCTCTTTCGTGACGGAGGACGGCACACATGGCCTCACTTGCAAGAAAGTCAAGTCCGGCGAGACCTTCTCCTACAGCTTCGGCAGCTGCTGGAGCAAGGGCGACATCAAGACTGCGGACCAATGGTTCGCGCTGGTGCGCGGGCTGTAAAGTCACCAA